>DASUWN010000062.1:0-6761 GCA_036378395.1 Candidatus Dormiibacterota bacterium | reverse complement strand
GTACTTCGACGGGTTCAGCCTGATCGGCGGGCACGAGTACGCCGAGGCGGTCACCGATCCCTTCCCGAACTCGGGTTGGCTCGACGCGGGCAGCAACGAGATCGCCGACAAGTGCCAGTGGACCTCGGGGACCGGCAACGTTTCGATGGGATCGCAGTACTTCGCCATGCAGCCGCTGTGGAGCAACCGCGCAGCGGACTGCGTCATGACGGCTCAGCCGGTGACGACCCCGACGCCCGCCCCAACCCCAACCCCCACGCCAACGCCGGTACCGCCGCCCGCGGGCAGCGCCTTCCATCCCCTGCTTCCGCAGCGGATCCTCGACACCCGATCCTCGGAGCCGCTCGGACCCGGCCAGTCGCTGCCGGTCGCGGTGGCGGGCCAGTTCAACGTTCCCACCGGCGCCACCGCGGCCGCGATCAACGTCGGCGTCACCGGTTCCCACGGCGCCGGCTCGAGCTACATCGTCCTCTTCCCCAGCGGCACCGGCCGGCCCAACGCCTCGACCGCCAACTTCGTGGCGGGTCAGACCAGCGCCTCAATGACCACGGTGGCGCTTGGAGCCGACGGCGGGATCGTGGTCTATAACTCACAGGGCTGGGTCGATGTCTTCCTCGACCTCTCCGGCTACTTCGCACCGGCGACCAGCTACGCCGGCAGCTACCACCCGCTGGCGGCGCCGGCCAGGCTGCTCGACACCCGCACCACGACCGGCGGGCATCCCGGTCCACTCGGAAGCGGCGAGAGCTACACGCTCCCGGTCGCCGGCCAGAACGGAATTCCAAGCTCGGCGACCGCGGTCGTGGTCAACCTGACCGAGGTCGGCGGCACCGAACCGAGCTACCTCGCCGCCTGGCCGGCCGGCGGTACCTGGCCTGGTATCTCGAACCTCAACTTCCCGTCCGGCCGGGTGCTCGCCAACCGGGCCATGGTCGGCCTCGGCGCCGGAGGCATCCAGGTCATCAACTCGCAGGGCTCAGCCGACGTGCTGGTCGACGTCGCCGGCTGGTTCAGCAGCGATCCGGGCGTGATGTACACGGCCCAGCCGCCGCTGCGCGTATTTGACACCCGGACCGGCTTGGGCGGACACGTGGGGCCGCTCGGACCGGGCGAGCGGGTCACCGTCGCCCTGGGACCGGCCAGCTGTGCGGCCGCCGGCCTGGAGGCGACGGTCCTCAACTCCAGCACCTACAGCTACCTGGGCGTCTATCCGTCTCCGGCGGTACTCGCCAACACGTCAGACATCAACTTCCAGCCGGGCGACATCCTGCCCAACCTGAGCCTCGCCTCGACCGCGGCCGGCTGCCAGGTGACGATTTACAACTCAGCCGGCAGCGTCGACGTCTTCCTCGACCTCCAGGGCACTTACGCCTGATCGGCCCATAGCTCGGAGGCCAGGACCTCGAGCGAGTCGGCCAGCCGCGGCCCCGGCCGGTTGAAGTAGGCGGAGCCGTCGAGCACGATCTCGCGACGGCACCCGGTGGCTGCGATCGCGTCGCGCAGCCGTCCCGCCTCGGCCTCAGCCCTCGCCTGGTCGAAGCCACACGGCGCCAGCACCAACACCTCGGGCTCGGCGGCGGCGACCGCCTCCCAGGTGATCGGCACCGAGGGCAGCCCGGGACGCGCCAGGGGGTCCTCGAGCCCCGCTGCGCGGAGCAGGTCCGGTGTCCAGTGGCCGGCGGCGTAGGGCGGGTCGAGCCACTCCAGGAACACACCCCGCACCCGGCGCCCGCCGACCGCGCTCACCGCGGCCTCGATCCGGGCCCGCAGACGCGTGGTCAGCGACGAGGCCTCGAGGTCGGAAGCCTTGGCCAGCTCGTCGATCCCCTGGAGGACGTCCTCGAGCGTGTGTGGGTGCTGTCTCAGCAGGCGGAGCCCCTGCAGCTCGCTCACCACCTCGTCGGCGGCCACCGCGCACACGGCGCACACGTCCTGCGCGACCACCAGGTCCGGCTCGAGCCGGCGGATCGCGGCAGTGTCCACGACGTAGAGGGGATCGCCCCGCTCCGCGGCGCCGGCGACCCGGAGGTCGATGTCTCCGCCCTCAAGGCCGTCCAGCTCGAGGGTCGAGCGGGTCACCCGGGGCAGGGCGCGGGCCGCCGCGGGCCAGTCGCACTCGTGGGTGACGGCGGCCACGCGGTCGCCCAGCCCCAGCGCGTAGAGCGATTCAGTGGCTCCCGGAACCAGCGACACAATGCGGGCGACGCTCACCTTAACCCCCACATCTTGCGTCTAAACTGCGCCCATGCCACGGGCGGAGGGGTGGTCGCGAACAATTCTTCACGTCGACCTGGACGCCTTCTACACCTCCGTCCACCAGCGCGATGACCCCGCGCTGCGCGGCATCCCGGTGGCCGTAGCCGGGCGCAGCCGGCGGGCCGTGGTGATGGGAGCGTCCTACGAGGCGCGCGCCCATGGCGTCCGCTCCGCGATGCCGCTCCATGAGGCGCTGGCGGCCTGTCCCCAGCTGACGGTGGTGACGCCCCAGGCCGCCCTTTATCGCGAGGCGTCGCGCCAGGTCCACGCCATCTTCCGGCGCTGGGCGCCGCCCGAGAAGATCGAGACCGCCTCGATCGACGAGGCCTACCTGGACGTCACCGCGCGCACGCGCCACGGCACCTCGACCGCCGAGGAGGTGGCGCGCCGGATCAAGTTCATGGTCCACACCGAGGTCGGCCTGACCTGCAGCGTCGGCGCCGGGACCAGCAAGCTGGTGGCCAAGGTCGCCAGCGCCAGCCGCAAGCCGGACGGGCTGGTGATCGTGCCGCCGGGCACCGAGCAGGACTTCCTGGCCCCGCTGCCGGTCGGCGTGATCCCGGGGCTCGGCCCCAAGCACGAGGAGAAGCTGCGGCTGATGGGGATCCGGACGGTGGGCGACCTGGCCGCCTACGACACCCAGCGCCTGGTCCAGGCGGTGGGCACCAACGGCGCCGTGCTTCAGCGGCTGGCCCAGGGCCGCGACCGCGAACCGGTCGACGGGACGCGGCCCGCCAAGACCATCAGCGCCGAGATCACCTTCGAGCACGACGTCGCCGACCGCGACGAGCTGGAGCGCGCGCTTCGCGACCTCACCGACCGTGTCACCGAGCGGCTGCGCGCGGACGGCGTGCAGGCCCGAACGGTTTACGTGAAGCTCAAGCTCCCCGACTTTCGCCTGGTGAGCCGCCAGGTGAGCCGGACGAGCCCGACCGACGACGTCGAGACGATCTTCCGCGCCGCGCGGGCGGCGCTGGAGAAATCCCACCTGGAGATGCATCCGGTCCGGCTGATGGGCGTGGGCCTGAGCGGCTTGGTCCACCCCCAGCCCGACCTCCAGATGACCCTTTTCGACTAGCGCCGGCCCCAGCGCTGTTCTTGGGCTGGGGTTCGATCCGCGAGCGGTCGATCTCCGGCCGGGGCAGCGCCGCGAGCACGTCGCCCAGTCGCCGCCAGCCGAACTTTTCGCGGGCGCGGGCAATCAGCGCTCGGAAGACCGCGGCGGTCGCCTGCGCATCGCTGAGCGCGGCGTGGCTCGGGCTGACGTCGACGCCCAACTCCTCCACGACTCTGGCCAGGCCCGGTGTCTGGCCAGCGGGGAGCTCGAGGAGCAGCCGGGCCAGCGCCGAGGTATCGATGATCGGGTGCTCGAGCGGATACCGGAGACCGCGCCCGACCAGGTAGGTGTCGAACGCGTCATGGCTGTGCTCGACCAGAACCGCGCCCTGGGCGAAGCGGAGGAAGGCGGCGCGGGCATCGCCGAAGGCGGGAGCCCCCACCAGCATGGCGCGGTCGATCTGGTGCCGCTGCTGCGCGTAGCGGTTGATCGGCGCGCGGCACTCGACCAGCGTGTCGTAGAGCGAGAGCGAGCCTTCGAGCCGGAAACGCTCGGCGCCGATCTCGATCACCAGGAAGGGTCGGTTGCCGGTGGTCTCGACGTCGAGGGCCACGTACTCGGCCTGATCGAGCAGGGTGTCCGGGGTCACCGGGTTGGGATCGACGGCCAGCTCCTCGAACCGGATCAGCGGTCCTGTTCGCGGCTTGAGGACGATCCCTAATAGGCGTTCTTGTGGGTCCAAACCCGGAAGAGGGTGATCAGCAGGATCTTGAGGTCGAATGCCAGGCTCCAGTTCTCAATGTAATAAAGGTCATAGATCAACCTCTCCTCGACAGGCGTCTGCCCGCGCAGGTCGTTGGCCTGGGCCCAGCCGGCGAGGCCGGGCCGGACCCGCAGCCGGTCCTGGTAGCGGTCGAGCCGGCCCAGGAACTCGCGTACGAAGTTGGGCCGCTCGGCGCGCGGACCGACCATGCTCATCTCGCCGCGGAGGATGTTCCAGAGCTGGGGCAGCTCATCGAAGCTCAGCCGGCGGATGACGCGGCCGACCCCGGTCCGGCGGGGGTCGCCCGGGCTCGCCCAGACCGGCCCCGTGGCGCGTTCCGCGTCGACCCGCATGCTGCGGAACTTGTGCATCCGAAAGACGCGGCCCTCGAGACCGACCCGCTCCTGGTGGACGAGCACCGGGCCCGGTGAGGTCAGCTTGACCAGGAGCGCGATCAGCCCCAGCAGCGGCGAGAGCAGGACCAGCCCCAGCGCTGCGCACACGACGTCGAAGGCGCGCTTGAAGGCGCGGCTGGGCCGGTCGATGTCGAGACCGCGGCGGAACTGGAGCAGGGGGATGCCGTCGAGGTGGTCGGCGGTGACCTGGGTGGTCATGATCTCGAGCATCGAGGGCACGATCCGGAACTCGACTCCGGTCTCCTCGCAGCTCTCCATCAAGGTCAGGAGGCGCTCCGAGCTGACGTCGCTGAGGGCCATGAAGACGACGTCGACGCCGCCCTTGCCGACCACGGCCGGCAGCTCGTCGACGTGGCCGAGGACCTGGACTCCGGCCAGCTCCTCGACCGGGCGCAGGCCGTCGGCGAGGATCCCGACCAGCTGGTATCCGTAGTCGGGGAACATGCGGATCCGCTGGACCAGGAGGTCGGCGGCGGCGCCCCAGCCCACGACCAGGGCGCGGTCGGCGCCCACGCCGCGCTTGCGCCCCCGGGCCTGGAGCCGGCGCAGCGCGTAGCGGGCGAGCGCGAGCAGGACCCCGGCGACCACGACCCAGTCGACGAAGACCAGGCGCGAGAACTCGAACGAGGGCTCGCGGTAGAGGCCCATCGCGGCCAGGACCACCACGGCGGTCACGATCAGCGCGCCCAGGGTGGCGAAGAGCTCGTCGATGTACTGGAGTCCGCGCCGGTAGCGGTAGGCGCCCATGGCCGCGAACACGACCACCAGCAGCAGGCCGACGGCCGGCGCCGCCGGGAGGTAGTGGTGGAGATCGGGCGCCTCCCCGCCGGTGGGCTTGATGTGGCCCGGGTTGAGGCTGTAGCGGATCCAGTAGCTGACCACCACCGCCAGCGAGCCGACGGCGAAGTCGGTCACGATCCGGGCAGCGATCAGGCGGAGCGGTGTCTTCATCCGCTCACCGTGGCGGTCACCGCCTCGCGGCGCGCCGGAGCAGCTCCAGCTCGCCGGCGTCGAGGGCTCGAATCAGCAGCACGGCGATCCCATACACCGCCGCGCCCAGCCCGACCACCGCCACCACCCCCGCGTGCTCGACGCCCCGGAACGGGATCAGCGCCAGGCCCATGACCAGGCCGGCGACCACCACCCGCCAGCTGAGCTGGAAGAAGGGCAGGCCGCCCAGGTAGCGGCGCGTGAGCCACCAGCCGCAGACCAGGAGGACGGTCTCGGTGAGTACGGTCGACCAGCTGGCCCCCAGGTAGCCCCAGATCGGGATCACGAGCAGGTTGAGGGAGATGTTGAAGACCATCGAGATCACCGAGGCCCAGGTGAACGAGAGCTGGCGGTCGATCGAGTTGAGGGCGGCGATGAAGGTGTTGTTGACGAACATCAGGACCACGCCGACGCCAAGGATGGCGAGCGCGGGCTCGGATTGGGGGTAGGCGACCAGCTTGGCCAGGCCGGGGGCCAGAACGACCATGCCCACCGTCAGCGGCCAGCCGACCAGAAGCAGGAGCTTGTAGAAGCGCTGGAGGCCGAGCAGCAGGCGGTCGGGCGCCTCCCGGTGGTAGATGGCAAGGATCGGGTAGACGACGTTGAGCATCGAGACCGGCACGAAGAGCAGCGCTTCGAACGGCTTGTAGGCGGCGGTGTACCAGCCGACCTCGGCGTAGGGCCGGAACTGGCGAAGGATGGGGACGTCGGACTTGAAGTACAGCGTCGTGATGACGAAGGTCATCGCGAAAGGGAGGCTGGCGCGGAGCCAGGTGCGCAGCAGCTGGGGCTCGAAGCGGAGCTGGAGCTTGACCATTCGGGTCAGCGCCAGGACGGTCAACGCGTAGGCGCAGGAGAGTGTCCACTGGATGGCGTAGGCCCACACGAAGTAAGTGACGCCCGCGTTGGCGCTGATCCCGATCAGGGTCAGGACCAGAAGGATGACCCCCTCGAGCACGATCGCGACCGCCTCGTAGCCGACCCGCTGCCTGGCGTAGAAGGTCTGCCGGAGGAGGCCGCTGAAGCTCTGGGCCAGCATCAGCAGGAAGCCCGGGATCAGCAGGTACTCGAGCTGGGGGACCGTGAGCACGGCGGCGAACACGCCGAAGGCGATCACGGCCATGCCCAGGCGGAGCGTGATCAGGTTGCCGAGGTAGCGGCCCGCCTCGGCCGGGCGCCGGGCCGCCTCGCGCGGGTAGAGGCTGTTGAAGCCGAGGTCGATGAGGACGGTGACGATGGCCGCGTAGGTGACCAGCGTCTGGAAGCGGCCGAAGCCGGC
>DASUWN010000061.1:0-2827 GCA_036378395.1 Candidatus Dormiibacterota bacterium | reverse complement strand
TGTCCTGATCCTGCTCGTCGGGAAAGCGAGTCATTCCAAACACATTCGTTTCAAATGGGTGCTTGGCCAGGAAACTGCGTAGCGGGTGAAGGAGTTCAGGAGGTGCGAACGCCGGCGGGATGACCGGATGTGCCAATCGGCCCAGGTTCGTAGGTTCGATACTCCGAACCGAACCCACTTAGATACTCCGAAGTGGACCCACCCCCGCGCGTCAATGATGGCTGGTCAGAGGTAGCCGGCGCACCTCCTGGAGCTGAGTCCTATGGGTCTCGGCGGGGTAGTTGGCAGCGTCCTGGGGCTTCTCAGCGGCTCGACTTTTCCACAGATCACCGCTTGGGGTCCTTGCGAGCCTGTTCGAGGCTGCGACGGAGCCTCCAGGAGTCGGTCCCGGTCTCGATGATGTGGGCGCCGAAGGTGAGCCGGTCGACGACCGCCTTGCAGAGGCGAGCGTCGGTGAAGATGCGCGTCCATTCCCCGAAGGGCAGGTTGGTGGTGACGATGATGCTGGCGACCTCGTTGCGGTCCGCCAGGACCTGGAAGAGCAGCTCGGCGCCGGTCTCCGAGGCCTGGACGTAGCCGAGCTCGTCGAGGCAGAGCAACTCGATGCCGGCGTAACGGCGAACCACGCGGGAGAGCTGGTGAGTGTCGCGCGCCTCCTCCAGCTCGTTGACCAGGGCGGCGACCGTGGTGAAGCGGACCCGCCGACCCTGCTGGCAGGCGGCAATCCCAAGTGCGGTGGCAAGGTGGCTTTTGCCGGTGCCGCTGTCGCCGATGAAGATCACGTTCTCGGCGCGAGCGACGTACTCACCGCGGGCGAGCTGGTGGAGTTCGGCAGCCTTCACCGCCGACTCCTCGAAGCGGAAGTCTTCCAGGCGTTTGCGGTGCGGAAAGTGCGCGTCCTGGAGGCGGCGTTCGGCCCGGCGCTGGCTGCGGTCGTCGAGCTCCAGCTCAAGGAGATTGGCCAGATAGTCACGATGCGGAGTTCCCTCCCGCGCGGCCTGGTCGGCGAGCTCGGCGTAGCGGGCGCCGACGGTCGGCAGCCTGAGCTCCTTGGTTTGTGAGCGGACCAGCGCGTCGACGGCTCCGTTGAGCTTGCTCATGAGCGGCCGCCCTCGAGCAGCTGGTCGTAGGCGTCGACCTGAGGCTGCGGCCGCTGGTAGATCTCCAGACCGCCGACGTCGAGGGCGACTACTACAGGACGTCTGCCTTCGCGCGCGCGCCGAACAAGCACCGCCACCGCCCGACCGTCGATGGCGCCGGCGGCGAGCGCACCGGCGACGGCCTGGTCGACCACCTGTGCCGGGTAGCGGCGGTGGAGCAGGAGCACGTCGACCATCTGCTTGGCGGCGCCGGTCTCGCCGAGCCTCTGCTTGAGGAGCAGGAAGAGCTCGGTGTAGGGCGCTGGCCAGCGGCCGGACTCCTGTGCCTGCCGGAGCGGGAGCGAGCGCCAGAAGGCCTGGGGCTTGTGACGGAACACCTCCAGGTAGTGGTCGAGGTCGAGGCGCTGACCGTACGGCTCCCAGCAGCGCTCCCAGTTGGCGACCTGCTCGCCGGCGTGGAAGATGAGCACCCGGTCGGAGCTGACCTCCGCCCGGACCAGCCGCCCGGCCAGGCGCGCCGGTACCGAATAGCTGGTTGAGCGGACGCGCGCTCTCGCCTTGTCGTCGACACGGATGTTGTCGACGTGCGCGACGGTCCCGAAGCGCTCCTCTGGCAGCGCGCGCAGCAGCGGCAGCTCGTGCCGCCAGAGCTCGAGCTTGCTGGCCGGCTTGCCGGCCGTGGTCCGCTGGTCATCGCGAGCGCAAGCCTCCAGCAGTTGACGGTTGAGATCGGCGAGATCGTGACAGCTGGGCACCGGGACCAGGTGGTTGCGGCGGAAGTGGCCGAGGCCGCCTTCGACCCCGCCCTTCTCGTGAGCGCCCTCCTCCCCAAGCCGGCAGAACCGCGCCTGGAACAGGTAGTGCGAGCGCAGCGCGATGAAGCGGTCGGACTCCTCTCGAGTCCGTCCCCTCAATACGCGCGTGACGGCGCCCTTGTGGTTGTCCATCCTGACTTCGGCGAAGACGCCGCCGAAGTGCTCCAGGCCCAGCACCATGCTCTCCAGGAACGCCTGCTGGGTCGCACGCGCCACCGCCCGGACGAACACCCGCCCCGAGTAGCAGGCACGCATCTGGAAGAACCAGAGCACCACCTGGAGCCCGGCCATGATCACCGCGGCCTGGAAGAAATCCACCTCGGCCTCGGCACCGGGGTCCTTCACCTGCGGCACCATCACCTCGGTCGGTCCGAACAACTCACGCTTGCGTCGGCCGACGTACTTGCGCACGGTCGACTCTGCCACCTCGATCCCCAGTTCGCTGCGGATCCGCTCCCAGATCCGGTGGGCGGTGTGGCGCTGCTTCCGCGGCGCCTCCCGATCGCCCTCCAGCACCGCCTCGATGAACGGCTTCGCCGGACCGAGCGCGGGTGCCTCCCGCTGCGGCGCCTGCCTCGGCGGTGGGACCGCGGAGTTCAACGCCTGGCGGACCGTGCCTCGCCCGACCCCGTGAACGCGGGACAGCCTCCGCACACCCCAGCCGTGCACGGCACGGTCGCGGCGGATAGCCTCAAACAACTCCACCTTTCGCATCTCCTCCTCCCGGTGCTCAGGGCCGTCAGACAGCCGAGAGCATCGGGGCTAACGGGGTGCGGAAGGTGGGTCCAGTTCAGAGGATCAAAAGTCCCTCAGGTGGGTCCGGTTCAGAGGATCGTTCCTAGCCGCCAACCAGCTCCATACCGGCACCGTCTCCGGGGGCGGCCCCAGCTACACCTACAACTTCGACTCGGC
>DASUWN010000060.1:0-9620 GCA_036378395.1 Candidatus Dormiibacterota bacterium | reverse complement strand
CAAGGCCTCGGTCGAGCTCGTTTACGGCGACGTGGTGTCGTTCCAGCTCGCGGGCGCCGGCGGCTACGGCGATCCCGGCCGGCGCGACCGCGAGCAGGTCCGGCGCGACGTCCGGCTTGGCTTCGTCAGCCCGGAGGCGGCGCGGGACGTCTATGGCCTCCAGCAAGACTGATCATCCGATTCGAGTCGTCATCGCCAAGCCGGGTTTGGATGGCCACGACCGCGGCGCCAAGGTGATCGCCAAGGCGCTGCTCGAGGCCGGCATGGAGGTGATCTACACCGGCCGCCACCAGACCGTGGACGCGATCGTGGCGGCCGTGATCCAGGAGGACGCCGAGGTCTGTGGTCTGTCCATCCTCAGCGGCGCCCACCTGGACTACTGCCGGCGGCTCAAGGAGCGGCTGGACGCCGAGGGCGCTGGCGACGTGCTGCTCCTGGTCGGCGGCACCGTTCCCCAGGCCGACCGGCCCGTGCTCGAGGAACTCGGCTACAGCGTCTTCTCGACCGGAACCGGGCCCAGCGAGGTCGTCGACTTCATCCGCCGGAAGGTCAGAGCTTGACCCTGATCGCCGCCGCCGGCGACGTCGTCCTGATGAAGCCCCTGCGCCACCCGACCGGATCGCTGCTCGGAGTCCTGCGCGACGTCGACGTCTTCGCCGCCAACCTCGAAGTGCCGCTGACCAAGGTGGTCGACCCCCAGCGCGGGGGCCTGGTCCTGCACGGCGATCCGGAGCTGGTGGAGGACCTGGCCCGGCTCGGGCTGGACGTGGTCGGGCTCGCCAACAACCACCTCGGCGACCACGGCTGGGGCCCGCTGCGCGAGCTCGCCGAACGCCTGGAGGCGCGCCGAATGGCGGCGATCGGAATCGGTTCTGAGGCCGGAGAGGCGGTCCGGCCGCGGCGCGTTGGGGGCGTCGGCTTCATCGCCGCCAGCGCCGTCTCGCCAGCACAGTTCCTGGCCACCGATGATCGACCGGGCATGGCCGGCGCGGCCGGTGACGAGGACGTCGAGCGTCTTCTGGGCGCCGTCGCCGCTGCCCGCGAAGCCGGCCCGGTGGCCGTTCTGATGCACTGGGGCGTGCCTCATGTCGCGGAGGTCCAGCCCGACCAGCGGGAGCTGGCGCGGCGCCTGGCACAGGCTGGGGCCAGCGCCATCTTCGGCGCCCACTCTCACGGGCTCCAGGAGGTCGAGGAGATCGCCGGCGTGCCGGTCTTCTACGGGCTCAGCTCGCTCGTCTTCCAGTACCAGGGTCCCGGCGCCGATCGCTTCGGCCGCGAGACGGCGATCGCGCTCGTCGACCTCGACCCCATCGGCAGGGCGACCTCGTGGCGGCTGGAACGCGGCAGGCTCGACGAGAACGGGGAACCGGTTCGTTGAAACGAGAACCGCTGCGCGAGCGCTGGGAGGCGCTTTCCGCCTGGCAGCAGGGACTGATCGCCTTTCCGCTCCTCGGCGTGCTCACCTTCCTGCTCAACCTCGGCCCCTTCAACCAGCCGCTGGGACGCTCGATCGTATACGGCGTGATCGAGGGCGGCCTCCTGACCGCCCTGGTACTGGTCGCGACAGCGCAGGAAAAAGCTCGCCGCCGGCCTTGACCCGGCCGGGCCCATGTGCTTTGATTGACTCGTCAGTCAAATTGACTGAGCAGTCAGTCAAAGGAGTCGAAATGAAACTGCAGAACCTCGACCAGATCACCGCCGAGGAGTGGGCCGAGCTTGATCACTGGTCCGCCGATCCGGAGTGGGACATCGCCTGGGAGCAGGTCCTAGAGGCGGGCGGCGAGACCTCCGCGCTATCCGCCATGCGCCGAGCGAGGACTCTGGGCGCGCCTCTCGGCGCGGCCGCGCTGGCCGCCGCCGCCGTCGCCGCTGAGTGCCTCGCCGCGCCGGCATCCCGCGCAGTGCTCGAGCGCCCATTCGCGGGCCTGCGAAGATGGGCGGCGTGGCAACCGTCAGGTCAGGAGGGCGCCGCCGTAGCGTGACTGCTCTCGAGGAACCGGTCGATCGCCGGGCCCAGATGATCGCCGCGGCCGCCACCGTGCTCGGGCGCGAAGGGTACGAGAACACCTCGATGAAGGAGATAGCGCTCGAGGCCGGCGTCTCTTCCGGCCTTCTTCACTACTACTTCGGGACCAAGGAGGAGCTGCTGGCAGCGGTCGTCCGCCAGCTGCACGAGGGCATGGTGGCGGAGTGGAAAGCAGCGATGGTCGGCGTCGGGGACCCCTTCGAGCGGATCGCCTCCGGGCTGCGGCAGGCGGCTGAGAAGTGCCAGCAGCGTCCCGAGTTCTTCCAGCTGCTGTTCGACATGTACGCGGTCGGCCTCAAGAACCAACGCATCCGCGATGCCCTCCAGGAGATGGTCGAGGAGATGATCGGCCAGATCACGGCCGAAGCCGACACCGTGGTCGGCGAGCTGCCCACTCCCTCACCGATCGCACCCGGCGAGATCGCGATGGCAACGCTGGGTGCGATCGACGGCATAGCGCTGATGTCGCTGCTGACCCGGCAGCCGGCCGGCGGCGCCTACCGGGCGCTGACCGCGCTGATGCTCTCCTACGCGGCCCTGAGCTACCTGGCGGCGGGGCACGAGCTCCCGATCGAACGCCTCATGGCGCTGCTGGAGCCGGCCGCTTCCTGATCAGGTCGGCCGCCTTCTCGGCGACCATGATCACCGGCGCGTTGGTGTTGCCGCGCGGCACCACCGGCATCACCGAGGCGTCGACCACGCGCAGGCTCTCCAGCCCGTGGACCCGCAGCTCGTCGTCCACGACCGCCATCCGGTCGGCGCCCATCTTGCAGGTGCCGACCGGGTGGTAGAGCGTGCTCGAGCGCTCCCGCACGTGCTCCTCGAGCGCAGCGTCGCTGTCCGCGTCGGGACCCGGCAGCAGCTCCTCGCCGCGGTAGGAACCGAGCGCCGGCTGCGCCGCCAGCCGGCGTGCCAGCTTCACCGCCTCGACCAGCCGCCGGAGGTCTTCGCCCTCGGGATCGCTGAGGTAGCCGGGGTGGATGCCGGCCGGATAGGTCGGGTGGGGCGACCGGAGCTCGATCCGGCCTCGGCTCTTGGGCGTCAGCAGCATCGGCCCGAGGGCGAAACCGTGCTCGGTCGGGGGCGGCAGCTCGGGGTTGTAGAGCACGGCCGCGAAGGCGAACTGGATGTCGGGCGCCGGCAGGTTGGGATCGGTCCGGACGAAGGCGGTGGTCTCGGCGACGTTGGAGGTCAGCATGCCGCGGCCGCGAGCCAGGAAGGGGCCGAGGTGCCGAGGCCGGCCGGCGTTGATCAGAGACACCGGCTTGGTCAGCCGGTAGGTGACCGCGACGGCGAGGTGGTCCTGGAGGTTCTGGCCGACGCCCGGTAGTTCATGAACCATCGGGATGCCGTGAGCGCGCAGGTGCTCGCCGCGGCCGACTCCCGAGAGCAGCAGCAGCTGCGGCGAGTTGATGGCGCCGCCGGCCAGGATCACCTCCCGCCGCGCGACCGCCAGCAGACGCTGGAGCCGCGCGTCGAGGTATTGCACGCCCGTCGCCCGGCGGCCGTCGAAGCTGACCTTCTCGACCATGGCCAGCGTCTCCACCACCAGGTTGGGGCGGGCCATGGCCGGCTTCAGGTAGGCGCTCGCCGCGCTCCAGCGGCGGCCGTTGCGCTGGGTCACCTCGACCACGCCGATGCCGTCCTGGCTGGGACCGTTGAAGTCCGGATTCTCGGGCCAGCCCAGTTGCTTGCCCGCCTCGACGATGGCGCGGCTCACCGGATGCACGAACCGCAGGGGAGCCACGTCCAGGGGCCCGCCGATGCCGTGGTACTCGGAGGCGCCGGCCAGGTGATTCTCGGAGCGCTTGAAGTAGGGCAGGACCTCCTTCCAGCTCCAGCCCTCGTTGCCCAGCTGCTCCCAGCCGTCGTAGTCGGCCGGGCTGCCGCGCATGTAGATCATGGCGTTGATCGAGGAGCTGCCGCCCAGCGTCTTGCCCCGCGGCCAGGCCACGCCGCGGCCGTTGAGCCCGGGTTCGGGCTCGGTCCGGTACGCCCAGTCGACCTCGGTCCGGAAGAGCGAGCCGAAAGCGATCGGGATCTGGATCTCGCGACGGGTGTCGGGCGGACCAGCCTCGAGGAGCAGTACGGTCGTCTCGCGGTCCTCGGTCAGCCGGTTGGCGAGAACGCAGCCGGCCGAGCCGGCGCCGACGACGATGTAGTCGAACTCGGTCAAGCCACCCGCTCCAGCTGCTCGGCGTCGCGAGGGCGGATCAGCAGCGGCGCCGTCGCGATCAGCGCCACCGCCACCACGATCACCGCACTCGCGATCACCTCGCGCAGTGTGATCCGTTCGCCAACGATCAGGGCGCCCAGGATCAAGGCGACGACCGGGCTGATGTAGGCCTGGGTCGAAACCAGCACCACCGGCGCGGCGCGGATCAACCAGGCGTAGCAGGAGAAGCCGACCAGGGAGCCGAAGGTGATCAGCCAGGCCAGGGCGAGCAGGGAGCGGAGACTGACGTGGTCGAGATGGAGCTGGCCCGCCTCACCGCGGAGCAGGCCGAAGCCCGCCATGACCACCGCCGCGGTCAGCACCTCGATCCCATTGGCAAGGCTGGCCGCCGCCGGCACCGCGGCGTGGCGCCCGTAAACCGTCCCCGCCGCCCAGCTGACACTGGTCAGAAGCAGGACCAGGATCGGGAAGAGCGTCGCGCCGCCGGCGGTGGGATTGACCAGGATCACGATGCCCGCGATTCCGACGGCGACACCGAGCAGCTGCGGCCAGCTGACGGAGCCTTTGTAGAAGAAGCGGTCGATCCCGACCATCCAGACCGGGGCCGCGGCGACGATGACGGCCACCAGCCCGCTGGCCACCCACTGTTCGGCCCAGACCACTCCGCCGTTCCCGACGCCGAGCAGAAGGATGCCGATCAGGGCCGCGTTGAGCACCTGTTTGCGGGTTGGCTGGGGCGCGCCCCGCAGCCGGGCGAAGGCGTAGAAGATCAGCCCCGCGACCGCAAACCGGAAGCCGGCCATCAGGAACGGCGGCAGCGACTCGAGCGCGATCCGGATCCCGAGATAGGTCGAGCCCCAAAAGAGGTAGATCGCCCCCATCGCCGCCCAGATGGCGGCATTGGACGGGCGGGGCGAGGACATCCGTCTGTCTATTACACGGGCGCGCGCGCCGCCATTCCGGCTCGTCGAGGGCGAAAGCGCCAAGATCTTTAACTCGTGATCCGGTTCGAGGCCGTCCTCTTCGACTTCGGCGACACGCTCTTCCACAGCCCCAGCGGCGCTGACGTGATGGCCGAGGCCGGGGTTGATCCCGAGGTTGCCGAGCGGCTGTGGGCCGAGATCTGGGCCTCGTCAAAGGCGCCGGAGGCGCTGGCGCGCGGTCGTGACCGGACCCCCGAGCTCCACGCCAGCGAGTGGCGGCGGCTGTTCGCACCCGCCGAGCAGCTGGTCCCGGGAATGGCGGCGCTGCTCTACGAGCGCGTGCTGCTGCCGCTGCACTGGACGCCCTACCCGGACACGGAGCCGGTGCTGCGAGAGCTGCGCCAGCGGGGGGCGCGCGTGGGCGTGATCAGCAACATCGCCTCACCCCTGCGGCCGGTGTTCGCACGCCACCGGCTCGCCGATTACGTGGACAGCTACACGCACTCGTACGAGCACGCGCTCGAGAAGCCCGACCAGCAGCTGTTCCGGTTAGCCGCCGAGCGGCTCGGGGCCGAACCTGAGCGGGTGCTGATGGTCGGCGACAATCACCTGGCCGACGGCGGCGCCGTGCTGGTCGGGATGACGGTGCTGCTGCTGCCGATGGTCAAGCCGGGTGAGGAGCGTGGGCTGGCTGCCGTGCTCAAGCTGGCGTAGCTGTGGACGCAGGCGCGGGAGCTGAGGAAGCGTGGAACTCCTCCAACCGCTTGGCCACGAACTCGCGCGTCACGACCACGTTGGCCAGCTTGATGCTCTCGTAGCCGCGGACGCGGTCGGGCGCGCTGGCGATCTGGACCGCCAGCCGGTGGTTCTCAGGCGTCAGCCCGGCGGCCAGCTCCCGCAGCAGTTCCCGGTACCAGCCGACCAGCTCCCGCTCCACCCGCCGCACCTCGGACCGGCCGAAGGGATCGAACGCCGTTCCGCGCAGCCGCCGCATCGGGATCAGCGCCGCCAGGAAGGGCCGGAACCATCCGCCCAGCTCCAGCTTGTTGCGAAGACCGCGCTCGCGCAGGAACGGCGGGTGCAGGTTGAACTTGACCTTGGGATCGACGAAAGTCTCGCGCACCCGCCGCGCCCACTCGCCCCTGAGCAGCAGGCGCGCCACCTCGTACTCGTCCTTGTAGGCCATCAGCTTGTACAGGTAGCGAGCGGCGGCGTGGGTCAGCTCCTCGGAGCCGGGAACGGCCGACTGCTCGGCCTTCCAGACCTCGAGCACGCCCTCGACGTAGCGGCGGGCATAGGCGAGGTCCTGGTACCGCTCGAGCTCGGCGACCCGGACCCGCAGCATGCGCCGGGTCTCGGCCGCCATCCCGCCGCAAGCCGCCAGCAGGGCTGAAGTGCGCGGCGCGAGGACGGCGTCGGGGGCCTGCGGCTGCTCCCGAACGCGCTCCACGCGCTCGGGATCGAGGTGGTGCAGCCGGCCGTACCGGAAGGCCTGCAGGTTGCGCTCCACAGCGACGCCGTTGAGCCGGATCGCCTGCTCGATGGCGCTGGCGCCGACCGGCAGGAGCCCCGCCTGATAGGCGGTTCCGAGCATGAAGGTGTTGGTCAGCGCCTGGTCGCCGAACAGCGCCTCAGAAACGCGGCCCGCCTCGACCCACACGTTGTCCTCGCTGCGGCTGTAGCGATCGATCTCGCGCTGGAGGGCGCTCTTGCCGGGCATCAGGAAACGCACGTGGCGGATCGCCTCGGCCGTCGGCTGCACCGTGGCATCGGCGACGACCACCGTGCGCGAGGGCGACATTCGGTCGGCGTTGACCGGGTTGACGACGCCCAGCGAGTCGAGACCGAGCATCAGGTCGGCGCGCCCGATCCCGACCTTGTTGGAGAGGTGCGGCTTCTCGTCGCCCTCGTAGACGGTCAGCGAGGAGAGCACCGCGCCGCCCTTCTGGGCGAGCCCGGTCTGGTCGAGCACGTGGACCTGTTTGCCCTCGATCATGGCCGCGTAGGCCAGGACCTGGTTGGTGGTGACCACCCCGGTGCCGCCGATCCCGGGCATGTAGACGCGATAGCCGTGGCGGGCGCCGACCCGCTGCGACGGCTCGGATAGGTCCTCCGCCGCCAGGTCGGGGACCGGGCGCCGTACGAGCCCCTGATGCGAGTAGACGGTCAGGAACGACGGGCAGTCGCCGCGGGTGCACGAGTAGTCCTTGTTGCAGGAGGCCTGGTGGATCTGCGTCTTGCGGCCGAACTCCGTCTCCACCGGCTGCACCGACATGCAGTTGGAGACGTCGCCGCAGTCGCCGCAGCCCTCGCACACGTCCTCGTTGATGAGGACGAACTTCTCGGGCTCGGGCAGATTGCCCCGCTTGCGCGCGCGCCGCTTCTCGGCCGCGCACTGCTGGTCGAAGAGGAGAACGGTGACCCCCTTGGTCGCGCTCAGCTCGCGGACCGCGTCCTCGTAGCGGTCGCGGTCGTAGACCCGCGCGTTGGTCGCCAGCTCGGCGCCCTCGAAGGTGCTGGGGTACTCGCTGACCACGATCGTTCGCTGCACGCCCTCCGCCTGCAGATAGCGCGTCAACGTGACGACGTCGGTCTCGCCCTCGGGATGCTGGCCGCCGGTCATCGAGACGTGGCGGTTGTAGAGGAGCTTGTAGGTGATGTTGACGCCGGCCGCGACGCAGGCGCGAAGCGACTGCGAGGCCGAGTGGAAGAACGTCCCGTCGCCCACGTTCTGGACCATGTGCTCGGCGTCGACGAACGGCGACGCCCCGATCCACGGCGACCCCTCGGCCCCCATCGGGGTGGCGTAGGCGAGGCCGCGCTCCTCCTGCGTCATCAGCGCGCCCATGCCGTGGCAGCCGATGCCGCCGCCGATCACCTCGCCCTCCACGGCGACCGTCGACCGGCTGTGGGGGCAACCCGAGCAGTAGTTGGGAACCCGCTTGGCGAAGGCTGAATACTGACGCGCGCGGATCTCCTCGATCTCCTTCAGGCGCCGCGTCAGCTGTTCTGGCATGTGGTCCAACCGCAGCAGGCGCGGACCCAGGCGCTCGGCGACCAGGTCGGCGTCGAGCTCGCCGTAGAAGGGGAAGAGCGCCTGGCCGCGCTCGTCGTGCTTCCCGTAGACCGGGGGCCGGTGCGGCCCCGAGTAGAGCGCACCCCGCAGCTGCGATTCGATCAGGTCGCGCTTCTCCTCGACCACGACAATCTCTTCCAGCCCCTCGGCGAAGTCGCGCACGAGCTTGCCGTCGAGCGGGTAGACCATGCCCAGCTTGAGCAGCCGGATGCCGAGCTCTGCCAGCCGGGCGTCGCTCAGCCCGAGGTCGAACAGCGCCTGGCGGAGATCGGTGTAGGTCTTGCCGGCGGCGACGATGCCGAGCCGGTCCTCGCGGCTGCGCTGCGTGATCGCGTTGAGGCGGTTGGCGCGCGCGTAGGCGAGGGCTGCCGGCAGGCGTTCTTCGAAGATGTGGCGCTCGAGATCGAGCGAGCGCGGCGCCAGCAGGATGAAGTCCTGCGGCTTCTTGAAGTCGCCGAGGTCAGGCACGACCACCGCGGGCAGGTCGCGGGCGACGCGGACCGTGGCGCCGCCGTCGCAGAGGTTGGTGACGCATTTGAGTGCCGGCCAGAGTCCTGTCAGCCGGGAAAGCGCGATCCCGTGCAGGCCGAGCGTGAGGAACTCGCCGACGGTGGATGGAAACAGCACCGGCATGGCGCAGGCGACGAAGTCCCACTCGCTGTAGTTGGGCAGCGTCGAGCTCTTCGCCTGGGGATCGTCGGCGGCCAGCGCCAGCAGCCCCGAGTTGGCCGGCCCGCCCGCGAAGTTGCCGTGCCGGAACACGTCCAGGCAGCGATCGACGCCGGGCGACTTGCCATACCAGATGCCGGTCACGCCGTCGAAGTGCGAGTGGCCGAAAAGGTCGATCATCTGGCTGCCCCAGACGTTGGCCGCGGCCAGCTCCTCGTTGACGCCGGGCACCAGCTTGACGTCGAGCGGCTCGAGGTGGCGGCGGGCGCGCTGGAGCTCGAGGTCGTAGCCGCCGAGCGGGGAGCCGGGATAGCCGCTGACCAGGGTGCCGGTCCGGAGGCCGGCGGCGCGGTCGCGGTGGGCCTGCTCGATCGGGAGCCGGACCAGCGCCTGGACGCAGGTCATGAACACGGTCCCTTCCTCGACGACGTACTTGTCGTCGAGATTGACCGTCCGCGCCCCCTCCGCGACTGCCATCGGTGCCCCGATTCTAGGAGCGCAACCGAAAAGCCTGGCGTGGTCTTCGGCGCCCTGGCGCCCGACTCTCCGCCGATTGCTGCGCGGCTCGGCTCACGCAGCATGTGCTGCGCTCGCCTGCGCTGCTCGCAATCGACTGGCGCCTCGGGCACCAGGATCACCGAATCCCGACGCCGGCCTTCCGGCCGCGCTCCTAGAGTTCGTGCCGTGGCTCCCTCGCGCTACCGCTGGAGCGTGCTCGCCATCGGCGTGATCGCCCAGGCCGCGCTCTCT
>DASUWN010000059.1:0-8506 GCA_036378395.1 Candidatus Dormiibacterota bacterium | reverse complement strand
GATCGTGATCGGGACCCCCGGCCGGATCCTGGACATGGTCGAGCGGCGCCTGATGTCGCTCAGCCGCCTCGAGCACGTGGTGCTGGATGAGGCCGACGAGATGCTCGACCAGGGCTTCGCCCCCGACGTCGAGCGGATCCTCGGCCAGACCTGGCAGCCGCAGCTGGTCCTGGCCTCGGCGACGATGCCGGAGTGGGTGCGCCGGATGATCGACAAGCACATGCAGGATCCGGAGCGGATTCGGGTCGAGCCGCCCGAGGAGTCGACCCTCGAGCACGGTCTGCTCCGGGTCGCTCGCGACCAGAAGCTGGACGTGCTGAGCCGGCTGCTCCATATCCACGGCGGCACCGCGATCGCCTTCGGACGCACCAAGCACGGCGTCGCCAAGCTCAGCCGCGAGCTCCAGCGCCGCGGCCACCGCGCGATGGCGCTGCAGGGCAACCTGTCGCAGCCGGCCCGCGACCGCGCCATGGACGCCTTCCGGAACGGCCGCAGCGACGTGCTGGTGGCGACCAACGTCGCCGCCCGCGGCCTCGACATCAGCCACGTCGGGCTGGTCGTCAACTTCGACCTCCCGGACACGCCGCAGTGGCTCACGCACCGGATCGGCCGCACGGCGCGCAACGGCGCGACCGGCCGTGCGCTGACCTTCCTGGCGCCCGAGGACCGGGAGCTCTGGAACCGGCTCCGCCGGCAGGGCGCGCCCGAGCTGCCCGACGTGAACACCGAGCTGCTGCTCGAGCGGGGCGAGTGGATGCTGCTCCCCGCCGCCGAGGCGCCGCCCCGTCAGCCGAGGGCGAGGAGAAGGAAGACGGCGAGGCCGAAGAGGCCGCAGGCGGGCACGACCAGCAGCCTGTAGAGCGCAAAGTACTCGCGCCAGGCGCTGCGCAGCCGGTCCAGCCGGCGGCCGGCGCCAAACGCGAGCGCGCTGTAGATCGGAAGGGCGGCGCCGGTGTTGAGGGCCAGGGCCAGCACCACCGCGGCGCCGCCGATCTCGAGCCAGCCCGCCACCGGGGCATCGGGCCCGAACCCGGCCTGCATGCCCCACAGCGCCGCCGCCGCCGCCATCAGGAGCAGCTCGGGGAGCCCCAGCAGGAAAAAGGCGGCGAAGGTCAGCGCCAGCAACGCCAGCGCGAGCACGAGCGCTCCCGTGATGCCGGCCAGCACCGCGGCCGCCACCGCGACCCCGCTCGCGACCCGAAATGAGAGCAGCGGCGCACCGGTGTGGGACGGCGGCGCCGCCAGTCGGTGCCCGTCCAGCGCCGCCGCCACCCCCGGCCAAGAATGGGCCCCCAGCACCGAGGAGATCGCCGCTCCCGCGATGGCCAGCAAGGCGGTCGCGACCAGCACGCCCAGCACCGGCTGCCACCGCCGGCGCAGGGCCGCCAACCGGTCCCCACGGCCGCGGACGCGAGGCGTGATCCCGGTCTCGAGCAGCCGCTCGCGGTCGAAGCTGCTGGCGCAGAGAAAGGTGAGCACCAGGCACGCGGCGGCCGGGAGCAGGAGCGAGTAAGGCGCCAGGGGCGACCCGATCACGAACAGTCCCAGCGGCAGGTCGGCGACGGCCGCCGAGACCGGCGAGAGCAGGAAGGACCAGGCGCCGCCCGCGGCCCCCTCGCGCGGAAAGAGCAGGAAGCCGAGCATCCGGCCCATCGCCGCCCAGTAGGCGGTCGCGGTCGCGACCAGCACGAACACCGGCAGCAGGGCCCACGGCGCCGGCCGCCCGAACCAGGTCAGCAGCGCCAGCCCGGCTCCCATCCAGCCCGCGATCCAGACCGCGGACACGGCGGCCCCCGGCACCACCTCCATCCAGAGCAGGTCGGCGTCCTCCAGCGGCGTGTAGAGCAGGACCTCGAGCGACCCCTGGGCTTTCTCCCACCAGATGCCGATCGAGGTCTTGATCGACTCCAGGAGCGCGAAGGACATGAAGAAGAGCGGCAGCAGCAGGCCGGCGCCGAGGCGACCGCGACCGATGCCGGCGATGCTGGCGCCGGCCGGCAGGGAGCCGAAGAGCGAGGCGCCCGCGATCAGGAGCAGAACGAAACCGTTCAGCCACATCACCCAGGAGAGGTCGCCGCGCCGCCACCAGGAGCTGACATAGAAGGGCAGCAGCTGCTTGAGTAGCCCCGGCTGGCGGCGGAGCGAGGTCAGCACGCGGCGGACCGGGATCCCCGAGGGAGCGGGCTCGGGCTTCTCGGCGGCCTCCGGCTCAGCGGCGACCGGCGCGTCGCCGGCCATCGCCCGCAGGTAGATCCGCTCCAGGGTCGCCGCCTCCTCGTCGAGCCGGAAGTAGGGCGCGCCGGCGGCCGCCAGCCGCGTCTGGAGTGTGGCGGCGAGCCCGGCCGCCCGTGCTTCGTCCCAATCCCAGGGCAGCGTGAAGGCGAGCGCGCGCCCTTCCAGCACCACCTCGCTGGCGTGCTGCTCCAGCCAGCGCACGATCGCGCGCGGCTGGAGCAGGGGCGCACCCAGATGCGCGCGCCATCGCCGGCCCGCAGCGCTCTTGCGGCGCAGCTCGTCCAGCGTGCCCCGCGCCACTATCCGGCCCCGACGCATGATCGCGACCGAGTCGGCCATCAGCTCGGCCTCGCCGAGAATGTGGGTGGTCACGATCAGCGCCGCCCCGCGGCTTCGCTGCTCGTCAAGGAAGGCGCGCATGTCCGCGGCGGCGACCGGGTCCAGGCCCGAGGTCGGCTCGTCGCAGAAGATCCAGTCCGGGTCGTGGAGCGTGGCCCGGATCAGCGCCACCTTCTGCGCCATGCCGCGCGAGTAGGTCCACATCGGCTGGTCCTGCTGGGCGGCGAGCTCGAAGCGCTCGAGCAGCTCCCGAATTCGGCGCCGACGGCGCCCGGGGTCGACACCGTAGAGGTGGCCGAAGTGGTCGAGGTACTCGAAAGGCGTATTGCGGCCGTAGAGGCGCGCCTGGTCGGGGACCACGCCCAAACGCCGGCGGACCTCGTCGATTCCGTCTGGCAGGCGGAGGTCGCCGAACCGGATCTCGCCCGCGTCGGGCCGCAGGACCCCGCCCAGCATCCGGAGCGTGGTCGACTTGCCGGCGCCGTTCTGGCCCAGCAGCACCAGCAGCTGGCCAGGATGTACCTCGAGGTCGATGCCCCGGACCGCCTGCACGGAGCCGAACGCCTTCTGGAGGCCGCGGGCCGAGATCACGGGCGCGAGGTTACTGCGAGCGGAATCGGCTAGAGCTTTTCGAACGACTCCACGCTGAGCACGATCACCGTCGCCCCGCCCACCTGGACCTCGACCGGATACGGCATCAGCAGCTCGCCCGGCTCCACCATCGGCGGCATCGGAGTCAGGAAGCGGCTGCGCTCGCGGCAGTTGTCGCGGATGATCTGGAGCACCTGCTCGACGCGCTCTTCATCGACCGCGCTCAGCAGCGTCGCGTTGCCCTGCTGCAGGAAGCCGCCGACCGAGTTGAGCCGGGTGACGCTGATTCCGGCTCCGGCCAGCGCCTGGATGGTCTGGCCAGCGTCCTCCCCCTGTACGAAGGCGACTACGAGTTTGATGCTGCCAACCTCTTCTGCAACTTCCGGACGTCCTCCAGGATGCCCTCATGGAGCCGGTCGGAGTCGGTCGCGCCGTCCAGGACCAGGAACCGCTCGGGTTCGGCGGCGGCCAGGCGATCGTAGGCCTCCGCCACCGCGCGATGGAAGGCGAGCGGCTCCGACTCCAGCCGGTCGAGCTCGGAGCGCTCACCGGAGCGGCGCAGTCCCACCTCCGGCGGGACCCGCAGCAGGTAGGTTCGGTCGGGCTTGCGAAACCAGGCCGGCCAGCCCGGATCGAGGCCCCGCCCGCCGCCCTGATAGGCGAGCGTGGAGTCGTGGTAGCGATCGAGGATCACGGTCCGGCCCGTCGCCAGCGCCGGTTCGACGACGTCGTGCAGCAGCTCGGCCCGCGCGGCCATGAAGAGGTACATCTCGGCGGCGGGCGCCATCGGGCCACTGTGCAGGAGCTGGTTGCGGATCGCCTCGCCGAGCGCGGTTCCGCCCGGCTCGCGGTGAAGGATGGCGCTGGCGGCCCCGAGCGATTCCCACAGGCGGCGCGCCTGGGTGGTCTTGCCCGAGCCCTCGGGCCCTTCGAAGGTCAGGAAGAGGCCCATCAGTCCATCAGGTCAGGGGAAGGAAAGATCTTCAGCCGCCGCTGAGGCTCCTTCCCGGTGCTGCGCGCGACCAGGTCGTTCTCGGCGACGAGCTGGTGCTGGAGCCGCCGAACGTAGGCGTTCTGGGGGCCGACCTCCGCCGGCCGCAGCGTCGCCTTGACACGCCGGATCGCCTCCATCGCCTCCTGCAGCGCCCGCGTGGTCGCCTGGTCCTGGCGGTCGGCGCCGTAGACCCGCGCCAGGACCTCTTTGACCTGGGTCACGGTGTTGCTTTTCAGGATGTGGATGGGCACCCCGCCCGCCTCCGCCTGGCGGATGCTGTCGGGGCGCCGCCGGTAGTAGTTCTTGAGCGTCACCACCATGTCCGCGCCCTCAGTGTTGTTGACCACGCGGACCGGGAGCTCGAGGTCGCGGATCGCCTGGTCCAGGTAGTTGCGGCTGACGCCGTAGGGAAAGATCGTTCGCGGCTTCTGGGCGGGAGTCAGCTGGACCGGCGCCGAGAGCTCACCGGCCTCCTCCCCGACGTTGGAGATGATCCGGCCTTCCTTGGTGCGGACCCGCAGCCGCGGCGTCGGCATCGGTCCGCGCAGGGCCTGGTCGACGACGTCGGCCAGCGGCTGGTGGATCGCCATCCGGTCGCGGTCCTGGATCTCGATCAGCACGTCGAAGGTCGGCGGCGCCTTCCGCTCGAGGACCGACTTCTGGGTGCCCCGGCGGCGCGCCTCCTCGTCGGACAGCGTGACCGACTGGATGCCACCCAGCAGGTCGTTCAGGGTCGGGTTGACGAGCAGGTTCTCGAGCGTCTGGCCGTGGGCGGTCGCGATCAGCTGGACGCCGCGCTCGGCGATTGTGCGAGCGGCCACCGCCTCCAGCTCGGTCCCGATCTCGTCGATCACGATCACCTCGGGCATGTGGTTCTCGACCGCCTCGATCATCACCGCGTGCTGGAGGGCCGGCGTCGCCACCTGCATCCGGCGGGCCCTTCCGATACCCGGGTGGGGAATGTCGCCGTCACCGCCGATCTCGTTGGAGGTGTCGACGATGACGACGCGCTTGCGCAGCTCGTCGGCGAGGATTCGCGCGCACTCGCGGAGGATCGTGGTCTTGCCCACCCCCGGGCGGCCCAGGAGCAGGATCGACTGCCCGCTGGTGACGATGTCGCGGATGATCTCGGCGGTGCCGCTGACGGCGCGGCCCACGCGGCAGGTGAGGCCGACGATGCGCCCCTGCCGGTTGCGGATCGCCGAGACGCGGTGCAGCGTCCGCTCGATGCCGGCGCGGTTGTCGTCGCCGAACTCGCCCACCCGCTCGGCCACGTACTCGAGATCGGCATCCGTGGTCGGCAGGTCGCTGAGCAGCACCTCCCGACCCGGCACCCGCGCCTCAGGCTCGCGGCCGAGGTCGAGCACAACCTCGAGGAGCTCTTGGGGCCCGGTGCGCTCGTGGAGGGCGCGGTAGAGGTGGGGCGGCAGGCAGCGGGCGAGTAGCTCGAGCTCGGCCGGCCAGGGCTGCACCGCGAGTTCAGACACGGTTCAGGCGCTCACTCACAGACGGTTCTTACCCGTAAGAGGGAACCAGCCCCTTCTCCCTCACCGGCTCGCGCAAGGCGAGCTCCTTGACCAGCAGCGCCTGCGTCAGGAGGTTTGTGAAACCGCGCCCTCGAAGGGCGTCGATCATGTGCGAATCATAGTGACGGAGGCTGCTCCAGGCCGGCCCCCCACCGGCCTGCGACAGCGCGTGGTCGGCCACGTCGTCGGCCAGCCCCAACTCAGGCAAGACCATGAAGCCCAGCGTATGGGGACGTGTGGGCTCGGAGCTGTGCTGCACCCGCGACCAGGCCACCAGCTCGACCCGGTCGACCACGAACTGCTGGCCGCCCGGCTCGTCGCGCAGCGTCTTCCAGTCCTTGTAGGTGGGCGCCTCGACCTGTGACACGCCCTGCGGCGTGACCTTGCGGTAGAGGTGATAGAGCATCCGGCTGTCCTTGCTCTTACCCGCGCGGAGCCCTGCCGGCACCACGTGGCGGTACTCCGGCGACTCCGCGAAGAGGACGTTCTCGGTCGCGTACTGGCGGAAGCCCTGGAGCCGGATGATGGGCGTCACCGGGTCGTCGAGCGGTGCTCGCACCAGCAGGCGGACGACGCCGCGCTGGAGCGCCCGGTTGGCGAGATGCTCGACCAGCTCGGGGATCACTTCGTCCGGGTTGTGGCCCTCAGCGACACAGAGGTTGAGGACCTGCAGCGACTTGGTGCCGGCGCTCAGGTCGACGGTCGAACCTGAGCTCGAGGCCTGAACGAAGCCGACGATCTTGCCGCGCTCCTCCGCTACGTAGAGCAGCGTCTCCTGGGACAGCGGCAGCAGGGCCGAGAGCGTGTGCGAGACCAGCGACCAGAGCCGGACCGACGGCGGCTGGGCGCTGAGCAGGGTTCCTGATTCGCGATGGATCGCCTCTACGCGGCCGAGGTCGAGCAGATGCGCCGTGCGGACCTTCACGGCGCCGCCGCCGGCGCCAGGGATTCGACGAACTCGCGGTGCAGGCGCGGATCACCGCTCAATTCGGGGTGGAAGCAGAGCGCGGTCAGCCGTCCCTGACGGACGCCGACCGGCTTGCCATCGTGGCTCGCATAGACCTCGGCCGACCCCACATCCTCGATCAGCGGGGCGCGGATGAAGACGCCGGGGAACTCGCCCACGCCGCGCACGTCGACCGGCGCCTCGAAGCTGTCGACCTGCCGCCCGTAGCCGTTGCGGAGGACGGCGATGTCGAGCATCCCGTAGCCCCGCTGGCCGCCGGCCCCGCCGTCGATCTGGCGAGCCAGGAGGATCATCCCGGCGCAGGTGGCGAGCGTGGGGAGGCCCTGCTCCAGCGCCTCGCGCAGCGGTTCCCAGAGACCCATCCGGTCGAGCAGGATGCTCATCGTCGTGCTCTCGCCGCCGGGGATGACCAGGCCGTCGAGGCCCTCCAGCTCGGCCGCCAAGCGGACCAGCCGAGTCTCGGCGCCGGCAGCCTCGAGCGCTCGCACGTGCTCTCGGAAGGCCCCCTGCAGTGCGAGAACACCGATGGTGGGCATGCGGCTACCAGCCGCGACCGGCGAGGAGCTCCTCCTTGGCGATGCTCTGGATCTCGATTCCACGCATCGGCTGCCCGAGTCCGGCCGAGACCTCGGCGAGCACTTCCGGCTGGTCGTGGTAGGTGGTGGCGGTGACGATCGCCTTGGCCATCTTGAGCGGGTCCTCGGACTTGAAGATCCCGGAGCCGACGAAGTTGCCGTCGACGCCCAGTTGCATCATCAGCGCGGCGTCGGCCGGAGTCGAGATGCCGCCGGCCGAGAAGTTGACGACCGGCAGCCGGCCGAGGCGCTGGCACTCGGCGAGCAGGTCGACTGGCGCGCCCAGCAGCTTGGCCTCGTGCACCAGCTCCGCGTACGACATGCCGTGGAGCCTGCGGATGCCGTTGTTGACCGCGCGCATGTGACGCACGGCCTCGACCACGTTGCCGGTTCCGGCCTCGCCCTTGGTCCGGATCATGGCCGCGCCTTCGGCGATGCGGCGCAGCGCCTCGCCGAGGTCCCGGCAGCCGCACACGAAGGGCACGGTGAACTGCCACTTGTCGATGTGGTTCTCCTCGTCAGCCGGGGTCAGGACCTCCGACTCGTCGATGTAGTCGATCTCGAGCGCCTGGAGGATCTGGGCCTCGACGAAGTGCCCGATCCGGCACTTGGCCATGACCGGGATGGTCACCGCCTCCTTGATCGCGCGGACCAGGGCCGGGTCGGACATCCGGGCCACGCCGCCGTCGGCGCGGATGTCGGCCGGCACCCGCTCCAAGGCCATCACCGCGCAGGCTCCCGCCTCCTCGGCGATCTTGGCCTGGTCCGGCGTGACGACGTCCATGATGACGCCGCCCTTGAGCATCTCGGCCAGGCCGGACTTGACCTTGAAGCTCCCCTTTTGCACTCCGGTCCCGCCCTTCCCGTTTACCTCCGCCATCGTGGCCCGAATTCTACTCTTGGGGTTCTGAACCTCCCCCGGGCCGCGGCCATGGCCCAGCTGGCGGTGCTGGCGCTGGTTTTCGCCTGCTCCAACGCGCCCACGCCGGCGCGCTCGGCGATTCCGCCTTATCAGCCGCTGGCGCCTGCGGTGCGGGGCGGCACGCTGGTGGTCGCCGATTGGGAGGCGCCGTCCGACCTCGACCCACTGACCGCCACCACGGAGACCTCGCTGCGCGCTGCGAACCTGCTCTTCGCGCCCCTATGGAGCGTGGGGCCGGGACTGGTGGTGTACCCGGGGCTGGCGGAGCGGCCGGCGGTCAAGGTCAGTGGCTCGACGATGACGGTCGACGTGCGGCTGCGGCCGCAGGCGCGGTGGTCGGACGGCTCGCCGGTGACC
>DASUWN010000058.1:0-12214 GCA_036378395.1 Candidatus Dormiibacterota bacterium | reverse complement strand
CGGGAGTTGGAGGACGCCATCCGCCTCTACCTCACGATCTACAACGAAAACCCCAAGCCATTCGCCTGGGTCAAGACCGCGGACCAGATTCTCGACAGTGTTCGCCGCTTTTGCCTGCGAACTTCGGTTCCAGGACACTAGGCGTCCGCCGGTTTTCGCCGGCCGCCCTTGGGCTTGACCTCTTTGAACGAGCCGGGCTTGGCCTCGATGGTGGGCCCGGCCGCCGGCTCGTCCTTGCGCGTGACCTGGATGCGGATCTTCTCCGGCTGGCGCGGCTGCGGCTTTGGAATCCGGATCACCAGGACCCCGTTCTCGGAGCTGGCCTGAGCCTCGTCGAACTTGAGGTCGGCGGGCAGCGCCAGCTGGCGGTGCCACTGCGTGGGCCGGATCTCCTGGTGCATGTACTCGCGGTCGGCGATCTGGCTGGTGGCACGGATGGTGAGCATGCCCTCGCCCGAGTGGATCTCCACGTCCTCGGGGCCGGCGCCCGGAATCAGCGCCTCGATGACCAGGGCGTCGGGCTCCTGGTAGACGTTGACCGGCATCGGGACACCGCGCTCGCTGTGGACGTAGCGGCGTGGGTCCTGGCTCATAGCGTCGAGCAGCTCGCGCATCGGCCCCGGGTCGAAGAACGGCCAGCGAATCACGTCACTAAGAGGTTAGCTGGGAGCGTCGCGCAATTTGAAGCGCTGCACCTTGCCGGTGACGGTTTTGGGCAGCTCGGGAACGAACTCGATCACCTGCGGGTACTTGTAGCGCTGCAGGCGCGACTTGCACCACTGGCGCAGCTCCTCGGCGAGCGCGTCATCGGCGTCCGTCTGACGCGGGATCACAAAGGCCTTGATCTTGGTCAGGCCGTCGATCCGGACACCGACCACGGCGCTCTCCAACACGCCCGGGTGCTCGATCAACACGCCCTCGATCTCGACCGGCGAGACCCAGAGGCCGCCGACCTTGATCATGTCGTCCGACCGGCCCTCGTACCAGTGGAAGCCGTCGGTGTCGATCCGGTAGCGGTCGCCGCTGAAGAACCAGTGGCCGCGAATGGTGTTCTTGCTCTTATCGTGCTGGCCCCAGTAGAGCGCCAGCGCGCTGTCGCCCTTGACCAGGAGGTCGCCAGCCTCACCAGCTGGAGCCGGCCGGCCCTCGGGATCGAGCACCTGCGTCTCGTAGCCGGGCACCACCAGGCCGCTTGAGCCTGGCCGGACGGCGTCGGGACGGTTCGAGATGTAGATGTGCAGCATCTCGGTGGACCCGATGCCGTCCAGGATGACGAGGCCGAAGCGGTCCTTCCAGCGCTGCCAGAGCTCGGCCGGCAGCTGCTCGGCGGCTGAGATGCAAAGGCGGATCGAGCCGAGGTCGAAGTCGCGCGGCGGCGCCCAGTTGAGCACGGCGTTGTAGATCGTCGGGACCGAGAAGAAGAGGCTGGGACGGTAGCGCTCGACGGCGCTCAGCAGCGCCTCCGGCGTGGCGCGGCCCGCGAGCACGACCGAGCTGGCGCCGACCGAGAAGGGGAACGTGAGGCTGTTGCCCAGGCCATAGGCGTGGAAGAGCTTGGTGGTCGAAAGCGCGAGGTCCTGATCCGAGAACCCGAGGACCTCGCGGCCGTAGGTGGCCGCGGTGTAGTCGAGGTCGTGCTGGAGGTGGACCACCGCCTTCGGGTTGCCGGTCGAGCCCGAGCTGTAGAGCCAGAAGGCCATGTCATCGCGCCGGGTCGGGGCGGGACGGCTCAGCGGCGTTGCGGCCGCCATCAGCGCGTCGAGGCGGTGCACCCCGTCGGGGGCGTCGCCCGGACCGGCCAGGATCACCGCGGGGCGCTCATGGACGCGCTCCAGTGCCTCCAGCACCAGCGCGAGCCGCGGAGCATCGGTCACGACCGCGCGCGCCAGCGCGTCCTCGACGAAGTACGCATAGTCGGCGGCCGCCTGGAGCAGGGGGTTGACCGGCACCGGCACCGCGCCGCCGCGGATGGCGCCGAGAAAGATGGCCGGCCAGTCGACCGAGTCGTCCATCACCATGAGGACGCGCTGCTCGCGGTGCACGCCGAGCTCGGTCAGGGCGGCCGCGATCCGCCCCGCTCGGTCATGCAGCTCGGCGTAGGTCCGGGCCTCGTCGCTGCAGCGGGTCGCCACCCGGTCGCCGTGCCCGGCGTCCAGGTTGCGGTCCAGCAGCTCGCTCGCGTTGAGCCGGTCCATAGCCTTAGGCGGTTGTCTCCAGGCGCTCGGCATAGGCGTCGGCCGCCAGCGCGTCCAGCATCTCGTCCAGGTGCCGCCACATCACCATGTGGCCCTCCCCTGGGCACACGATCAGCGAGCTGCCGCGAATGGCGGAGGCCAGGTAGGCGGCGTGCGCGACCGGTACCGTGTTGTCCTGGTCGCCATGCCAGAAGCGGGCCCGGATCGGAACCTGCTCCGGGTCGAAGCCCCAGGGGCCGGCCACGACCCGCATCTCCTCGACCACGCCCGAGATCCCGTTCCGGATCGCGAGGCGCAGCATCCTTCGGGACAGCCGCTTGATGTCTGGCCGCGCGAGCAGGACCGCGTCCGCCGGGGGACTGCCAAGGCAGAGGACGTAATCGATGACGAGGTCGGGGGCGACGGCAAAGGCGCCCCGAAGGGCCGCCCAGACCGCGAACGAGAGCCGGCGGGCGCCCAATAGGCGCAGCGCCAGCCGGTTGAGCGGCTTCATGCCTCGGCGGGCGCCGGGCAGATAGAGCGGGCCGGCGCCGCTGGAGATGACGAGCGACGTGATCCGGTCGGGCATCCGGTAGGCGCAGGCGAGCGCGAACGGCGCCCCGCCCGACTGGGCCAGGATCGAGAAGCGCGAGATCCCGAGCGCTCCCATCAGCGCCGCCACGTCTTCGGGCCAGTCGAGCAGCCGGCGGGGGGCCCCGAGCGTGGAGACCCCGCATCCAGGCCGGTCGACCGTGACCAGGCGCAGGCCGCGCTTGCGATACTCGGCGGCGCTGCCAACGCGCGCGATGCGAGTGCCGGGGACGCCGTGGAGGTAGAGAACCGGATGGCCTTCGAGATCTCCACACTCGGCATAGCCGAGCCGACGGCCACCTGGCAGCGAAACCGTCCCCCAGCGCATCAACCGCATGCCCCGTCGATAGTTTGGCATTGGATGCAAAAGCGGGCAGTACCCGCCGTATAAGCGAGGGTGATGGAGCATCACGGCGAGCGGCTGCGGATCGCGCTCGTGGCGCCACCGTGGTACCCGGTCCCTCCTGAGGGTTATGGCGGCATCGAGCTCGTCATCTACCTGCTCGCGCACCAGCTGGCCGAGGCCGGGAACGAGGTCACGGTGCTCGGACGGGAGGGAGGAGGCGACGACTTCGAGATGGTCGCCCTGAGCCCGGATGAGTGGACCGAGGACCTTGGCTCCCGCGACCACCTCGCGCGCGAGGCGGCCTATGTGTGGCGCGCCTACGACCTGATCCAGCGGGCGCGGTTCGACGTCGTCCACGACCACAGCGGCTACCTCGGCCTGGCGGTGGCGTCCCTGCTCGACCTCCCCGCCGCCGTGGTGGCCACGCTGCACGGGGACCTCGACGACGCGGACGCCGCCTTCCTCGGCTCGGTCGACGAGCGGGTCGCGCTGGTCGCCCTGAGCCATTCTCAGGCGCGGCTGGTGAAGGGGGTCCGCTGGGCCGGTGTCGTCCCCAACGCCGTCGACCTCGAGGAGCTCACGTTCCGCGAGGACGCCGACGACTACCTCCTCGAGCTAGCGCGAATCACACCCGAGAAGGGGCAGCACGTCGCGATCGAGGTCGCCCGGCGCTCGGGCCGCCGGCTCGTGCTCGCGGGCAAGGTCGCCGAGGATGCGCGCGAGTACTTCGAGGACGAGATCAAGCCGCACCTGGGCGACGGCGTCGAGTGGGTGGAGAACGTCGCGGGCGGCGACAAGGCGCGGCTGCTCGCCGGCGCTGCCGGCATGATCTTCCCGATCGCGTGGTCGGAGCCGTTCGGCCTCGCAATGGTCGAGGCGATGGCGAGCGGGACGCCTGTCATCGTGACGCCGAGGGGTGCGGCGCTGGAGCTCGTCGAAGCGGGCGTGACCGGGATCTTCGGCGACGACGTCGACGGCTTGGTGGCCGGCGTCCAGCGCCTCGACCAGCTCGATCGCCGGCGCTGCCACGACCGTGCCCGGGAGCGCTTCAGCCCGCAGCGGATGGCGGCCGCTTACGAGGACGTTTATCGGGCGGCGATGGCTTGAGCCTCAGCCGCTCCAGCCTCCCCGCCTAGTCGAGGCTCAGCGGCTGCCCGCTGCGCCAGCCGCTGGTCGCCTTGACACGCGTGAAGCGCCAGCCCTCGGCCGTCCGCCGCAGGGTGCAGTCGTACCAGCCGCCCCCCTGCCTGATCACGCTGCCGGCCTCCCCGATGTGGGTGGCGAAGTAGTGCGAGTGAGTTCGAGCGGTGTCTCCGTCGACCTCGATGTGCGGACTGCCGACGTGGTGGTGCGAGCCGGCCACGCCCTTCAGGATCCGTTCCGACAGCTCGGGCACTCCGGCGCGGTCGACCGCCACCGCGCCGTGGTCCATGATCCCCTCCTCAGCGTACGTGCTCTGAAGGCCCGCCCAATCGCGCCGGTCGATGCACCGGGCGTACTCGACCAGGAGCTCCGCGATCTCGGCACGGTCGATCAGAAGCTGCAGCTGGGTTTCCGGCGGCTTGACGGTCTGGCTCATCCCGCGCATGTTGGTGCGCACCATGGAGAACGTCAACCCGCCCGCCTGGTCGCGTCACAAAGTTCCGGCCAACCGCTTCGGACTCACCGGCATGGACCACGCCGCGCTCGCGGTCCACGACGTCGAGCGCGCGGTCCGCTTCTACGAGGAAGCGCTTGGCGGCGTCGTCTACTACTCGACCGGCTTCGGCGAGGCGGGCCGCACGCCGCACGTGTTCATGCACGTCGGCAGCGTGCTGCTGCAGGTCGGCTACCCGAACGACGGCCAGACGTTTGCCGATCCCACGAGTCAGAGCCATTGGCCTCACGTCGCCTTCGGCGCCAGCGCCGAAGTCCTCGACCGGGTCGCCCAGCACCTGAGCGACCTCGGCGTGCCCTTCTCCGGTCCCCGCTCGCACCTCAACGTGGAGGCGGTCTCGATCTACTTCAAGGATCCGGACCACAACAAGCTCGAGGTGTGCACTTGGGACCCGTATCCGGTCGAGCAGACCGAGCTCCTCGGCCCCGGGCATGGACTCGACTGGGAGACGCTGTCGCACGACTGGCGCCCGGCCGAAACCGCGCGGGCGTGAAATTGCCGCGCTTCGGCCTGGTCGTCAGCGGGCTCAAGCCCCAGGGGATGCCGCCGCCCGAACAGTTCCGACGCCTCGGCGAACGAGCCGAGGAGCTCGGCTACGACTCGGTTTGGGTGGCCGACCGCCTGGCGTCGCCCTACTCGGGCGCGCCCCTGCTCGAGGGCGTGGCGACCGCCGCCGCTTTCGCCGGCTTCACCCGCCGGCTGCCAATCAAGCTGGGCGTGCTCGTGGCGCCCGCCCGCCATCCCTATCTGCTCGCCAAGCAGCTCGCGACCGTCGACTTCCTCTCTGGCGGGAGGCTGGAGGTCGGCATCGGGATCGGCATCAACGCCGCCGATTACGCAGCGGTGGGCGTACCGTTCAACCGCCGCGGGCGGCTGGTGGAGGAGCTGGTCCCCGCGCTCCGGGCGTGCTGGTCGGACCAGCCCAGCGCCCACCACGGCTCGTACTACAGCTTCGACCAGGTCTGGCTGGAGCCCGGGCCGGCGCGGCCGGGCGGCCCGCCGATCTGGATCGGCGGCACCAGCGAGGTGGCGCTGGAGCGAGCGGCACGGCTCGGCGACGGCTGGCTCGCCTACCAGGTTTCCGCCGCCCAGGTGGCGGAGATGGTCGACTTTCTCCACCGCCGACTCACCGCGATCGGCCGGGACCCGGCGGCGTTCCAGGTGGGGATCCTGATTCCCGCCCACAGCCTAGCGGATGGTGACCTGGCCCGGCGGGAGGCGCAGGAGTCTTTCAGCCGGCGGTGGCAGCGGGAGGTACCGATGGTGGTGATCGAGGAGATGTGCATCGTCGGATCACCTGAGGAGTGCCGGGTCAAGCTGGCCGCGTTCAGCAGAGCCGGCATCCAGGAGTTTGCGCTCAGTCCCCAAGCCTGGTCGCTGGATCCGGTCACCGACGCTGAGGAGCTGTTCGCCGGCGTGGTCGCGCCCGCCCGACAGGCCGCCGTCTGACAGCCCAGCCGCGCACGGCGGGGCTGTCACCGGTCCGCCAGTCGATCGAGCTTCCTGCCGGCGTTGTCCGCGAACTGGTTCCGCTGACCGCGGCGGACGGGGCCGCCGCCCAGGCGGCGCTCTACCGTCCGACCGGGCGCGAGGCGAGGACCGCGCTGGTCCTCATGCACCCCACCGTCAGCTTCATGCACCACTACGCGCTGATCCCGCTGGCGGCGCGCGGGCTCGCCACCTTCGGTGCCGATTCCCGGTACGCCGGCAACGAGGCGCCGCTGCTCATGGACCGGGTGGCCGCCGACCTCTCGGCGGCGATCGCCTGGCTTCGCGAGCGCTTCGAGCGCGTGGTGCTGGTGGGCAACAGCGGCGGCGGCGCCCTGGCCGCCTATCACCAGGCCCACGAGGCTGCGGCCGATGCCCTGGTGCTGCTCAACGCCCACCGCGGCCGGGCGCAGGTGCTGACGGCGTGGCTCGACCCGGCGGTGACGGACGAGAGCGACCCGCGCTCGCTCGACCCTGAGCTTGACCTGTTCGATCCCGGGCACGGCCCTCCCTTCAGCAGCGACTTCGTCGCCCGCTACCGGGCCGCCCAAGAAGCGCGCAGCCGGCGCATCAGCGATTGGGCGCGCGCCCGCCTGGCGGAGTACGACCAGCCCTTCGTGGTGCACCGCACGGCCGCGGACCCGCGATTCCTCGACCTGTCCCTGGATCCCTCCGACCGCGAGGCCGGCACCTATTGGGGGCCCGACGTGCGCGCCGCCAACTACGCGCCCCTCGGGCTGGCGCGGTTTGCGACCTGCCGGTCCTGGCTGTCGCAGTGGTCGCTCGACGATTCCGAAGCCGCCGCCGAGTCCAACCTGGCCCGGTGCCGGGTCCCGGTGCTGATCATTCAGGGCACCGCCGACCAGGGCATCTTTCCTTCCGACACCCAGGCGCTGGTCGCTGCTGTCCCCCAGGCCGATCTGCACTGGATCCGCGGCGGGACCCACTACTTCTGGAACCAACCCGACCACCAGCGCCAGGTATACGACCTGATCCTCGGCTTCTGCGGAAACTTGGGCTGATGCGGCGGAGCAGCCTTCTGCTGGTCGCCGTGCTCGCCGCGGCCTGCGCCGGCCCTGGCCCCGCTTCCCAAGCTCCCGCGGCTTCAGCGTCCGTTACGCCGTCGGCCGCGGCGCTGGGGCCGGGGGGCCTCACCCTCGACGAGGAGGTGGGCGCGGTGATCATGGTCGGCTTCAGGGGCCCGCTGACCGAAGCCGTGGTCAGCGACTGGAAGCAGCGTCAGTTCGGCGGCCTGCTGGTGGTCAACCTCAACCAGAACGCGGCCACGGCGCCAGCCTTGACGGCGCTGATCGGCCAGCTCCGAGCCGCGAACCGGCACCGCCTGCTGGCCGCCACCGACCAGGAGGGCGGCCAGATCTGCCTCGCGGTGAGCACCGTTCCCTGCCTGCCGATGCCGGTGGACGCGGCCGGCACGACGCGAATGGCCGCCGCGCTGGGCAGCCTCGGCTTCGACCTCGACCTGGGTCCCGTCAGCGACGTCTGCAGCGGTCCCGAGTCCGTGATGTGGGGCCGCTGCTACGGAACCGAGCCGGCCGCGGTCGCGGCGGCCGTCGGCCCCGTCGTGCGGGGGATCCATGCCGCGCACCTGCTTTCGGCGGCCAAGCACTTCCCGGGCCACGGCGACACCACGGTCAGCTCCGAGACCGACCTCCCGCGGATCGATGCCAGCCTGGCCACGCTGCAGTCCCGCGAGTGGCCGCCCTTTCAGGCGGCGATCGCCGCCGGGACCGACTTCGTGCTCGTCGGCCACCTGTTCTACCCGGCCCTCGACCCCCAGCGAGCGGCCAGCCTGTCGCCGGCCGCTCTCGGCGCGCTCCGAAACCAGCTCGGCTTCCGGGGCGCGATCGTCTCCGACGACCTTCAGATGGGTGCCATCACGAAGACCACGCCCGCCCCCGAGGCCGCGGTGGAGTTTCTCCTGGCCGGCGGCGACCTGGCCATGATCGCGCACTCCCTGGACGTAGCCGACGCGACCTACGACGCGATCCGGCAGGCGGTGGTTTCCGGCCGGCTGCCGCGCAAGCGGCTCGACCAAGCGGTCGCCACGCTGCAGGCACTGCCGGCGAAATAATCGGAGAGACTCTAAGTTTAGAGGGACTCTGATATAGTCTCGGCCATGGTTATGCGTTGGGCGGCGGCCGCCGCCATGATCCTCTCGGTTCTCGCCATCGGCCTCGACGTCACCGTGCTCGCGGTGGCCCTGCCCACGCTGGCTCTCGATCTCCACGCCAGCGAGTCCGACCTGCAGTGGTTCTCTTCTGGCTACGCCCTGACGCTGGCGGCGGGAATGCTGCCGGCGGGGGTGCTCGGCGACCGCTTCGGGCGCAAGCGCGTGATGCTGCTGGCGCTGGCGCTCTTCGCCGGCGGCTCGGTGACTTGTGCCTATGCGCCCAATCCCGGCGTCTTCATCGCCGGCCGCGTCCTGCTCGGCGTCGCCGGGGCCGCGGTGGTGGTGATGGTGCTCTCCATCTTCACCGTCCTCTTCTCAGAGGCGGAGCGCCCGCGCGCGGTCGGAATCTGGGCCGCGGCCAACTTCCTCGCCCTGCCGATCGGCCCCATCCTCGGTGGCTGGCTGCTGGCCAACTTCTGGTGGGGGTGGGTCTTCCTGTTGAACGTTCCCGTCGCCCTCGCCGGTTTGATCGCCGTCCTCGTACTGGTCCCCGAGTCGCGCGCCGCCGAGCGGCCCGCGCTCGACCCGCCCGGCATGCTGGCCGCCTGCGCCGGCCTGGCCGCTGTCACCTATGGGCTGATCGAGCTTGGGCGCAACGGCTGGACCGACGCCCGCTCGCTGGTCACGCTCGCCGCGGGCGCCGCGGTGATCGCCGCCTTCTTCGCGTGGGAGCGGCACCTCACCGACAGGCCCGGCGGAAGGCCGCTGATCGACCTGGCCCTGTTCGCTGCGCCCGGCTTCACCTGGGGCGTGCTGCTGGCCGCGATGGGAGGCATCGCCATGGTCGGGATCATCTTCACCATGCCCCAGTACTCGCAGGGTGTGCTGGGGCTCGATCCCGAAGCCTCGGGAGTCCGTCTGCTGCCGATGATCGCCGGACTTGTGCTGGGCGCGGTCCCGGCCGATCGGGTGGCCGCGCGGATCGGCGCGCGGCTGGTGGTGGGCATCGGGTTTGCGATCGGCGGCGCCGGCTTCCTGGCCGGCGCGACCACCGCGGTCGAATCCAGCCCCGCCTTCGTCGCGATCTGGATGGCCGTCGTCGGCTTCGGCATGGGCCTTGCCTTCGCGACCGCCGCCTCGGCGGCGATGGCCACCGTCCCCGAGGCGCGGAGCGGGGTGGCGTCGGCGCTGCTGCAGGCGATGCAGAAGGTCGGCGCGCCGCTTGGCTCGGCGATCTTGGGCAGCGTGCTGGTCACCGGCTACCAGTCGCAGCTCAACCTGGCGGGACTGCCGCCGGCGGCGGCGCAGGCCGTCCGTCAAAGCGTATTTGCCGGCGTCATCGTGGCCCAGCGGCTCCATTCGCCCGGCTTGGAGAACTCGGTGCGCCAAGCCTTCGTGCATGGCATGGACGCCACGCTGGTCGTCTCAGCCGCCATCATGGCCATAGGCATGGTCGGGGCCCTGGTCTTCCTGCCCGGACGGGCGGCAGTCAAAGCGGGGGTGAGGAGCCCGGTTGTCTGAGCCGGTAGCCTTAGGCCTTCGCGAACGCAAGAAGCAGCGGACGCGCGCCGCGATCCAGCGCGAGGCCCTGCGGCTGTTCGAGTCCAAGGGCTTCGATGCGACCACGGTGGAGGAGATCGCCGAGGCCGCCGACATCGCGCCCAGCACCTTCTTCACTTACTTCCCAAGCAAGGTGGCGGTGGCTCTTCAAGATGAGCTCGACCCGCTGATCATCGAGGCCCTCAACGCTCAACCGCCCGAGGTCCCCCCGATCTCAGCGCTGCGGAACGCCATGCGGTCGACTTTTTCGGTCTTGACCCCCGAGCAAGAGCGCATGCTGCGGCAGCGGATGCGCGTCATGGCGTCCGACCCCGCGCTGTCGGCAGCGGTCCTCAACCAGTTCTCCGAGTTGCTGGACGAGGTCGCCAACGTGGTGGCCGGGCGCACCGGCGTCAGCCCAGACGACTTCGCGGTTCAGAACCTGTCGGGGGCGATCCTCGGCGTCGTGATGGCGACCTACCGCGTCATCGCGCGGAATCCCGACATCGACCTCAACCGTCTCCTCGACGACGCCCTCGCCCATCTCGAAGCGGGCCTCCCGCTGCCAGTTCCCGCGCAATCAAGCGGTAGCGGTGCTCCGGGCGCCCGGGCGCCCCGTAGCGCATCGTGACCTCGGCTCGCCCAATCCGGCAGAGGTGGTCGAGGTAGCGGCGGGCAGTCACTCGGGAGAGCCCGGCGAGCGCCGCCACCTCGGCGGCGGGCAGCCCCGCGCGCGCCGACGCCAGGGCGTCCAGCACGACGACCAGGGTCGCCTCGGAGAGTCCTTTGGGCAGCGGCTCGGTGCGCGACGTCCGCAGCGTGCCAAAGATGCGGTCGACCTCGACCTGGTCGGCCTCGCGCAGGCGCGCGATCCGCGACCGCGCCGACTCGTACGCGCGCAGCTTCTCCTCGAGCGCGGCGAAGCGGAAGGGCTTGACCAGGTAGTGGACCACGCCGCCGCGCATCGCCGACCGCAGGGTGTCGACGTCGCGGGCGGCGGTGATGGCGAGCACGTCGACATCGGGATGGCCGCCGTCGCGAAGCCGCTGTAGGACCTCGATTCCCGACATGTCCGGCAGGTAGACGTCGAGCAGGACCAGGTCGGGCCGCAGCTGGTCGACCGCGATCAACGCCTCGGCGCCGGTGTGGACCTTGCCCGCGACCGCAAAGCCGTCGAGCCGCTCGACGTAGGCCTGGTGCAGGTCGGCGACGCGAAAGTCGTCGTCAACGATCAGCGTCCGGATCAAGCGCTGATCGCTTCCCGGACCGGCACCCGTACCGTGAACACGGCTCCGCCCTGGTTCTCGAAGTCGACGGTGCCGCCCGCGCGCTCCACCGTCCTCCGGATCAGCGTCAGACCAAAGCCGCGGCGGCGGCCGCCGGGCTTGCGCTTGGTGGTGAAGCCTTCGCGGAAGACCTGGTGCGCGACCTCCTCAGGGACGCCGGGGCCGGAGTCGCGAACCCGCATCACGAGGTGGCCGTCCCGCCTCGAGATCGACACCTCTACCCACGCACCCGGCTGGCCGGCAACCGCCTCGAGCGCGTTGTCGATCAGGTTGCCGAGGATCGTGATCAGGTCGTCGGGGTCGAGCGCGCTGGCGGCGCGCCCCGAGACCTCGCGGACCCGGAAGTCGATGCCGCGCTCGCTGGCGATCGCCGCCTTGGCCAGCAGGAGAGCGGCCAGGACCGGGTCGCCGACCCGCGCCATGATCGCCTCGGTCAGCTCTTGCTGCACGGCCGAGGTCTGCTCGATCAGCTCCATCGCCTCCTCGCCCCGGCCCAGCTCGACCAATCCGGCGATGGTGTGGAGGCGGTTGGAGAACTCGTGGGCCTGGGCCCGCAGCGCCTCGGTCAGACCGGCCACGCCGACCCGCGGAGCGATCTTGGAGAGCTCGGTCGCGTCGCGCAGCGTGGTCACGAAGCCGAGGTCGCGGTCGCGCACGCTGACCGGCCGTCGAGAGGCGACCAGCACGTGGTCGCCGGTCAGCAGCACCTCGTCCTGGTCATTGAGCTGCCCGCTCAGGAAGGCCAGCAGCCGGCCCGGCGGGAGAACCTGCGCGAGCTTGCGGCCGACCGCGGCCTCGTCGAGTCCGAGCAGCCGCTGGGCTGCGTCATTGATCAGCGTGATCGTGCCGTCTCGCGCCGTCGCGAGTGCGCCCTCGCTGATCCGCTGCAGCGTCGCCTCGCGCTCCTGCAGCAGTCCCGCGATCTCGTGCGGTTCGAGCCCGAAGGTCTGTCGCTTGACGCGCGCCGCAAGCAGCAGTGACCCGATCGCCCCCAGGGCGATC
>DASUWN010000057.1:0-10907 GCA_036378395.1 Candidatus Dormiibacterota bacterium | reverse complement strand
ACCGAAGCGGTCGATCGCCCAGCCGGCGGCCCAGCCGAAGGGCACCGAGACCAGGAAGACCAGGTAGACCAGGTCGCCGACCGCGATCGAGAGCCCGAAGGGCGCGGCCGACAGCCGGTAGGGGAGCAGGTCGAAGACGGCGACGTTGACGAACAGGATGAAGAGGCCGGCGAGGATGATCGAGACCGGGGCCGGGCCGCTGACAGGCGAGGTGCGCGGGTGCGCGGACCGAGCCGCGAGGCGGGTCAGGGTGCGCAGGCTGAGACCGACCATCACCAGCAGGAGCAGCCCGCCGATCACGAAGGCGCCGCGCCAGGTCAGGAAGATTCCGGTGTAGCCGGCGATCCGGCCGAGCAGGCCGCCCAAGGCGGTTCCCGAGATCATGGCCGCGGTGACCAGCCCGGTCGCGGTCGGCGGCAGCCGTCGCGGCACCTCGGCCAGACCACCGGCGATCAGCATCCCGGTGCCGACGCCCTGGGCCGCCCGGGCGACCAGCAGCACCGCCAGCGCCGGGCTCAGCGCCGCGACGATGCTGCCGACGGCCACGAGCCACATCGCGCGGCGCAGCGTCCGGTCGGGATCGCCCTCTCGGAGCAGGCCCGCGAGGGCAAAGCCGAGCAAGCCGGCGGTCATCACCAGGCCGGTGACGCTGGGCGGGGTGTGGAACTGGTGGTCGAGGTCGGGGAGCAGCGGCTGCGGGAGGTAGAGGGCGACGAAGGAGCCCGCGCCCAGCGCGAAAAAGGGGACCGCGTAGCCCCGGGGACTCGCCCCCCGGTTCAACTAACCCGGTCGACCGCCGAGTGCGCCAGCTCCACCAGCCGTGAGCGGACGCCGTCGACCGGCACTGGCGCCAGCTCCTCGACCGCCTCCCGGACCATCTCCCGAGCCTCCTGGCCCACCCGCTCCAGGGCGCCCGACGCGATCACGAGCTCGGCCACGCGCTCCACCTCGGAGTCGGACAGCTCGCCGGCCAGCAGCTCGCGGACCTCGGGCCCGACCTCCCGGTCCTCGGTGGCATAGATCAGGGGCAGCGACAGCGTCCGCTGGCGGATGTCCTGCCCGGGCGGCTTGCCCGATTCGGCGCTGTAGTCGACCACGTCGTCGGCCATCTGGAAGGCGATCCCGACCAGTTCGCCGTAGCGCCGGACGCTGCCCACGACGTCCTCCCCCGCCCCGGCCAGCTGGGCGCCGGCGACGCAGGCCGCCGACATCAGCGCGGCGGTCTTGCCCTGCACGACGCGCAGGTAGGAGGTGCGGTCTCCGGGGTACTGGCCGCGGAGGGCGACGTCGTCGATCTGGGCGCGGCAGATCGCTTCCATGGCCTGGGCGACAGTCGACGTCACCGGCGGCGAGCCGAGCTCGGCGATGACGCGGGTGGCCTTGGCGAAGTAGTAGTCGCCGACCTCGATCGCTCGCGCCGGGCCCTCGCGGGCGGCGACGGTGGCGCGTCCGCGGCGTGTGGGCGACTCGTCGACGTAGTCGTCATGGACCAGCGTCGCCGAGTGGATCAGCTCGATCGCCGCCGCCAGCGTGCTGGTGCGGAGGGGGTCGTAGCCGGTTCCGAGCCGGCCCGTCAGAGAGACCAGCGTGGGCCGCAGCCGCTTGCCGCCGGCTTCGACCAGCCGTCGCATCGGCAGCTGGACGGGTTTCGGATCGACGGCCAGCTGGCGGGCCAGCTCGACCTCGACCAGGTCGCCCGGGTGGTGGTGCGGGAGTACCCCCCGACCCCCCGGGACGAAGTCGCCTTCCAGCTGCAGCGCGAGCTCGCGCGACCGGGGGCCGTCGAGCTCGGCGGCGAACACCGACTGCCAGCGGCCGAGCACCAGGGTCCCCTCCTCGACCAGCAAGGTCATGGCTGGAGCCAGGAGCAGCAGGCGGCAGTGGGCGTGGCCGTTGGCGGGCTCATCCGCGGGCACTCCGTGGCGGCGCTCGAAGTCGTCGTGGAGATAGACCGAACCCGCCGGCGCCAGCCGGTCGAGCATGGCCTCGAAGTCGGCCAGGAGCAGCGGCTCGTTCTCGTTCACGACCACGCCCAGCGTCGTGTGCAGCGACTGCAGGAAGAGGCGGCCTGCGCGCAGGCCGCTGGCGTGGATCTCGTCCTGTAGGCGGGAGGTCAGGTCGATGAACTGGGTCGGCTGCTCGGTGTCGAAGCGGAGCCGGCGGCTGACGATCATCAGATGACTGCTTCGGGAGCGGTCATCTTGCCAACGCGGCCATCAGGAGGGGGCGGACGCCGGGCGCCGGCACGCCGGCCGCGGCATCGCTGCTGACCCGCTCCACCACCCGCGCGAAGGCGATCTGCAGGTGCTGGTCGCCGACGTCGGCGAGCAGCCGCGAGGCGCGCGCCAGGCAGAGGTCGCCCAGCAGCAGCTCGCCGTGGGCGGCGACGTGGCTGCCGATGCCCTGGAGCTTGATGCCGATCTCGACCATGGCCGCCGCCAGCGCCACCCGCGCGTCCTCGGTCTCGCGGAGGAAGGCGTTGTAGGCCTCGCCGAGGCCGCCCGACCAGAGCGAGTCGAGCGACTCGAGGTCGCGGTCGGGAATCTCGACGGTTGCCCGCTCGCTCACGTCAGATGGGCTCCACCAGGGTGGGGGCGATGCGCTGGAACGCGCTCAGCGCGAGCAGGCAGGACTCGTCGTCCCGCGTGACAACGTAGTAGAGGCCGAAGCCGAGGACGGTGTTCAGGACCAGCGGCACCAGCACCTCGCGCTCGACCTTGAGCCGGGCGCGGCCGTCACGCTCGAGGCGGTCGAGCTGCTCCTGGATCACCTCGCGGTAGCGCGTGAAGAGCTCGGGCAGGTAGGCCTGCAGCCGCTCGTGCTTGGGGGCCTGGACCAGCAGGTCGAAGGCCGCCAGCTGCATGTCGCCCAGGCGGCGCAGCGAATCCCAGATGCTCTCGACGCCGACCTGCAGCACTTCGAGCGGGTCGGTGAGCTGGTTGAGCGCGGTGCGGAGCTCCTCGACCGAGCGGGCGGTCAGGTAGCGCCAGGCTTCGACGAGCAGCTCGGACTTGGTGGGAAAGTAGTACTGGAGGTTGCCGATCGCGACCCCGGCGCGGGAGGCGATGGCCCGGACCGAGGTCCCCGCGTAGCCGCTCTCGAGCAGCGACTCGGCCGCCGCACGCACGATCTGTTCGCGCGCACTGAGGTGGTCGGCGCTGTCGACCAGGAGGCCCCCCATCGCATCCTCGGTCATACGTATGTACGAGTGTAGCGAGCCGCTCGGCTCCGTGCTGAGCCGGTGGGGGCGAGCCTAGACGGCGGCGGCGGAGTGCAGCCCCTGGAGGAAGGACCAGACCTCGCCGGGCACCTGGTCCCAGGCGTAGCACGCCTTCCACGAAAGCCCGCCGGCGAAGCCGAGCCGGAGGTGCACAGACGGCTCCTTGAGCCGCTCGCTGCTGAATGCCTGCTCGGCGTCGCCCCCGGGAGCCTCGAGCACGCGGTTGGCGGTGACCAGCAGCCCGATCGACTTCAGCAGCTGGGTCTCGGCGGCGAAGGCGATGTCGCCCTGCCGGAGGAGGCGGCCCTCCTCGCCGACCAGGATCTGGGCGCGTTCGAGGCTGAACTTGAACCGCATCGGCGCCACCTCGGCCTCGATCGACTGCAGCTGCCCCCACTGGGCGGGCGCCTGCTCGCCGGGGAAGATGCGCACGCCGGCGGCCGCGAGCTGGTCGAGCACCGCCTGCTCGGCCGCTGAGGGCGGCAGCTCCGGGGCCTCGAGGAAGACCGGGAGCTGGTGGCCGCCCGCGGCCAGCTCGCCGAGCAGCGGCTCGACGTCGGCCGGCGGCACCGGCTTGCCATTGAGGAAGAGCCGGCCGTCGAGCGCGATCTTGAGCGCGGCGTAGGCGGGCCGGAGCCTGGGCGCTTCGATGGTCGGCGGTGGCGCGTGGCGGCCGGTGCTGCCGAAGTGGACGATGGTGGTCGCGATCGCGAGCAGCGGCAGCAGCGCGACGAGGGCCAGCGCCGAGAGCAGGCTGCTGGCGGCGTCTCGCATCAGCGCATCGCGAAAGAATCCGGCCGGCGCGCTGATCAGCTGGCCACCGATCGCGTTGATCACGGCCAGCGCGAGCAGCGTCCAGAAGATGGGGAAGAAGTTGCCGTTGGTCAGACGCCAGCTGCGGCCGAGGGCGGCGAGCGGTCCGCGCCGCTCGAGCACCACGACCTGCGGCGCGATGCTGAGCCGGGTCAGGAAGAAGAAGACGAGCAGCGGCAGCATGGACACCAGGCCGAGGACGAGATAGATCGCCAGCATCGGCAGCAGTGCCCGGCCCGCGGCCTTGTAGGCGGCGGCGACGCTGACGCTGTCGGTCTCGAGCAGGTCGTCTGTCGCCTTGACCAGCGCCGCGTAGACGAGGGAGCCGAGGATCACGCTCGCCACCACGAGCACGGCCAGCTCCTCGAGCAGAGCGACCAGGACCGGGGCGAACCCCGCCATGAACTCGTTCATATCCGCCGGCGGCCGGGCATTGACGTCGGCGGTCCAGCGCGCCGCTTTGTTGGAGACGTCGAAGAAGACCCCGGCGGCGACGCTGATCATCGCCAGGGGGACCATGCCGATCGCTGCCACAAGCCAGAAATCAGCCCAGCCGCGGCCGTAGGCGGCAAAGGTCCCAGCCAGCAGGCCGCCGAAACTGATCGAGGGAGGGGGTCCGGCCTCGACATTGCTGGTCATGGCGGACCGGGAAGGTAGCAGACGCTTCGACGATTCCAGGCCAGCGAACCGGTTAAGAATGCAGCGACCCTGGAGTACCGCAGCTCCGGCAACCGGCCCGTACGGACCGGCACCCTCTTGCAACTACTCCGGGGTCGCCGAGAAGGGTAGGCGCGAACTGGAGGTCGTGGACGCGCCTTTTACAGGCGGCGTAGCCAGGCTACGTTATGTAGCCCGGGTCTTGACCACTTCGCCACCCTTGACGACGAGATGCACGTTGTCGGGCCGCGCCACCAGCTCGAGGTCGGCGAGCGGATCGCCGGGAACCCCGATCAGGTCGCCCCAATCGCCCTCGTGCAAGGTGCCGGCTCCCTTGAACCCGATCACCCGGGCCGCCACCGTGGTTGCCGAGCGCAGGCAGGCCAGGGGGTCCATGCCCAGCTCGTGCATGAGCAGGAACTCCTCGCCCATCGAACCGTGGGGCCCGACGCCGGTGTCGGTCCCGAAGGCGATGGTCACCCCCGCCTCCAGGGCGCGCTGGAAGGAGCGCTTGTGGTCTTCGAAGACGGCCTTCGCCTTCTCCGTCGCCCAGGCCGGCATGCGGCCGGCCTCGGCGTGGCGGATCACCCACAGCGGCGCGACCAGGGTCGGCACCAAGGCCCGCGCGCCGTCCAGCATCAGCTCGCAGCAGTCGTCATCGAGCCAGATCCCGTGCTCGATCGTCTTGACGCCGGCTACCAGCGCGTTCTTGATGCCGTCGGTCGCCTGCGCGTGCGCCATCACGCTGCGACCCTGCATGGCCGCGGTCTCGACCGCGGCCTGGATCTCCTCCACCGTCAGCGTCGCGTGGCGGGGCGAGTCGTTCGAGGAGAGCACGCCGCCCGAGGTGCAGAGCTTGATCCAGTCGGCGCCGGCGCGGATCACCTCGCGTACGCGCTGGCGCATTGGTTCCACGCCATCCACCACCGAGTCGGGCACGTCGGGCATCTGCACGCGGAGGTCGGCGCCGCACATGAAGTGGGAGTCGGTGTGGCCGCCGGTCTGGCTCAGGGCGGCGATCGACAGGAGGGTCCGCGGGCCCGGCATCAGGCCCCTCTCGATTGCCATCCGCACGCCAGCGGGCGAGCCGCCGGCGTCGCGGATGGTCGTGAAGCCGGCCACCAGGGTCAGGCGCGCGGCCGGAACCGTGTTCAGAATCCAGAGGCTGGGCGGCGTGTTGAGCATGTCGTCCATGTCTCGCCCGGTCCCTTTCGAGCGCAGATGGACGTGGCAGTCGATCAGGCCGGGAAGCAGGGTCAGGCCCTCCGCGTCGACACGCCGGGCATCGCGCGGCATTGCCACCGAATCGCGGGCGCCGGCGGAGCGGACGCGTCCCTCCTCGATCACGACCACCGCGCCGCGGGTGGTCTCGCCGGTCTCGGGGTCGAAGAGTGCATCGCCGAAAACGGCCGTCGCCGTCACGCGACGGCTCGCCCCAGGGCTTGCTGGAGGGCCTGCTCGACCACGACGCGAACCATTTTCTTCCGCCAGACGTAGCTGAGGTCGGCGTTGTCGAGCGGCTTGGCGGGCTTGGCAGCCAGCTCGGCGGCCTGCCGGATGGTCTCGGGGTCGAGCCGCTTGCCGGCCAGGAACTCATCCGCGGCGCGGGCTTCGACCGGGTGCGAGCCGACCGCGCTCAGCACCAGCCGCGCCGACTCGACGACGACGCCGTCCAGCTTGAGAGCCACCCCGCAGCCGGCGATGGGGAAGTCGATCGAGCCGCGCCGGCGCAGCTTGACGTAGGCGGTGGTGGTGCCATCGGCCGGTGGCAGCCGGAGCGAGACGACTACCTCGTGCGGCTGCTTGGCCAGGTAGTCGATGCCGTCGTCGCGGTAGAGGGCGGCCACCGGGAGCTCCCGCTCGCCGTCCGGCCCGGCCAGCACCACGGTCGCCCCCAGCGCGATGGCGACCGGCGCCGTGTCCGACGAGGACAGCGCCCAGCAGCGCGGACTGCCCGGCGCGACCAGGCAGATGTCGCCGTCGCGCTTCATGCAGAAGCCGATCGACTTCCGCCACTCGAAGGACATGTCGTAGTAGTTGCAGCGGGTGTCGACGCAGAGGTTGCCGCCGATGGTGCCGGCGTTGCGCAGCGGCGGCGAGGAGACCAGGCCCGCGGCCTCCGCGTAGCCGGGATAGGCGGTGACCAGGGCCGGATGCCGCGACGCCTGGGTCAGGGTGACCGTGGCGCCCAGCTCGAAGCCGGTGCGCGCGTCGCCCTCGATCGCGCGCCGCGCGGGCACCTGGACCAGGACCTCGGGCGTGAACTGGCGGCGCTTCATCTTCGGGAAGAGGTCGGTGCCCCCGGCGACCAGCATTGCGCGCGAGCCGAGCTCGGCCGCCAGGGCGGCGGCGCCGCGGGCGGTCGCGGGGCGCTCGTACCGAAAGCGGGGGAGTCTAAGCACTCTCAGTGGGCCCCGGAAACGCCGAATGCGGCTTCGAACTCCGGCCCCACACGAAGGTCGTCAGGGGCAGGTGGCTCGACTCGGATCGGCTCCTCGGGCCACGGCACCTCGGGAAAAGCCTTGGGCCCGAAGCGTCCGCTTTCGAGGGCCTTGAGCACCTTCTCCGGCGTCACCGGCACCTCATCGATCCAGACCCCGAGCGCGTCGTGGACGGCCGCGTTGAGCGCGGGCATGATCGGCAGCAGCGGCCCCTGGCCGGCTTCCTTGGCGCCATACGGTCCCTCGGGGTCGTCGGTTTCGACCAGGAAGCTCTCGATCGGCGGCATCTCGAGGAAGGTGGGCGACTTGTACTCGAGCATGCTCGGCCACTTGTGACGCCCTTTGCGGTACTCCTGCTCCTCCATCAGCGCCTCGCCCAGCGCCATGTAGACGCTGCCTTCGACCTGGCCCTCAACCAGCATTGGGTTGATGGCGCGCCCGATGTCGTGGGCGATCCAGACGTGGAGCGGGGTCACGATCCCGGTGCGCTCGTCTACGTCGACCTCGACGACGGCGGCGCTATAGGAATAGGCGGGGCTCGGTCCCACGCCCGAGCCTTTGAAGGGCCCGCCGATCCGCGGCGGCTTGTAGGAGCCGGCGGTGGAGAGCGCGCCGAACTTGGCCTCGGCCAGCTCGAAGGCCTCGCTGACCGTGAAGTCGCCGATGCGTCCGTCGCCCACCTCGATCTCGCTGAGGTCGCCGTGGACCTCCATCTTCTCGGCCACCGCCTCGACCAGCAGGGCGCGCATCTTGCGCGCGGCCTCGACGGCGGCGTTGCCGGCCATGAACGTCACCCGGCTGGAGTAGGAGCCGAGGTCGATGGGAGTGGTGTCGGTGTCGGCGGTGACCAGCCGCACGTCGGACGGCTCCACGCCCAGCTCCTCGGCCACGACGTGGGCGAGGACCTGGTCCGAGCCCTGGCCGATGTCCATCGCGCCGCAGTAAACGGTGACGCCGCCGCGGTCGACCTTGATCTGGACTTCGGAGTGCGGCATGTCGTTCCAGTAGATGGCGGTGCCGGCGCCGCTCATGTAGGTGCTGACGGCGAAGCCCATGCCGCGGCCGCGCGTGCGTCGGCGCTGTGCGTAGCCGGACGCCTCGAGGACCCTGTTCGTGCACTCTTCGAGGCCGCAGGACGTGACCCGCAGCCAGTTCACGGTCCGGCTGAAGGGCTTGACGAAGTTGCGGCGCTTGAGCTCGACGGGGTCGAGGCCGATCTCCGCGGCGATCTTGTCGAGGTGCAGCTCGAGCGCGAAGCGCGGCTGCGGAGTGCCGTGGCCGCGCTTGGGTCCGCAGGGTGCCTTGTTGGTGAAAAGGCGGCAGCCCTCGAACTTGTAGGCCGGGATGTTGTAGGTCACCGTTTGCAGGACGCCGGTGTAGAAGGTCGACGCCACGCCGTAGGAGCCGTAGCCGCCGCCGTCGAGCGCGCTTCGGAAATGCATCGCCGTGATCCGGCCTTCGCCGTCGACGCCGGTCTTCACATGCATCAGGACCGGGTGCCGCCCGCGGTGGGCGTAGAAGACCTCCTCGCGGGTCAGCGTGCACTTCACCGGGCGGCCGGTCAGCATGGCCAGCTTGGCGACCACGATCTCGTGGGCGAAGGGGTCGGTCTTGCCGCCGAAGCCGCCGCCGTGGGTCGCCCCGATGACGCGGATTCGGTGCATCGGCAGCTCGAGCACCTTGGCCAGAGCGCGGTGGACGTAGTGGACGACCTGCGTCGACGACCAGAGCGTGAGCTTGCCGTCCACGTACTGAGCCGTGGCGGAGTGCTGCTCCATCGGGAGGTGGGTGTTGCCCTGGTAGAAGAAGACGTCCTCGCGGACGTGCTCGGCTCTGGCCCAACCGGCCTCCATATCGCCGAACTCGTAGGAGAGGAGGCGGTGGATGTTGAGCGGAGCGCGGCTGGCGTGGATGCGCTCGTCCTTGGGCGGCTTGAGCGCCTCGGTGATCGACATCACCGGCTCGAGCACCTCGTATTCGACCTCGATCGCATCGCAGGCCGCGGCCGCGATCTCCTCCTCGGTCGCCGCCACCGCGGCGACCGGGTCTCCCACGTAGCGGACCTTTTCGAACTCGAGCGCCCGCTCGTCCTGGCTGACCGGCAGGATGCCGTAGCGGATGGGCAGGTCGCGGCCCGTGACCACCGCCTTCACACCTGGGATCCGCTGCGCCTTGGAGGTGTCGATGGAGAGGATGCGGGCGTGGGGGTGGGGGCTGCGGAGGATCTTGCAGTGCAGCGTCCGGGGAAGGTTCAGGTCGTCGGCGTAGACGGCGGCGCCGGTGACCTTGGGGCCGGCGTCGACCTTGGGGTAGGGCTTGCCGATGACCTTCATCTGGCCTGCCGTCGATGAGCGGTGAGCCGGACCGCCTCGATGATCTTGAGGTAGCCGGTGCAGCGGCAGAGGTTGCCCGCCAGCGCCTCCCGGATCTCGGCCTCGCTCGGGTCGGGCTGGCGCTCGAGCAGGGCCTGCGCGCTGAGCAGCATGCCCGGGGTGCAGTAGCCGCACTGGGCGGCGCCGAGCTCGGCGAAGGCCTTCTGCAGCGGCGTCAGCTCCGACCCGGCGGCGATGCCTTCGACCGTTGTGATGGCGGCGCCTTCGACCTGGACCGGGAGCAGCAGGCAGGAGAGCGCAGGCTCGCCGTCGACGAGGACCGTGCAGGTACCGCACTCGCCGAGCTCGCAGCCGTGCTTGGTGCCGGTCAGCGCGAGATCCTCGCGCAGCACCTCGAGCAGGGTCCTGTGGACGGGGACGAGCACCTGGTGCGGCTCGCCGTTGACGTCCAACGTGACCACGCGGCGGTCGACCTGGCGATCGAGCTCGTTCAGCATGTCGAACTGCGTTTGAGCATAAACGGCGCGACTGCGGCGGTCCAGCGCGTTCATAATATTGAACAAATGGCGCCGGCCGTGGTGCGGGCCTTTCGCATTCTCGACCTGATCAGCCGCTCGCCCTCGCCGGTCGGTACCTCCGAGGTCGCCCGGCGTCTCCGCCTGCCCAAGAGCACCGCTCACGGACTGCTGCGCGCGCTGGTCGAGGCGGGCGGGGTCGAGGCGGTGGGCACGCGCTACCGCCTGGGACCAGAGATCTCCCGGCTGGCGTCGGTGGTCGAGCTGCGGCGCCGCTGGCGGCCGGCACTCCGGCGCATCGCCGCCGAGACCGGCGAGACCGCCTTCCTGGGCCAGGCGCGGGGCGGGCGCGTCGCGATCATCGACGAGGTGCCGGGGAGTGGTGCGCCGATCGTGTCGGCTCCGGTGGGGTCTTTCGTGCCCGCCGGGGCGGGTGCGCTGGCCAAGGTGCTGGCGGGCGCCGTGTCGGCCGAGGATGAGGGCGAGTACCTCTCGGGCGTCAACGCGGCCGCGGTGCGGGTTCCGGGCGGCCTGCTCTGGGTGGCGGGGTTCGAGTCGCGGCTGCCAGGCGAGCGGTTGCCGGCGGTGGTGGCGCTGCTTGAGGACGCAGCCGGCTCAGCCGCTGGGCTCAGTCTCGATCGCCCATAGCGGCGGCCGCGGCACCCAGGTCGTTATCCCCGTCTCGGGATCCTGCACCGGCGACGGCTCCCAGCCCTCGCTGCGCAAGCGGTGGTGGTAGAGGCATAGGGCCTGTTGCCGAAGGCCTTTTCGGCAGCCGATGGGATACGTGACGGCGCTTCGTTTAGATCGAGGCAGGAGTTTGGCGCGGGAGGCGCCCGCCGGAGATCCATGAGACGTTCAAGAGGCTGCCGAGGCGGGTGGATAGGGTCTTGGCCGCCCTGGCGATGGCCCTCCCGGACTGGACTTC
>DASUWN010000056.1:0-15304 GCA_036378395.1 Candidatus Dormiibacterota bacterium | reverse complement strand
AACCCATCAATAACGCGGTGGACGGCTATATTCATGGGCTCGCGGCCGCCGGTCAGTTCTGAGGAGACAAGTCCTTGAAGTCAGCCAATCGACTGCTGGTCGTGATGTCGGGCCTGCTCATCGCCGCCTGCGGCGGCACCCCGAGCCCGGCGTCGACCCCGATTCCAATCAAGCAGGAAGTCGTGATGGGATTCGTGCCCTCGCAGACCACCAGCATCGTGCAGACCAACGCGACGCTGATCGCCGACTACCTGTCCAAGAAGACCGGCTACCACGTCACCGGCCAGGTCCTCAGCAGCTACGCGGCGGTCACCGAGGGCATGACCTCGGACCAGGTCGACATCGGCTGGGTGGGACCGCTCGACTACGTCATCGCCCACCAGAAGAACGGCGCGGAGGCGGTCACCAAGTCGGTTCGCAAGGGCCTGCCCAGCTACAAGGCGTTCATCATCGCCAACAACAACTCGGGCATCAACTCGATCGCCGATCTCAAGGGCAAGAAGTTCGCGTTCGGCGACCCGACGTCGGCTTCGAGCAGCCTCTACCCGAAGTACATGATGATCAAGGCCGGCTTCGACCCCAAGAACCTCGGCCAGACCACGAACATCGCCAACCAGACCCAGATCGCGGTCAACGTTTGCCAGGGGGTCGTCGACGCGGGCGCGATCTACGACGACGCCCGCACCAACGCCGGCGCTGACACGTCCTGCCCGGGGATCATGACCAAGACCAAGATCATCGCCACCACCGATCCCCCGATTCCGGGCGACCCGCAGATGCTCCGCCACGACATGAACCCGGACCAGAAGGCCAAGCTCAAGGCGGCCATGATCGCCCTCGGCTCCGACCCCACGATGGCGGATCCGCTCAAGAAGCTCTACACCATCGACTCGCTGGTGCCGGCCAAAGACTCCGACTACGACAACCTGCGCGATGTGATCAAGACGGTCCAGCCGTCACTGCTCAACGGCTAGCGAACCAGCCTCAGCGGTAAGAGTCGAGGGCCTGTCCAAGGTCTTTGCGACCGGGACCCAGGCCCTCGACTGGGTCGACCTCGAGGTGCCGCGCTCGCAGTTCTTGTGCGTGATCGGACCCTCGGGATCCGGCAAGTCGACTCTGCTCCGCAGTCTCAACCGGCTGGTCGAGCCGACCCGTGGCCGTGTCTGGATTGGCGACGCTGAGGTGACTCGGCTGAGCAGCGGTGCGCTTCGTCAGGCACGGCGGCGGGTCGCGATGGTCTTCCAGCAGTTCAACCTGGTCCGCCGCGCGACGGTGCTGGCCAATGTTCTCACCGGCCGGCTTGGCTATCAAAGTGGGCTGGGAGCGGTGCTCCCTCTCTACTCGCGACAGGATCATGAGATCGCCTGGCGGTCGCTCGAGCGTCTCGAGATCGCGGAGAAGGCCACCGTTCGCGCCGACATGCTCTCCGGCGGCCAGATGCAGCGGGTCGCGCTGGCGCGCGCGCTGGCCCAGCAGCCGGAGATCCTGCTCGCCGACGAGCCGGTCGCCTCGCTGGATCCGGAGACGGCGCTGGTCGTCCTCGACTATCTCCGCGACATCAACCGCCAGGACGGCATCACCGTGCTCTGCGCCATCCATCACCTCGACCTCGCCAAGCGCTACGCGGACCGGATTGTGGCCATGCGGCAGGGTCGCGTCGTCTACGACGGGACGCCCGGCGACCTCGACGACAGTGCCTACCGAAGGATCTATGGCCGCCTCGGCTACGACTGAGCGGCGCTCGCTCGAGCAGCAGATGGCCGAAGCGGAACGTCTCCGCAACCAGGCGCGCGTCCAGAACCTGGGCCTGGCGCTGGTGATCCTGGTCGTGGTTGCCTTCACCTGGAACGCGACCCAGTTCAACCCAGCGCTGCTGGTCACCAATGGACATCAGATTGGGCGCGTCCTCAGCGGCTTCACGCACCCGGACTTCGGATCGCTGGTCGATCCGATCCTGCTCAAGACTCTGGAAACCATCTACTCGGCGACCCTGGGCACGCTGCTCGGCACCGCGATTGCGATTCCGATCAGCTTCCTGGGCGCCCGCAACCTGATGCGCCGCAACGCGCTCGGAACCGGCGTCTACTTCGTCGTCCGGTTCGTCCTCAGCGTGATCCGCGCGATTCCGACCCTGGTCTGGGCGATCGGCTACGTGATCGTGGTCGGAATCGGGCCCTTTCCAGGGGTGCTGGCGCTGACCACCTTCTCGGTCGGGTTGATCGCCAAGCTCTTCTCGGAGGCGATCGAAGCCATCGACTGGGGCCAGGTCGACGCGCTCACCGCGACCGGCGCCAACCCGGTCCAGGTCGTCATCCACGGGGTCGTTCCCCAGGTCACGCCTTACATGGTGGCCCACGTCCTCTACACCTTCGAGGTCAACATCCACTCCTCGACCTACCTGGGGCTGGTCGGGGCGGGTGGCCTGGGCCTGATCCTCGAGCAGTACGTCGGGTTGTTCGCCTACTCCGACCTCGCGATGTGGGTGATCGTGGTGGTGATCATGACCACGATCATCGACTACTCGTCGGCTGCCATCCGCCGCCGCATCGTTTAGGAGCGGCTCAGCCGCCGCCCGCAGTCGACGCAGAAGCTGTGCCGGGTCAGGTTGTGGTGGCCGCAGTGGGGGCAGACGAGCCGCCGGGGCGGCTCCGCCGGGACCCAGCGGTCGGGGTCGCGGCGGTACCAGGTGCCGTCCTCGGGGCCGAGCACCCACATCCGCCCCTCGCCGTCGCTGACCGCCAGCGCGCGCACCGCGGCTCGGAAGGCGCGGGCGTCCAGTGCTCGCCGCCGGCGCTCCGCGACCAGCTCGTGGTAGCGCACCTCGGCCAGCCCGAAGGGATCAACCGCCAAGCGAATCGCATCCAGAATCGGCCACCGCGGCCCATATAATCGCGGCGAGGGCCCGTCCCTCGCCGGTCGCCACAGCTTTCTATGCGTCGCAGCACAGCTCGAACACCGCGTCCCAGCGCACCCTCCGCGCGCCGGCCCAGCCGCCGCCGGCCCTCGAAGCGCGTCTCCAAGCCGCTCCTCACGCCGCGCCAGGCGCGGGAGGCGATCGGCGTGGTTTTGATCGGGACCGGCCTGCTCGCGATCGTGGCCGAGCTCTTCGGCTCGGGCTCGCTCCTGGTCGGGCTCCGGGACTCGCTCAACGCCGGTTTCGGGTACGGCTGGCCGCTGCCGGTGGCGGCGGCGCTGGCCGTGGGCGGCCTCTGGATCTGGCCGGAGCCTCCGCCGCTCCGGCGGACCGACGTGGTGGCGGTGGCGGTCGCCGGCCTGGCGCTGCTGGGGCTGCTCGCGCTCCACGGCTCCGGCGGCGCCGCCGGCGCCAGCGTGGAGGGCTTCCTGAGCGGGCTCGCGGGCGTGTGGGGCGCAGCCATCCTGCTGGTCGCCGCGCTCGTACTCGGGCTGATCGTCGCCTTCCACTTCAGCCCTGGCGCGCTTGCCCTGGCGACGGTTCGCACGGCGCGCGCCGGCTATGCGGAGCGGAAGCGGATCGAGGGCCTGGTCAAGGTGAGATCGCAGGCGGCGCCCAAGCCGGCTCCGGTCAAGGTCGCAGCCGCCACCGCAGCCGTCACGCCGGCCGCCACCGAGCCGGCCGTCGCTGAGCCGGTCGAGCTGCCGGCCTGGGTGACCGAAGACATCGAGGTGCCGGAACCGGCTCCGACGCGCCGGCCCGCACCGGCAGCCGAGCCCGACCCGAGCCAGGCTCCGCCGCCCGTCCGCATCGTCGCCGACGTCGAGGAGGAGCCGCCCGAGATCGATTGGAGGCTGCCCGCGCCGTCGCTCCTGGACAGCGTCACCGCGCGCAAGGAGCGCATGCAGGATGAGATCAAGCGCAACGTCCGCGTCATCGAGACGGCGCTCTCGACCTTCGGCGTCGACGCCAAGGTGATCGGCGTCAACCCCGGACCCGCGGTCACGCAGTACGAGCTGCAGCCGGCGGCCGGAGTCGCGGTCAAGCGCATCACCGCTCTCCAACACGACCTCGAGCTTGCCCTCGCCGCGGCTCCGCTCCGCATCGAGGCCCCGATCCCGGGCAAGTCGGCGGTTGGCATCGAGGTGCCGAACAAGGCGGCCAGCCTGGTCATGCTGCGCGAGGTCATCGAGTCCAACGCTTTCCGGCTCGGCAACCACAAGCTGGCGCTGGCGCTGGGCAACGACGTCAGCGGCACCTCGATCGTCGGCGACATGACGCGCATGCCGCACCTGCTGATCGCCGGCGCCACCGGGCAGGGCAAGAGCGTGTGCATCAACGTCCTGATCAGCTCGCTCCTCTTCCAGTGCACGCCCGAGCAGCTGCGGCTGGTGATGATCGATCCCAAGCGGGTCGAGCTGAGCGGCTACAACGGCCTGCCACACCTTGCGGTCCCGGTGATCGTCGAGTCGCACCAGGCGGCGGCGGCGCTGCGCTGGGCGGTCGCCGAAATGGAGCGCCGCTACAAGCTCCTCAGCCACGAGGGCGTCCGCAACATCCAGGGCTACAACGAGCGGGCCGATGCCCAGCGCGCCAAGCGGCTCCCGTACGTGGTGATCGTGGTCGACGAGCTGGCCGACCTGATGATGGTCGCCGCCGGCGAGGTCGAGGAGCTGATCTGCCGGATCGCGCAGCTGGCGCGCGCGGTGGGCATCCACCTGGTGATCGCGACCCAGCGGCCTTCGACCGACATCATCACCGGCCTGATCAAGGCCAACATCCCGTCCCGGATCGCATTCGCGGTCGGCTCGCAGATCGACAGCCGGGTGATCCTCGACCAGGGCGGCGCCGAAAAGCTGCTCGGCCGCGGCGACATGCTCTACCAGCCGGTCGACGCCGGCAAGCCGACCCGCATCCAGGGTGCGTTCGTCAGCGACCCCGAGGTCGAGAAGCTGGTCAATTTCTGGCGCGCGCAGGGGGACCCGCGCTTCATCGAGGAGGTTCTCGACCCGGGACCGCTGGGCGGTCCCGGCGACGACGGGGAAGGCGAGCGCCGCCTGGATCCGCTCTTCGCGCGCGCGGCTCGGGCGGTCGCGGCGGAGGGTGGCGCCTCGGTCTCGCTGATCCAGCGCAAGTTCAACGTCGGCTACTCGCGGGCGGGCCGGATCGTCGACATGCTTGCCGAGCACCGCGTCATCGGCGGCTACCAGGGCAGCAAGTCGCGCGAGGTGCTGATGAACCTGCCCGACGTCGACGAGCTGCTGGAGCGCCTCGGCATCGAATGAGAACCCCACGACATCGCAGCCTTCGGCTTGATGTCGCGGGGACCCCGATTTAATTGGCGCCGAGCCCCGCGCCAGCGCTCCACGTCGTGGACGCGCGTGGGCCGGGGGATCTGGGGGCGCCCCAACCGGGTGCCCTGCTCGCCGAGGCCAGGCGCTCGGCTGGTCAGTCCCTCGAGCTGGTGGCGGCCGGCACCCGAATCCGGCTTCCGCACCTGCGGGCGATCGAGGCCGGCGACTTCGCGGCGCTGCCCGGCGCCGTCTATGTGCGCGGCTACGTTCGCGTCTACGCCGAGCACCTGGGACTGGATCCGGCGCCGCTGCTGGCGCGGCTACCGGAAGGCCACGGTGGCATCTCGCCAGCCGTCCGGCCGCTCCACGCATCGCCGCCGCCGCGCATCGCGATCACCGGTCCGGCCCTGGCCGCGGTCGGGTTGATCCTGGCCACCACGCTCTTCGCGCTCTATGCCTGGCGCGAGCTGGAAGCCGCCCGCCAGGAACAGGCGCCGCCGCCGGCGGCGCTATCGCCGCCGCCCATCGCCAGCCCCCAGCCGCTGCCCTCGGCGGCGGCCACCGCCCCCTCCGCCCCGGCCCCGCGAATGGTGTCGGTGGCGGTCAAGGCGACCGAGCAGGTCTGGCTCAGCGTCACCGTCGACGGCAAGCCCTTCTACGGCCAATCCGGCCGCTTCCTGGCCGCCGGGCAGAGCGATGTCTACGTCGGCGAGAAGGTCAAGATCAGTGCCGGCAAGGCATCCTTGCTCGTCTCTTTGAATGGGGGAGACTTCGTGCCGATGGGCAGTCTGACCAAGGAGTACAGCGCGCAGACTTAACCAATTGAATCTGCCCAACCTCCTCACCCTCAGCCGGCTGGTCGCGATTCCGGCGCTGATGGTGCTGCTGATCGCGCGCTTCCCCGGCCACGACCAGTGGGCGGCGGGGCTGTTCCTGCTCGCCTCCCTGACCGACACCGCCGACGGCCAGCTGGCGCGGCGGCGGGGCCAGGTGACGGAGCTCGGCAAGTTCCTCGACCCGCTGGCCGACAAGCTGTTCGTCCTCTCCGTCCTGATCGTCCTGGTCCAGGAAGGCATGCTCGCCGCCTGGGTGGTGATCGTCATCTTCGGGCGCGAGATGCTGATCACGATCCTGCGCTCGCTGAGCGCGAGCCAGGGCCGGGTGATCGCGGCCACGCCCTTCGGCAAGACCAAGACGGTTACCCAGGTCGGCGCGGTCCTGCTGCTGATCCTGGCCCGTCCCTACCCGCAGCTGCAGCCGCTGGCCATCCTCGCGATCGGGGTGGCGGTCGTCTTCACGGTCTTCAGCGGCATCGACTACGTGTGGCGTTTTCGGGACGTCCTGATTCGCGCCGAGCCGGGATTGTCGCCGCTCCCAGTTCCACAAGGCGGCGCCCCTGACTCTTCCGCCGCCGACCCGCTGGCCCGCGAGCTCGGCGAGCGGCTGGAACGCGCCGGCCTCACCCTGGCCACCGCCGAGTCCTGCACCGGTGGCCTGGTCGCCTCGCTGATCACCGAGCGCCCCGGAAGCTCGGCGTATTTCCTGGGCTCGGTGGTCGCCTATGCGAACCGGATCAAGACCGACGTGCTGCGCGTGCCGGCGGCTCTGATCGACGAGCAGGGCGCGGTGTCCGAGGCGGTTTGCCGGGCTATGGCCGAAGGAGTGCGCAAGCTCTATGGAAGCGACCTGGCGGTCGGCGTCACCGGCATCGCCGGGCCCGCCGCCGACGGCACCGACAAGCCGATCGGGCTCACCTACATCTGGGTCTGCGGCCCGGACCTGAACCAGGGCCGGCGGTTCGTGTTCGAGGGCGATCGCTGGCAGAACCGCCGCCGGGCGGCCGAGGAGGCGCTCCGGCTGCTGCTGGCGGCGGTTGACGTCCAAACACGTGTTCGCTAAGCTGTGTCAGCCTCCGCTGCGGGCGAGGCCCTGTTAACGACTTTGACCGCGCTTCAGCAACCAACCACACTCTCGCCGATGCTCAAGGAGGAACTCTGAATGGAAAAGGAAAAAGCGCTCAACACCGCCATCTCTCAGATCGAGCGCAGCTACGGCAAGGGCGCCATCATGAAGCTCGGCGAGGCCACCGGCCGCGAGGTCAGCGTCATCCCGACCGGTTCGCTCCCGCTCGACCTGGCGCTGGGTGTGGGCGGAATCCCGCGCGGGCGCGTGATCGAGATCTTCGGCCCCGAGTCGGCCGGCAAGACCACCGTTGCCCTCCATGTGGTGGCCGAGGCCCAAAAGGCGGGCGGAGTGGCGGCCTTCGTCGACGCCGAGCACGCGCTCGACCCCGTCTACGCCTCTCGGATCGGCGTCAACATCGACGAGCTGCTGGTCTCCCAGCCCGACACCGGTGAGCAGGCCCTCGAGATCGTCGAGGTGCTGGTCCGGAGCGGGGCGGTCGACGTGATCGTGATCGACTCGGTGGCGGCCCTGGTCCCCAAGGCCGAGATCGAGGGCGAGATGGGCGACACCCACGTCGGCCACCAGGCGCGGCTGATGTCCCAGGCGCTGCGCAAGCTGACCGCCGCCATCTCCAAGTCGAACTGCGCGGTGATCTTCCTCAACCAGCTGCGCGAGAAGGTCGGGATCATGTTCGGCAACCCCGAGGTCCAGCCGGGCGGCCGGGCGCTGAAGTTCTACTCCTCGGTCCGGCTCGACATCCGGCGGGTGGAGACGATCAAGAGCGGCCTCGATTCGATCGGCAACCGGGCCAAGGTCAAGGTGGTCAAGAACAAGGTGGCGCCGCCGTTCCGGACCGCCGAGTTCGACATCATGTTCAACGAAGGCATCTCCCGGGAGGGCGCGCTGATCGACGCCGCCGTCGAGTACGGGATCATCGAGAAGAGCGGGACCTGGATGTCCTACGGCGACATGCGGCTCGGCCAGGGCCGCGAGAACGTCCGCAACTTCCTCCGCGAGAACCCCACGCTGGCCGGCGAGATCGAGAAGGAGGTCCGCACCAAGGCCGCCGGCCAGGCGCCGCCGCTGCGGACCGCGGCTCCCGTCCGGACCGGGGCCGGTGAGGAGGACGACTAGACAACCCGAGGGGACGGCTCTCGACACCGGGCTGCGCCTGCTCGGGCAGCGGGCGCACTCGCGGCGCGAGCTGGCCCTGAAGCTGGCACGGCGCGGCTTCGACCGAGAGGCGGTCGAGGCCGCGCTGGACCGGCTGACTGAGCTCGGCTACCTCGACGATGCCGGCTACGCGGCGACGCTGGTCGAGCGCCGTTCAGGACAGCGGGGAGCCACGGCGATCGCGGCCGAGCTGCGGGACAAAGGGGTGAGTCGCGAACTTACCGAGGCGGCGCTGGGCGAGCTCGACGAGGATCGCCAGCTGGCCGCCGCGCAGCGCTTGGCGGGCCGCCTCCTCGCCTCGTCCGGCGACGGGGCGAACGCCCAGCGGGTGGCGCTCAAGCTCGTCCGCCGCGGCTTCTCCAGCGAGGTGGCCTGGGCAGCTGTGCGGCAGTCAAATATGAAGGACTTTGGAGGATAATGGTCCGTCACCCGCGTCCTTAGGCGCGGTGTACAAAGTCCCCAAGGATTGAACATCCGCGAGGCTAGCCGAACGGCCCCTCGCGCCATGGTTCAGCACCTTGAAAACTGAATAGCGAGGTGAAACCACCCAATGCAGCCACTTTTCGTCGTGCTACTCGAGGTGGCGATAGCAGTGATCCTCGCGGCTGGGGTCTCATTTCTTATCACCTGGACAGTCGTCGGCCGGCGCCGGGGGGCCGAGTTCAGCGAGCTCGAGCTTCGCAGCCAGCGGCAGCTCCAGGAGACGGAGACCGCTGCCAAGGAGAAGCTGCTCGAGGCAAAAGAGGAGGCCGTTCGGGTCCGGACCGCTGCCGAGCAAGAGGCTCGCGAGATTCGCGCGCAAGCCCAGCAGGTCGAGCGCCGGCTCTTCCAGAAGGAGGAGAACCTTGACCGCCGAGTCGAAGAGCTCAGTCGCCGCGAAGAGGGCCTGACCGAGCGAGAGCGGGGCCTGGAAGAGATCCGCGCCCAACTCGAGGAGACTTACAGCGCACAGCTGCGCGAGCTCGAAAGGGTCGGACAGATGTCGCGCCAGGAGGCGCAGGCGATCATCATGGCCCAGGTCGAGCAGGATCTCCGCAACGAGGTGGCCCGGAAGGTCCGCGACTCTGAGCTCGCGGCCCGTGAGGAAAGCGAGCGCCGCGCGCGCGTGATCGTCACCGAGGTCATCCAGCGCATCGCCGCCGACCAGACCGCCGAGACCTCGGTCTCGGTGCTGCCTCTCCCGAACGAAGAGATCAAGGGCCGGATCATCGGGCGTGAAGGTCGCAACATCCGCGCCCTTCAGCAGGCGACCGGCATCGACTTGATCATCGACGACACCCCCGAGGCCGTCATCATCAGCGGCTTCGACCCGGTCCGCCGCGAGGTGGCCCGGACCGCCCTTAACAAGCTGATCGTTGATGGCCGGATCCACCCCGCCCGCATCGAGGAGGTGGTGGCCAAGGCCCGCCTGGAGGTCAACCAGCGAGTCAAAGAGGAGGGCGAGGCCGCGGTTCTGGAGGTCGGCTTCCAGGGTCTGCACCCTGAAGTCGTCCGCCACTTGGGCATCCTGCGCTTCCGCACCAGCTACGGACAGCAGGTGCTCAACCACTCAAAAGAAGTCGCTTACCTGGCCGGGATGATGGCCGCCGAGATCGGCGCCGACGTCCGGACGGCCAAGATGAGCGGCCTTCTCCACGACATCGGCAAAGCCATCGACCACGAGGTCGAGGGCTCCCATGCCGTGATCGGCGCTGAGCTGCTCCAGCGCCACAACGTGCCGGCTCCCGTGGTCCACGCCGTCCGGGCGCACCACTACGACGAGGAGCCGCAGTCGGTCGAGGCCTTCCTTCTGATCGCCGCCGACGCCATCTCGGCCGCTCGGCCGGGCGCGCGCCGGGAGACGCTGGAGGCCTACATCAAGCGGCTGGAGAAGCTGGAGGAGATCGCAAACTCCTTTCAGGGAGTCCAGCAGTCGTACGCCATCCAGGCCGGCCGCGAGGTCCGGATCCTGGTCCGGCCGGAGCAGATCGACGATGCCAGCGCCCAGCTGATGGCGCGCGACATTGCCAAGCGGATCGAGAGCGAGATGAGCTACCCGGGCCAGATCCGGGTCACCGTCGTCCGCGAGACCCGCGCCGTCGAATACGCGAAGTGATCACCGGGGAGGCCCCAGCGGGCCTCCCCTTTTTTCTTTTCAGCCTGGCGGCGGGTTGAACCGGGTGGCGCCGAACCACAGCCCGAGGATGGTCACGATGATGACGACGAGGACGGCCAGGAGGGTGAGCACCCCGAGCACCCCGACCTCGAGCCGAAGCATGGCCGGCGACTCTCCGAACAGAAAGCCCCCGCCCACGATCGGCGGGAGGATCAGGACTCGCCAGCGACGCCGTGGCGCGGACGGCACATAGCGAAGCCATGGGCCTTGCAGCCATCGGGTGTAGGCCGCAAGCAGAAGCACCACGGCCAGCAGCCAGATGGCAAGGAGGGCGGTGGCGACCATCGGAAGCGGCACGGCGTCGCGATCGTACAGTTGCGACCGTGGCGTTCGACCCCGGTTCTGCATTCAAAGTCCTCTTCGTGGCCGACGTCGTCGGCCGGCCGGGTCGGGAGGCGGTCAAGGCGCTGCTGCCTCAGCTCAAGCGCGATCTCAAGCCCGACCTCACGATCGTCAACGGCGAGAACGCCGCCGGCGGCTTCGGCCTGACCGCCAAGATCGTCGAGGAGCTGCGGCGCGACGGGGCCGAGGTGATCACCACCGGCAACCACGTCTGGGACCAGAAGCAGTTCCTCGAAGAGATCCCCGACCTCGAGCGCGTGCTCCGGCCGGCCAACTATCCGCCCGGCGCGCCAGGAACCGGTCAGTGGCTGGTCGAGGCGGCCGGCGAGCCGGTGCTGGTGATGAACCTGATGGGCCGGCTCTTCATGGCCGACCTTGACGACCCCTTCCGCGCCGCCGATGCGATCCTCGCCCAGCACCCGGAAGTGAAGCTCGTGGTCTGCGACATGCATGGCGAGGCGACCAGCGAAAAGGTCGCGATGGGGTGGTACCTCGACGGTCGGGCCAGTGCTGTGGTGGGCACCCACACGCACGTCGCCACCGCCGACGCTCGGGTGCTCCCGGGGGGAACGGCGTACGTCACCGACGTCGGGATGGTGGGCCCGCGGGACGGCGTCATCGGGGTCGACAAGGAGGCGGTTCTGAAGCGCTTTTTGACCGGCGTGCCCCACCGTTTTGAGGTCGCAAATGGACCCGTGACATTCAATTCGGTCGTGATTACCATTGATAGACTCACCGGTCGAGCCATATCGATCCAGCGCAACGACCTTACGCACAACACATGACAGGAGTTCCTGCAATGACGGGGGAGGGGAGGCAGCCGGTGGAGGTGCTGAAGGTGTCAGCCACGTCCAAACCGGTCGCGGTCGCCGGGGCCATCGCTGGGGTCATACGCGCGCAGCAGCGGGTGGAGGTCCAGGCGATCGGCGCCGGAGCCATCAACCAGGCGGTCAAGGCCATCGCCATCTCGCGCGGCTACGTTGCCCCCGGCGGAATTGAGCTGGTCTGCATTCCTTCCTTCATCGACATCTCGATCGACGGCGAGGAGCGAACCGGCATCCGGCTCTTGGTGGAGGTCCGCTGACCCAGGGCACACTCCGGGCCCCTAGGTCCTTCCATATCTGGACCATCGGGTGCCAGATGAACGTCGCCGACTCGGAGTCGATCAGCCACAGGCTGCTGGCCGCGGGCTACGTCGAGGAGCCTGAGCTCGAGCGCGCCGACATCGCCATCCTCAACACCTGCGTCGTGCGCCAGACCTCCGAGGACAAGGTCTACTCCAAGCTTCACGAGCTGAGGGAGTGGAAGACGCCCGAGCGCACGCTGGCGGTGACCGGCTGCATCGTCCGCAAAGAGGGCGAAACCCTCCGCGACCGGTTCCGGATCCTCGACCACGTGGTCCCGATCGGCGAGTACGACGCCTTCGTCGCCGAGCTCGATGCTCGCTACGACGTCTCGCAGGGCGAGCCGCTACCGGTGGCGGGTCGAACCGGCATCAGCTGCTACGTCAATGTGATCGAGGGCTGCGACCACAACTGCACCTTCTGCATCGTGCCGAAGGTCCGCGGGCGGGAACGCCACCGGCCGCTGGCCGAGGTCGTGGCCGAGTGCCGCCGGGCGCTCGCCGACGGCGCTCGCGAGGTCGTCCTGCTCGGGCAGAACGTCGACGACTACCGGGATCCTGAGGGTGCGGGCGGGCTGGCGGCGCTGGTGAGCGCGGTCGAGTGTCTGTCGGGTCTGAAGCGGCTGCGCTTCCTGACTTCGCACCCGCAGGACCTCGAACCCGAGCTGCTCGAGGTGATGGTCGGTTCGAACGTCATCGCCCATGAGCTCCAGCTGCCGATCCAGTCCGGCGACGACCACATCCTCAAGCGGATGGCGCGCGGTTACCAGGTGCGGCACTACCGCGCGATCATCGAGCGGGCGCGCGAGCTGATGCCCGACCTCGGCCTCTACACCGACGTCATCGTCGGCTTCCCGGGCGAGACGCGCGAGGCCTTCGAAAACACGCTGAAGGTGATGCGCGAGTTCGAGTTCGACGTGGTCCATCTGGCGCAGTACTCGCCGCGGCCGGGTACCCATGCTGCCGAGCGAATGCCGGATGACGTGCCCGCCGCGGAGAAGCGGCGGCGGATCAACGAGGCGCTGGCGCTGCAGCGCGAGATCGCGGCTCGCCGCGCGCAGCGCTGGCTGCACCGGAAGGCGGAGGTGCTGATCGAGGGTCGCGACGAGCTCGGCCGGCCCTACGGCCGGAACCGGCAGGGCAAGCGGACGCTGGTCAAAGGCGGCGCGGTGCAGCCCGGCGACCTGGTCGAGGTGGTGGTGGAGGAGGCGAGCGCCGGCCAGCTCATCGGGCGGCCGGCCGCAATCAGGAGCCTTCCGCTACTCTCCTCCAACCCTTGACCGACACCCCGGCCATTCGCCAGTACCGCGAGGCCAAGGATCGCCACCCGGAAGCCATCGTCTTCTTCCGGATGGGCGACTTCTACGAGATCTTCTTCGAGGATGCCCAGGTGGCCGCGCCGATCATGGGCGTGACCCTCACCTCGCGCCCCATGGGCAAACAAGGGCGGGCTCCGATGTGCGGCGTTCCCTACCACGCCTGGGAGGGCTACGCCGGAAAGCTGCTCCGCGCCGGCCGCTCGGTGGCGATCTGCGAACAGGTCGAGGCCCCGAGCGGCAAGGCGGTCGTGCGCCGCGAGGTCACGCGCGTGCTGACCCCGGGCACCGTCCTCGAGGACGCCTACCTGGAGCCGGGCCGCTCGAACTACCTGGTGGCGGCCTGGACCCAAGGTGGAGAGGCAGGCCTCGCCGCCTGCGAGGTATCGGCGGGCGAGCTGCTGCTGTGCCAGGTGCCCGCCGAGAGGCTGCCGGCCGAGCTCGACCGGCTCGCCCCGGCCGAGCTGCTGACCCCGCCGGCTGTCGAGATCTATCGCTTCGACGCCGACCGCGGCCGCCGGCGGCTGCAGGAACTGCTCGGAATCGGCCATCCGGCGGCGGTCGGAGCGGCCGAGGCGCCGCTGGCCCTGGCCGCGGCAGGGGTCGTGCTCGATCACCTCAAGCAGAACCAGGTGCGCGTGGAGCCCGGGCTGCTCCGGGTCCGCACCTATCAGCCCGATGCCACCATGCAGCTCGACGCCGCCACGGTTCGCAACCTCGAGCTGCCGGCGCTGCTGCGTTTGGTCGATCGGACCGTCACCCCGCTCGGGGCCCGGCGCCTGCGCGCGTGGCTGTGGGCGCCGCTGCGCGAGGTGGAGTCGATCGAGCTCCGCCTGGGCGCGGTGGCCGAGCTGGTCGCCGAACCTCGCTTGCGGGGCGACCTGCGGGAGGCGCTGGCGGCGGTCGGGGACCTGGAACGGCTGGTCTCCCGGGCGGCCCAGGGTCTGGCTGGTCCCCGCGAGCTGGTTGCGCTCCGGCGCTCGCTCGAGGCTCTGCCGGGGCTGGCCCGCGTCCTGGCGGGCGCGGGCTCGATCGAGCTCCGGCGACTGGCGGCCGGGCTGCACGACGCGCCCGAACTTGCGGCCGAACTGGCCCAAGCGCTGGTCGAGGACCCGCCCGCGAGCGCGCGCGAGCCGGGGTCGATCCGGCCCGGCTACGACGGCGAGCTGGACGCCATCCGCGAGGCCTCGCGTTCGGCGCGGGACTGGATAGCCGGCCTCGAAGCGACCGAGCGGCAGCGGACCGGAATCAAGAGCCTACGGGTCGGCTACAACCGTGTCTTCGGCTACTACCTCGAGATCAGCCACGCCAACACCGCCGCGGTGCCGCCCGACTACATCCGCAAGCAGACGCTGACCGGTGCCGAGCGCTACATCACGCCCGAGATGAAGGAGCGCGAGGCAATCGTCCTCGGCGCCCAGCAGGACACGGTCGCCCGCGAGCAGGAGCTGCTGCGCGGGCTCGCCGACCGCATCGCCGAAGAGGCCGGTGTGCTCCTGGCAGCGGCCGGTGCGGCGGGTGAGCTGGATTCGCTCCAGGCACTGGCCGAGACCGCCAGCGCCCTCGGCTGGACTCGCCCCGCGGTTTCGACTGGCCTCGTCCTCGACGTGTGCGGGGGTCGCCATCCGGTCGTCGAAGCGTCCCTACCGCCGGGCAGCTTCGTTCCCAACGACCTCCGGCTCGACCCCGACTCGGAGCAGGTCGCGGTGCTCACGGGGCCCAACATGGCCGGCAAGTCGACCTACCTCCGGCAGGCGGCGCTGATCGTGCTGCTGGCGCAGGTCGGCTCGTTCGTGCCCGCCGATTCGGCGGCGGTGGGGCTGGCCGACCGCGTCTTCACGCGGGTCGGCGCCCACGATGACCTCGCCTCCGGGATGTCGACCTTCATGGTCGAGATGACGGAGACTGCCAACATCCTCAACCACGCCACCCGCGCCTCCCTGGTCGTCTTCGACGAAGTGGGGAGGGGCACCTCGACCTACGACGGAGTCTCGATCGCGCAGGCGGTGGTCGAGCACATCCACGAGCGGGTCGGCTGCCGCACGCTCTTCGCCACCCACTACCACGAGCTCACCGCGCTCG
>DASUWN010000055.1:0-2142 GCA_036378395.1 Candidatus Dormiibacterota bacterium | reverse complement strand
GGCGGGATCCTGGTAGGTCGCCGCAGCCGTCGCGAGCGCGCCCTCCGGCGTCGCCGCTCCGCTCTCGAGCAGAACCCGAGCTCCGGTCAGGACCCTCGGCAGGCGGCGTCGGACCGAGATGCGCACCGAGCGCGCGCGGAGCCTCAGCTGGAGCGCCATTACCAGTGGCAGACCGGCCCCTCCGAGCATTGCGAGGGCGAGTGCGGATATCGGCAACCCGGATCGCCCCTCCAGCCACCACAGGCCGAGGCCGGTGAACGCGCCGACCGCGGCACCGATGACCGCGCCCGAGCCAATTGACTCCAGCAGGAGGTCGGGATTGGCCGGCGCCTCATGGCCTGCCAGCCTGAGGAGAAGAAGGTCGCGAGACACGGCCTCACTCAGCGTTCGATAGCGCTGGAGTGACAGCGACGGTCTTCGCCAGACGTGGCCGAAACGCGACGAGCTGATCGCGGGTCCCTCGGCCACCGAGACAGCCCGCCGGTGAAGGATCCATTCCTCGGCGGTCGGTCGCCGCGGGATTGCCAGGTAGAGGCTGGCGATTGAGATTCCGCAGAGGGCGGCCAGGACAAGGCCGGCCAGCAGTTGCAGGGTCATGCAGTGGCGTCCCACATCCGGACACGCTCCTCGCGCGGCGGCGCCGACATTCGCTGTAGGAGGCGGTAGCCCACCACCATCCATGCCACGGCCCCGGCAAACATGACCTCGCCAAACGTCGAACGAAGCGGGGCCAGGAGCGCCGGAGCAAGAACCTGCAAGGTGACCAGGAAGACAAAGGGCAGAAGGGCGAGCAGCAAGACAGACGCCTCGACTCCAGAGCGCATCGCCTTGGCCTCGCGCTGGAGCCGCAAGGTCTGCTCCCAATCGCCGACCAGCGCCTCCAATGCCGGCACCAAGCGCCCACCCTGCCGCCAGTGCAGGCTGAGGGCCAGCGCGAAGTCGTCGAAGAGCGGATCGGCGATCTGCCGGCGCATGCGCTCGACGCCGTCCAGGAGTGTTGCGGCCGGCTCGTCATTGGCGGACTGGACTCCTGAGAACACCCGCCTGGCCTCGAAGGGTCCGCTGGCCGCCAGAGCCTCGACCATCTGGCTCGCGTTGCCAGACCTGGCCATGACCGCGGCGCCGTACCGGAGGCCCTCCAAGAGCGCCGCCTGCCGCCGCGCTTCGGCGCGCCGACGCCGCATCTCGAGCCCGACCCCGAGCAGGTGGTAGGCGACGAGACCGCTCAGCACCCCGAGGACGATCAGGCCGAACCAGGCCCAGCCAATCAGGGCCAGGAGCACGGCCAGACCCAGCCGGCCAGCCAGCCAGAGCGGCGGCGGGATCCATCCCAACTCTGCCTGGGCCAGAGCGGTTGCCGTGCGCTCCGCCGCCAGCACCCTGCGGACTGCTTTCTGCAGCGGAGCCACGGCCGTCCGCAGGTCGGGAGCTGCCAGCGCCAGGAGGCAGACCGCGGCTCCGATCAGAGCCAGCGCTGCCAGCAGCAGCCTAGGCCCAGCCATCTTCGATCACGTCGCGGACCAGCTGATCGGGGTCGATGCCGGCTACCTCGAACTTGAGCCGGATCTTCTCGGGCATGTACTTGAGCGACTCCGGCCGCCACTCCCAGCTGTCGGTGTTCACCCGGTAGCCGCAGAGGTCGATGGCCGCGGGGCTGCCGAGCGGGTCCTCTGGGTTCTCGGCGACGAAGGAAAGGCTGGCGAGGCGCCGGACCTGGCTTTCACCTCGCTGATAGGTGCTGAGATGCGAGACCAGGTCGACTCCGCTGCCGACCATCTGGCGGACCACCTGCGGGACGAGGTTGGCGTCCGCCGACATGGCCAGCACCTCCAGGCGGTTGAGCGCCATCCGCGGACCGCTGGCGTGCAGCGTGGTCAGGCTGCCGTCGTGGCCGCTGGTCATGGCGTGGAGCATGTCGAGGGCCTCCTTGCCGCGGACCTCGCCGACGATGACCCGCCGCGGCCGCTGCCGGAGCGCACCCCGCTGGAAGAGATCCTGAAGGGTGACCCGCCCGGCACCCTCGACGTTGGCGTCGCGCTCCTCGAGGCTGATGAAGCCTCGCCGCAACTCGTGCAGCCAGAGCTCCGTCTCGGTCTCCAGGACGCAGGTCCGCTCCCCCTCCGGGATCAATAGGGCAAGCAC
>DASUWN010000054.1:0-44901 GCA_036378395.1 Candidatus Dormiibacterota bacterium | reverse complement strand
GCGATCCCGCCGAAGACGCGCTCCAGCTTGCGCAGGGCGGGGAGGTCGGGGTCGGCCATGACGGGCGCGATCGTCTCCATGGCTGCGTCCGCGAAGCGTTCGACCACGCCGTCGAGGAGCGCCTGCTTGGAGTCGAAGTAGTGGTAGAGGGCCCCGCGCGAGGTCTCCAGCTCGTCGAGGACGTCCTGGATCGTCATCGCCTCGTAGCCCTTGGTCGTGATCAGGCGCTGCGCGACGTCGAGGAAGGCCTCCCGGCGAACCTGATGGACCTTGTGGTTGAGCGTTCGCGGCACGCCGGGAACAATAACAGACCGGCAGTCGGTCTGTTATTTACGGGGCTGCGGGTGAACCGCCCGAACACCTCCGCCGCCTGTGGCGACGCGTCGAGCGCCGCCTGGAGGTCGGCCGGCACCTCGATCGCGGCCGGCCCGGCATAGGCGGCCGCCCACCGCCCGTCGCTCCGCGCCCGCTCCACCTCCGCGAGCCCGGCGGCCCGCATCCGTCCCGCGGCGATCAGCCGCTCGGCGATCCCCACGTTCCGCTGCGACCAGCCGCTGCGCGGGCGCCGGGGCGTGAAGCGGACGCTGTAGGTGCGATCGTCGCGCCGGCCGCCCTGCCCGTCGATCCAGCCGTAGCTGAGCGCCTCGATCAGCGCCTCCTGGTAGGTCAGCCGCGTCGGCTCAGTCGTGCCCTTCCGAGCCAGGACCAGGCGGACCGCACCCGCCGCTGCGTGGTTGGCGTCGAGCCACTCGCGCCAGGCGGCAGCGTCCGGAACTAGGAGATCAGCTTCCGAGGCGCGAAACCACCTGGCCCCGGCGTTCGTCGACCAGCGTCACGTCGAGGTCCATCAGCCGCCCACCGACCCACTCCGCGCTCTTTTCGACCACCGAGGCCAGGGTCTTATCGTCCAGGCAGGCGGTCACCGAGACCAGCTCGTCGGAACCGGGCGCGACGACGAAGTACTCCTGGACGCCGGGCTGCTTGCGCAGCTCCTCGGTCCAGTTCTCGTCGACCCGGCGGATGACCTCGTCGCGCTGGCCGGCGCCGACCTTATAGGTGCGGATGCTGATGAACATGGGCCCCTTCTCCTCGTTTCCTAGTAGCTCAGGTGCGCAGTCACGATACCGCCCGCCGGCGGAGGCTGACGCCGCGCTGCTGGTCGCGGGCGGCGTAGCGGATCGCCGCCTGCCGCCGGGTGATCGGGCATCGCCCATTCCGGGTGTTTCGGGGCTAGGCTCAGATCTCATGAGCGTCCGCCATTCGGAGGCCGCCAAGGCCGACCTCAGGCACGCCGCCCATCCGCCTGTGGACGCCGCGATCCCCGACCTCGGGGCCGGCGACCACCACCTCGGCGATCTCAACGCCCCGCTCCACCTGATCGAGTATGGCGACTACCAGTGTCCGTTCTGCGCCCTGGCCCACCCGGGCGTGACCGACCTCATCCGGCGCCACGGCAGCGACCTGGTGTTCGCCTTCCGCCATTTCCCCCTGGTCAGCCAGCACCCGCACGCCTGGCTGGCCGCGTGTGCGGCCGAGGCCGCGGCGCGGCAGGGGCGCTTTTGGGAGATGCACAACCATCTCCTTTCGCACCAGCACGAGCTGACCCACGACGACCTGGCCACCCACGCCCGAGCCCTTGGACTCGACATGGACCAGTTCGAGCGCGACCTCATGGACAACCAGGTGGCGGAGCTGGTTCGGGAGGATGCGCTGGGCGGCGTCCACGGCGGCGTCCGGGGCACGCCGACCTTCTTCGTCAACGGCCGCCGACTGGAAGGCGGCTACCGCGAGGACGAGATCGAGGCCGCCCTCAGCGCGGGGCGCTCGACCTAGACCGAGCCCGCGCCGGGCGTTCCCCCGGGTGCTGGAAGTGGGTGCTGGTCTCGCCGATCCACTCCGAGGGCGGGGTGGCCCAGTAGGCGGCGAGCGCGTTGAGCGAGCCAGCGTGCTCGCTGCGCAGGCGCTGGAACTTCTCCCACGCCTCCGCCTCGGGCTGCAGGCGGTAGCCCGCTCGTTCCAGCCGCTCGCGCGCGTTTCGAAAGTCCGCCAGGTCGATCCCGGCGTCGCCCGAGCGGCGGAAGCCGAAGTAGTCGGCCAGGTCGTCGATGCAGTGCCCGCCCACCCAGAGCGCCATCTTGGCGGCGCCAACCGGCCCCCCCTCGATCGTGGTCAGGACCAGCGTGGCCGCGTCCATGATCGCGCCCAGCGAGGAGATCCAGGAGTCATGATCGTGGCTGGAGCGGAAGTAGGCAAGGATCGGGTAGGCGAGGTGGCTGTCCAGCACGGCCGCCGCCCAGCGCTGCCAGCGGTCGAAGGCGGGGGCGATCTCGTGTTCCAGGTGGTACTGGGCGTGGAACTCGAGGAAGGCGACCCCCGACGGCGGCGCGCCGGCGCGCGCTTCCAGTGTGATGACCTCGATCTCGCGCTCGCGGAAGGCGGCGTAGAGCGAGAAGAGGAACGTGATGACGAGCGCGATCATGACCAGGCCGGTCGAGGCCGCGAGCAGGCCGACGACCTTGGCCGCCAACCCGGTGCCGGCGTCGTTCGCGTAGCTTAGGGTGAGCAGGGCGGTCCCGCCCAGATAGAGCGCCGAAGGCAGATCCGCCGGCCGGGGCGAGATCTGGTCGCGCAGCGCGTAGACGATCAGGCCGTAGCCAAAGATCAGCAGCACGATCCAGACCGCGAGCACGAGAAACACGCTGAGCGGCCCGTAAGCGCCGAGCATCGACTCCCGCAGGCTCGCCGAGCGCACGCGGTCGGCGACTGCGCGGACGGCGGTCCACCCTCCTCGCCACACGTAGCGGCTGAGCCGGCCCCGGCGCGCGGCGCGCGGCAGCGCCACCGTGACCAGCAGGTCGCTGACGATGGTCAGCACCAGGACCGCCCCGACCACGCCGCTCAAGACGTTCATTTAGCTGCTCCACCGCCGGCCCGCAGCGAGGCCTGCAGCGACGCCGCCGTGAAGGCGCCCAGGTAGCGGTCGCCCTCGAACACCGGCACCCAGCCGTCGGCGTCTTCGAGCACGAGCTCGAAGGCGTCGCTGAGCGGGCTGTCCACCCCCAACCGCGGTTTGCCGTCCGGCGGCGCCGGCCGCGACCGATCCAAGCTGGAGGGGTCGATCGGCGTCACCGTCATCTTCTTGAGCAGCCGGTCACGGCCGAGGAACTGGGCGACATACGGCGTCGCCGGGCGGCCGAGGATCTCGGCCGGCGGCGCGTGTTGCTCGATGTGGGCGCGCACGCTCATGATCGCGATCCGGTCGCCGACCTTGACCGCCTCGTCGATGTCGTGGGTCACGAAGACGACCGTCTTCTGCATCTCGCTCTGGATGCGGACGAACTCGTTCTGCAGCCGCTCACGCGTGATCCGGTCGACCGCCCCGAAGGGCTCGTCCATGAGCAGGACCGGCGGATCGGCGCCCAGCGCCCGCGCGAAGCCGACCCGCTGGCGTTCGCCGCCCGAGAGCTGGTGGGGGTAGCGCCGGCGGTAGGTGGCGGGGGCCAGGCCGACCAGGTCGAGCAGCTCGTCGACGCGCGCTCGCACCCGCCGGCCGTCCCAGCCCAGCAGGCGGGGGACCGTCGCCACGTTGTCGGCTACGTTGAGGTGCGGGAAGAGGCCGGTCTGCTGGATGACGTAGCCCATCTTCAGCCGCAGCAGAACGGGGTCGGCGTGGGTCACGTCCTCGCCGTCGAAGAGGATCCGGCCGCTGGTCGGCTCGATCAGCCGGTTGATCATCCGCAGCGTGGTGGTCTTGCCGCAGCCCGACGGCCCGACCAGCACCAGGCATTCCGCGTCATCGACCTCGAGGTCGAGCTCGTCGACGGCGACGGTCTGGCCGGGATATTCCTTGCGGACGCGCTCTAGCCGGATCACGGTGGCACTAGCCGATCATCGCCACCGGGCTGAAACTCCGGTTTCCCGGGAAACGTGGGGATAGCCGGGGCGACAAGCCCCGGTTTCCCGGGAAACGTGCGAACGGACAGGGCAACAACTCCTGGTTTCCCGGGAAACGTGGGGATAGCCGGGGCAACAACCCCCGGTTTCCCGGGAAACGTGGGAACGGAGGACCGTTGAACATCGGACCTAGACCTAGGGCACTAGCCTAGGTCCAAGCCGTGAGGTTCCTCGACGTCACCGATCCCTGGATCCGCTGGGACTGGGTGGCCGCGCACCTCCCCTCCATCTGGGCCGACCTCCTCGAGCACGTCGAGCTGACCATGATCGCGGTCGCGTGCGGCCTCCTGATCGCCATTCCCCTCGGCATCGCCGCCTACCGGCTCCGGCCCCTGCGCGACCCGCTGCTGGCGGCCAGCGACGTCCTCTATGCGATCCCCTCGCTGGCCCTTTTCGCGATGCTGATCCCCTTCACCGGCCTGACCATCGTCACCTCCGAGATCGGCCTCATCGGCTACACGCTGCTGATCCTGCTCCGCAACGTGGTGGTGGGCTTGGAGGGCGTCCCCGCCGACGTCCGCGACGCCGCCCGGGGCATGGGCTACCGCCCCGCCGTGCAGCTGCTCCGGATCGAGCTGCCGCTCGCGATCCCGGCCATCGTGGCCGGCATCCGGATCGCGACCGTGACCACGATCGGGCTGGTCACGGTCACGGCGCTGATCGGCGAGGGCGGCCTGGGCCGCCTGATCCTGGACGGGCTGATCCGCGACTTCAAGTCGCCGCTGCTGGTCGGGACCGTCCTCTCGATCCTGCTCGCGCTGGCAGCCGACCTCGGCCTCGCCGGCGCCCAGCGCCTGCTCACGCCCTGGTCGCGCCGGTGAGCTTTCTCCTCCAGGTCGCGGCCTGGTTCTCCGACCCGCAGCACTGGACCGGGGTCGGAGGCATCCCCAACCGGCTCCTGGAGCACGTCGAGATGTCGGCGGGCGCGACCGCCGCCGGTGCGCTGGTCGCCCTGCCGCTGGGCATCCTGCTCGGCCACTATGGGCGGGGCGGCAACGTGGCCATCAGTCTTTCCAACGTCGGCCGCGCCGTCCCCTCGTTCGGGGTCCTGGTGATCGCGCTGGAGCTGGTCGGGATCGGCGCCAAGCCGGCCTTCGTCGCGCTTTTCCTGCTCGCGATCCCGCCCATGGTCACCAACTCCTACGTCGGCATCCGCGGCGTCGACGCCGAGGTCAAGGACGCAGCTCGCGGCATGGGCATGCGCGAGCGCAAGCTACTGACGGCGGTCGAGATCCCGCTCGCCTTGCCGCTGATCATGGCCGGGATCCGGATTTCCGCCGTCAACGTGGTGGCCACCGCGACCCTGGCGGCCGAGGTGGCATGGGGCGGCCTCGGCCGCTACATCGTCGACGGTCTCGGCCAGCGGGACCCGGTACAGGTATTCGCAGGTGCCCTGTTGGTGGCGATGCTGGCTATCCTCACCGAGTTGGGGCTGGCCGGCGTGGAAGGGATCCTGCTTCCCGGCGGTTTGAAGCAGCAGCGGTCGCGCCGGAGATGGGTCCGGCCCGGCTTGAAAGCAGCCTAGGGGGTACACCGGATGACGCACCGACGTTCACCGCTCATCGCGTTGGCCATCGCGGCCTTGACCTTCGCCGCCTGTGGCGGCGAGACCTCCAATCCGCCGGCGACACAGGCCAAGGGCAACATCACCGTGGCCGGCTTCAACTTCTCCGAGAGCAGCATCCTGGCCAGCATCTACGGCAAGGCGCTGGCGGCCAAGGGCTACAACGTCAGCTACAAGCTCAACCTGGGCAACCGCGAGATCGTCCAGCCGGCCCTCTTCAGCGGGCAGATCGACCTCTATCCCGGCTACGCCGCCACCGAGCTCGAGTTCATCAACAAGAACAAGGGCGAGGCCGGCAGCGATGCCCAGGCCAACGTCGACAAGCTCAACGGCTACCTGAAGCCGCAGGGGGCGGAGGCGCTGACGCCCTCAGCCGCCAACGACGAGAACGCGTTCGCGGTGACGCAGGCGACCGCGAGCAAGGACAAGCTGACCAAGCTCTCCGATCTTTCCCCATACGCCTCCCAGATGACCCTGGGCGGGCCCCCGGAGTGTCCGACCCGGCCCTACTGCCAGCCCGGCCTGGAGAAGACCTACGGGCTCAAGTTCAAGGCCTTCAAGTCGCTCGACGCGGGCGGGCCGCTGACCAAGAACGCGCTGTCCAATGGCGACATCGACATCGGCCTGGTGTTCTCCAGCGACGGCGGCATCGCGGCCAAGAACCTGACCGTCCTACAGGACGACAAGCACCTCGAGGCCGCCGACAACATCGTGCCGGTGATCCGGACCAAGGTCGCCAACGCGGAGGTGACCGCGCTGCTCAACAAGATCGACGCCGCCCTCACCCAGTCCGACCTGGTGGCGATGAACAAGAGCGCCGACGTCGACAAGCAGGACCCCGACGCGCTGGCCCAGAACTGGGTCAAGCAGCACGGCTTCGCCTAACGGCCTCAGCTCCCGGCTGGTTCTCGATCCCGAGGTAGTTCACGGCGGCGCCGGCCAGCAGCAGGCCGGCGCCGACCAGCATCGCGATCCGGAAAGCGTCGACTGAAGCGTCGCGCGCCGCCGCCCGCTCCGACGCGGGAACGCTCGCCGGCGGCGGGTTGAGCGGGCTGATGCTGGTCCGCACCCCGGGATCGGAGGTGTCGAGGCCGGGCACGCGCGTGGCCAGCACCGCGTAGAAGGTGGCGGTGATCGCGACGAAGATCACCGCCCCGGCCAGCTGGGGGCCAATGCGGGAGATCGCGTTGTTGACGGCCGAGGCGACCCCCGAGTTGTGCTTCGGGACCGAGGCCATCAGGGCCGCCGTGAGCGGAGCCACGAGCAGGCAGAGGCCGGCGCCGAAGATCAGCGAGCCGGGCAGGAAGTCGATCACCCAGCCAAGTGGCGGCAGCCAGGAGTTGGGATCGGCCGGGGTCAGGCGCCAGGGGCTGCTGGAGGCGCCGACGCGCGCCCACCAGAGCACGCCGGCGGCCATCAGCAGCGGACCGACGGTCATGAACAGCCTCGGTCCGCGCCTTGCCGCGAGCGCGCCGAAGCGGCGCGAGAAAAAGACCAGCATTAGGCTGCCGGGAAGCAGCCCGAGGCCGGCGGCGGCGGCCGTGTAGCCGAGGGTGCCCTGCTGGAGCAGGCCGACGTAGTAGCCGACCACGTAGAGCGCGCCGTAGATCAGCAATGTCGAGACGTTGGTGATCGTGAAGTTGCGGGAGCGGAAGAGCTCGAGCGGGACCAGCGGATGCGGCGAGCTCCGGAGCTGCAGCGGCAGCACCACCAGCGCCAGCAGGCCGGCGCCGAGCAGCACCCAGGCGGTCGTGCTCTGCCAGTTCCGCTGCTGGCCGTAGATGACGCCCAGCGAGAGCCCCCCGACCGCGGCCGCGGTCAGGATCGCCCCCTGCCAGTCGAAGCCGGGCGGCATCTCGAGGTCGCGGCTCTCGTCCACGTGCGCGGCCACCGCCCACAGTGCCAGGGCAACCAGCGGCAGGTTGAGCAGGAACACCGCGCGCCAGGACACGGTGTCGACCAGCAAGCCGCCGAGGAGCGGGCCGAGCAGGGTGGTGGCCGAGGTCGCGGCGGCCCAGGTGCCGATCGCTCGCCCCTGCGCCTCGCCGTCGAAGGCGGCGGTGATCAACGCCAGGGAGCCGGGCACCAGCAGCGCGCCGGCCACCCCCTGCAGCAGCCTTCCGGCGACCAGCAGCTCCATGTTCGGAGCCAGGCCGCAGAGCAGCGAGGTGAGGCCGAAGCCGGCCAGGCCGATGGCGAAGATCCGGCGCCGCCCGTAGCGGTCGCTCAGCGCCCCCGCCAGGACCAGCAGCGCGCTCAAGGTCAGCAGGTAGCCGGTGTAGACGTAGGCCTGGCCCTCGAGGACGGCGAATAGGTGGCTGGGAAGGTCGCGCCCGATCCTGGGCAGCGCGACGTTGACGACTGTCGAGTCCAGGAAGACCGAACCCGATCCGAGCACGGCCGCGATCAGCGTCCACCGCTGGGTGCGGTTCATGGCGCGAACACCATCTCCCCGGACCGGACCGGGAAGCCGAGCCGGTTCTCGGGCGGCGCCAGCGGGCAGGCCCACCGGGCGTCGTAGGCGCAGGAAGGGTTGTAGGCATAGTTGAAGTCGAGGACGACCTGGTCCGAGCCGGGCTCGACCTCGAGGCAGAGGCGGTCGGTGTTCTTGATCGTGTCGACCAGGTAGCGCCCGCCGCCGTAGGTATCGGTGCCGGCGGTGGCGTCGCGGAAGGGAAGGAAGAGCCCGCCTCCGTAGCCCTCGAGCGAGAAGATGGTCAGCTCGCCGCGGCCCAGCGGCAGCTCCACCGCGACCCGGCCCGCTCGGCGGTAGACGACGATGCCGTCCGGACCGCCGGTGTCGATGCTGAGCGGGTCACTGGTGTCGGCGGGGTGGAGTTGAGTGGAGATCCGGTAGGCAGGGTCGTACGGGAAGTAGCTGAGGCCGCGCCGGAGCGCCCGGTCTTCCGGAGTCAGCGGCGACTGGGGGTGGGTCCAGAACAGCTCGTCCCGCGTCTTCCGGAAAACGGCCGCCGCCTCGAGGCCGCTCAGAGCGCCGGCCGCGCGATAGAGATCGCCGACCCGGCGGCGGAAGTCGACGAGGTCGAGCTCGTCGCTCAGGACGCCGGAAGCTGTTCGACGGCTGGCAGCACTGCTCGATGAAACGTCGGATAGGCGTAGATCATTCGCTTCAGGGTCTCGATCGGGATCCGCGCCTGGACCGCCAGCGTCAGCATGGCAAGGACCTCGCCGCCGACCGGACCGGCCGAGGTCGCGCCGACCAGCGTCCCGGCGGCCTCGTCGGCCACCAGCTTGACCAGGCCGTCGTTGCCGGGCCCGTGGATCCAGCCCCGGGTCGAGCTGGGCACCGAGCTCAGCGCCGTCCGCACCCGGAGACCACGCTCCCGCGCCTGGCCCTCGCTCAGGCCGACCGCGCCCACTTCGGGATCGGTGAAGGTCACGCGGGGCACCGCGTGGTGGTCGGCATCGGGCGGCTGCTTGCCCAGGATGTGCTCCGCCACGAGCCCGGCGTGGTGAACCGAGAGGTGGGTGAAGAAGCCGAGGCCGGTCACGTCGCCGATCGCCCACAGCCCGGGCGCGGCCTGCAGGCGGCCGTCGACCGGCACCCCGCGCTCAGCCTCGATCCCCGCCGTTTCCAGCCCCAGGTCCTTGGTGTTCGGGCGCCGGCCGGTGGCGACCAGGAGCCGGTCGCCGCTGACCTTGCCGCCGCCCTCCAGCTCGACCTCAAACCGGCCGCCGGCCTTCACCACCCGCTGCGCCCGGTGGCCGAGGTGCAGGTCGATGCCCTCGCGCTCGAACACCTCCTTGATGAGGGCGCTCGCCTCCGGCTCCTCCATTGGCAGCGGCCGGTCCGAGCCCTCGACCACGCTGACGCGGGTGCCGAAGCGTGCGAAGGCCTGCGCCAGCTCGAGCCCGATCGCGCCGCCGCCCAGGATCACCAGCGACTCCGGCAGGGGGTCCGCCTTGACGGCGTCCCGATTGGTCCAGAAGTCCACGTCCTGGAGCCCGGGAACCGGCGGCACGACCGGCACCGCACCGGTCGCGATCACGATCCCGCGCCGGGCGCGGAACCGCTCGCCGTCCACGTCGACCAGGCCCTCGCCCGCCAGGCGGCCGGTGCCGCGGACGAAGCGGCCGCCCTTGCCGGTGAAGCGGTCGACTGCGACCTGGTCGTTCCAGTCGTCGGTGGCCTCCTTGCGGATCCGCTGCGCCACCGGCGCCCAGTCCGGGCGCACCGATGCCTGCCCGGCGAATCCGTTGACGCGGCGCCCCTCGGCCAGCAGGTTGGAGCCGCGGACCATCATCTTGGTCGGGATGCAGCCCCAGTACGGGCACTCCCCGCCGAGCAACTCCTTCTCGATGCCGACGACATCGAGACCGGCTTCGGCCAGCTTGCCGGCGACGTCTTCGCCGCCCGGTCCCATCCCGAGGACGACGACGTCGACGGCCGTCTCAGCCATCCGCCAAGCGTAGCTCGGGCCGGGAATAGCCGCCGGGTGGGCACCGGTAGCTTGGGAGCATGAGACCCGACATCAAGCCCGGCGCCACTTTCCCCGATTACGAGCTTCCCGACCACACCGGCACCCGGCGGAAGCTCTCCGAGATCCAGGGCCGCGACCCCATGATCCTGGTCCTCTCGCGGGGCGCCTTCTGCCCCAAGGACCGGCAGCAGCACCGGCAGCTGGTGGCGCTGGAGCCGGAGATCGAGGTCGCCTACACCAAGATCGTCACCATCTCAACCGACGGCATGCTGGAGCTGAATGAGATGCGCGCCGGCGTGGGCGCCCACTGGCCCTTCCTCTCCGACCCCGGGCGCCGGATCCAGAAGGAGCTGGACATCCAGGAATACACCGACCCCCAGCACAACCCGATGGTCCCGCACACCTTCGTGCTCGAGCCGGGCCTGGTCATCCACTCGGTCTACAACGGCTACTGGTACTGGGGGCGGCCCAGCAACGAAGACCTGCGCCGCGACCTGCGCGAGGTCACCCGCAAGGTCCGCCCGGATTGGGACCTGGACGCGCCCGGACTCCGCGAGGACTGGGACCGCGGCGAAAAGGCGGGCTTCTGGCCCTACGGCAAGAGCCTGCGCGAGGTATTCGCCGAGAGCTCTTAGGAGCGCGGCTCCTAGCCGACCTCGGCGAAGGCGTCCACGAACTGGCTCCGGTAGAGCCGGTAGTAGAACCCCTCGCGGGCGATCAGCTCCTCGTGGCTGCCCTGCTCCACGATCCGGCCGTGGTCCATCACGATGATGCTGTCAGCGTTCCGGATCGTGGACAGCCGGTGGGCGATCACGAAGCTCGTCCGCCCCCGCCGCAGCTGCGCCATCGCCTCCTGGATCAGCACCTCGGTCCTTGTGTCGACGCTGCTGGTGGCCTCGTCCAGGATCAGGATCGGCCGGTCCGCGATGAAGGCGCGAGCGATGGTCAGCAGCTGCCGCTGGCCGGCGGACAAATTTGAAACGTCGTCGTCGAGGTGCGTGTCGTAGCCGTCGGGCAGCGTGCGCACGAAGCCGTCAAAGTGGGCAGCCTCGGCGGCCGCCACGACCTCGTCCTGGCTTGGGGGGGAGTACCCCCCGTCCCCCCGATTGCCGTCCAGCCGCCCATAGGCGATGTTCTCCCGAATGCTGCCCGCAAACACCCAACTGTCCTGAAGGACCATCCCGAACTGCGCCCGCAGCGTCTCCCGAGGCAGCTCCCGAATGTCTACCCCATCGAGCCGGATCGCCCCCCGGTCGACGTCGTAGAACCGCATCAGGAGGTTGACCATCGTCGTCTTGCCGGCTCCGGTCGGGCCGACGATGGCGATGGTCTGGCCCGGCGAGACCTCCAGGTTGAAATCCTCGATCAGAGGCCGGTCGGGCTCGTAGCGGAAGCTCACGTTGTCGAAGCTGACCGCCCCCCGAACCGCCGGCAGCTTGTCCTCGAACACGGCGTCGGGCGTCTCCTCCTCCGCCTCCAGCAGCTCGAAGATGCGCTCGGCCGAGGCGATGCCCGACTGCATCAGGTTCATGATCCCGGCCAGCTGCATGATCGGCATCGTGAACTGGCGGGCGTACACGATGAACGCCTGCACATCGCCCAGCGACATGGTTCCTGAGGCCACGCGCCAGCCGCCGATGACGGCGATCGCGACGTAGTTGAGGTTGGAGACCAGCTGGACGCCGGGCTGGATTACGCCCGAAAGCGCCTGGGCCGCGAAGCTGGCGCGGTACATGCGCTCGTTGAGCACCTCGAACTCCTCCAGCGCCCGCTCCCGGTGTCCGAAAACCTGCACCAGCGCGTGACCGGTGTGCATCTGCTCGACGTGCGCGCTCAAAGCGCCCGTCGCGCGCCACTGCTCGACGAAGCGGCGCTGCGAGCGGGTCGCGATCAGCACCGTGATCAACCCCGAAAGCGGCACCACGACCAGCGAGATGACCGCCAGCACCAGGTTGATCGTGATCATCATGATCAGCACCCCGACCACGGTCAGCAGCGAGTTGAGAAGCTGCCCCAGCGACTGGTTCAGCGTCTGTCCGATGTTGTCGATGTCGTTGGTGACCCGGCTCAGGATGTCGCCCCGATCGTGGTGGTCGAAGTAGGCCAGAGGGAGGTGATCCAGCTTGCGTTCAACGTCCTTGCGCAGACCGTAGACGACGCGCTGGGTGACGCCGGCCATGACGTAGCCCTGCGCCCAGATCATGACCGCGCCCAGCGCGTAGACCGCCGCCGCCAGCAGCAGCACTGAGCCGACGGCGCCGAAGTCGACCCCCACCCCGGGGGTGACGTTCATCCCGGCCAGCATGTCGGCGAACTGGTTCTTGCCGTGGGCGCGGAGTCCGGCGATCACCTGCATCTTGGTCAGGCCGTGCGGCAGCGACTTCCCGACCAAACCGTCGAAGAGCAGGTTGGTCGCCTGTCCGAGGATGCGGGGGCCGGTGATCGTGAGCGCGACGCCGACCGCGGTCAAAAGGATCGCGACCGCCACCCAGTGCCACTCCGGGCGCAGCCTGCCGACCAGCTGGCGGACGGTCCGCCGGAAGTCCTTGACCTTGGCCGGTGGCGGACCCATGCCCGGCCAGAAGCCCCGCTGCCCCGGACCCCCGGCCGGCCGCGCCCCGCCTGGGCCGCCTCCCGGCGCGCCCCGAATCACGACGCGACCTCCACCTCGCTCCGCAGCTGCGAGTCGACGATCTCGCGATAGGTGTCGTTGCGCTCCATCAGTTCCTGGTGGGTACCGCTGCCGCAGACGTCGCCGTCCTCGAGGACCAGGATCAGGTCGGCCCCCCGGATCGTGCTCACCCGCTGCGACACGATCAGCACCGTCTCGCCCGTCGTCTCGCCGTCGAGCGCCGCCCGCAGCCGGGCGTCGGTGGCGGCGTCGAGCGCCGAGAAGCAGTCGTCGAAGATGTAGATCCGCGGTCGCTTGACCAGCGCCCGCGCGATCGCCAGCCGCTGCCGCTGGCCGCCGGAAACCGTCGTCCCGCCCTGCGCCACCGGCTCCTCGAGCTGGGCCGGCATGGCCCGCACGAAGTCGGCCGCCTGGGCGATTTCGAGCGCGTGCCAGAGCTCCTCATCGGTGGCGTCCGGCCGCCCCAGCCGGAGGTTGCTGGCGACCGTGCCGCCGAACAGGTAGGCCTGCTGCGGCACCAGCCCGATTCCCTCCCAGAGGCCGGCCAGCGACTGCTTGCGGACGTCGACCCCGTCCACCAGCACCTCGCCCTCGGTGACGTCGAAGAAGCGCGCGACCAGGCTCGCGATGGTCGACTTGCCGCTCCCGGTGCTGCCGATGATGGCGGTCGTGCGGCCCGGTTCCAGGGTGAAGCTGAGGTCCCGCAGCACGGGCCGCTCGGCGCCCGGATACCGGAAGCTGACATCGCGGAACTCCACGCGCCCGGTGCGCTGCGCAGGCGTTTCAGCGTCGTCAGCCTCCTCGATCGACGGCTCTGAGTTGAGGACCTCGATGATCCGCTCCGCGCAGGCGCTCGCGCGCGGGACCATGATCGTCATCATGGCCGCCATCATCACGGCCATCAGGATCATCATCAGGTAGGTCAAGAACGCGGTCAGGTTGCCGATCGGCATGCTTCCCGCGTCGACCAGGTGGCCGCCGAACCAGATCACGGCCACGCTGGAGACGTTCATGATCAGCATGATCGAGGGCATCGCCAGCGCGAAGATCCGGGTCACCCGCAGCGAGGTGTTGGTCAGCGCCTCGTTGGCGATCTCGAAGCGCTGCCGCTCGTAGCGCTCGCGAACGAAGGCGCGCACCACGCGCACGCCGGTGATCTGCTCCCGCAGCACCTGGTTGATCCGATCGATTCGAACCTGCATGGTGCGGAAGAGGGGGACCGCGAAGTAGAGCAGGCTCCCGATCACGCCCGCCATCAGCGGGACCACAACCACCAGCAGCAGCGAGAGCTGGGCGTTCTCGTAGAGCGCCATGATGATCCCGCCCACCGCCAGCATCGGTGCCGAGGCCATGATCGTGAGTGCGATCACCATGAACATCTGGATCTGCTGCACGTCGTTGGTGTTGCGGGTGATCAGCGAAGGCGCCCCGAAGCGGTTCATCTCCTGCGCCGAGAAGCTCTGAACGCGATTGAAGATTGCCGCCCGCAGGTCGCGGCCAAGGCCCATCGCGACGCGCGCCGAGAAGAAGGTCGCCACCACCTGCACCACCGCGACGACCAGGGAGATCCCGAGCATCAGCGCGCCCGTCCGCCAGATGTAGGCGAGGTCGCCCTTGACCACGCCGTTGTTGATGATGTCGGCGGTCAGGTTGGGGAGATAGAGGTTGGAAACCGCGACCCCCAGCAGCAGCACCAGCACGAGGCTGACCGGCCAGCGGTAGGGGCGGAGGCCGGTGACGAGCAGGCGGGTCAGCACGGCGCTCCAGTCTAGAATTCGCCGCGATGCTGCAAGCGGCGGATCTGGCCCAGGCGACGCTTTTCAAGGGCCTGCCCGAGAAGGAGTTGAAATCGGCGGCCGCGGCCATGAAAGAGGTGACGATCCCGGCCGGGAAGGAGGTCTCCATCACCGGCCAGAGCGGCGTCGCGTTCAGCGTGATCCTGGAAGGCGAGGCTGAGGTCCGCACCGTCGACGGCCGTACTCGCCGCCTCAATCCCGGCGATCACTTCGGTGAGATGGCCCTCCTCGAGGGGGAAGGCCGGAGCGCCGACGTCACCGCTGCCAGCGACCTCCGGCTGGCGGCACTCGTGGAGTGGGGCTTCAAGGACTTCCTGGCCCGGCACCCCGAGGTCGCCTTCAGACTGCTCCAGACGCTCTCCCGCCGCCTTCGGGAGGCAGAGGCAGCCCACCGCTGAGCCGGTAGCCGGTAACCGGTTCCGGGAAGCCCTTCAGTTCCAGCGTCACCCTCTCCGCACCGGCCTGGGTCTCCGAGCTCAGCCGCCGGAACGCCTCCTCAGAGACGGTGATCTCGCCGCCGCGCGAGGCGGACTGCAAGCGGGCGGCAAGGTTGGTCGTGAGCCCGAGCACGCTCAGGTTGCCGCCATCGGTCAGCCGGCCGACCACGGCCGCGCCGGTGGCGACGCCGGCGCCGACCGGCAGTCCGCCCGCCGCCGCTTTGTCGAGGATCTCGCGCGCGCAGCGGACCGCCTGCTCGGCGTGATCGATTGACGCACCGCTGACGTTGAAGGTCGCCATCACCGCGTCGCCCGCGAACTTGTCCACCACGCCGTGGTGGGCGGCGACGGCGCTGGTCGCCCAGCGCTGGAAGGCCGAGATCCGGTCGGCGAGGTCAGCCGGCGGCGAGCCGACCACGGTCTCGGTGTAGTCGCGGACGTCGCAGAAGAGGACCGTCACCAGCCGCTCGCCGGTCGGGATCGGCTCCGGCTCGGCCGGGGCCGATGCCGCATCGACGGCGGGCGGCAGCTCGATGCCGGCGCCGGCCGCAACCTCGCGGGCCAGGCGCTGGACAAGGCGGGCGTGCGCCGGCTCGGCGGCCTCGATGACGCTGATCAGAAGCTCGCCCGCCGCCACCGGCTGGCCGGCCCGGATCTGCGCCCGCGCCAGCGCCAGCGACGCATACCAGGCCTCGAGCTCGAAGCCCTCGCTCCGATGCAGCCTGATCGCTTCCATGAGCTCGGCTCGGCCGCCGTCGAGGTCACCTGACGCCAGCCGCCGGACGGCGGCGACGGTCCGCGCCCTAGGCAGCTGGGACGCCTCATCCGATGGAGTCAGCTCAGCTAGCAGGGGAGCGACGGCTGCCGGCTCGTGCTCGTAGAGGACTTCGGCCGCGGCGTCGAGTGGAGACAACTGGCCTGACCGGGCGGTGTCGATCGCCTTGGCCTCGGCGACGGCGCCCTCGATGTCGCCTAGAGCGAGCGCCGTCCGGACGCGGGCAGCTCCGTCGTAGACGATGTCCTGCTTGTCGACGCGCGAGCTGACCGGCGGCAAGGCGGCCGCCGCCTCGGGCCCTTGGTCGAGCTCGGCCAGGGCGTGCGCGCGCAGCACGGAGTACCGCCAGGCCTGCTTCGTGTAGCCGAGCAGCGCTGAGCGATTGGCATGGACCTCGGCCTCGGCGGCCGTCTCCAGCAGACGCCCCTCGTACAGCGACGGCAGGCACTGGACGTAGGCAAGCCAGAGATCGACGACGCCGGCGGGCAGCTGAGCGGCCCTGGCGTGCCACTTGCGAGCCATCCGGCCGAGACCGATGTGAACGGCAGACCATACCGAGTTGAAGCAGGCGTTGCCGGCCTGGAACCAGAAACCACGATCCCGCGCCAGCTCGAATCCGCGATCCAGGTACTCGAACCCCCGAGCGACCTGGCCGAGATGGATCAGCGAGCCGCCGCCGAACGTCCACGCCCAGGACAGCGCTCGCTCCGCCCCGGCTGCCTGCGCGATCGATTCGGCCCGCTCTGAGAACTCCAGCGACTTCGCGTAGTCGTGGTTGAACATCGGGATGCCGGCCAGCCGGACGTAGACGATGGCGAGGTCCTCGCTTGGCCCCAGAGGTTCGAGGGTCGTCCGCGCCTTCTCGAACTCGGCTTGGGCCAGGTCGCTGCGGTTGAGCTCCCAGTGGCAGCGCCCGAGCAGCAGCCACGACCTGGCGGCCGCGACCAGCTCGCCGGCGGCTTCGAGGGCGGCCACGCTGGCCTCGGCCAGACGTCGCGCCGCGCCGGACTCGGTGTTGAGCCAGCGTGCATCGGCGGCCTGGTAGAGCAGGCGGCCCCGCTCCGCGCCGTCCCCGACCAGCGGCGCCGCTCGTTCCAGCAGGGCCGCCGCGTCAGCATAGGCGAGGCTGGCGAACGCCTCCGCCGCCGCCTGGCGGCAGAACTCGACCGCCTCCGCGTCGCGGCGCGCCAGCAGCAGGTGATGGGCCAGCTCGGCGGCGGGCCGGCCCTGGGCGGCGAGGGCGTCCGCCACCCGCGAGTGGAGCTGCTGCCGGCGGGGCGTCACCATGTCCTCGTAGATCGCCTCTCGCGTCAGAGCGTGGCGGAAGCGGTAGCGGCCCTCGGCGCCAGCCTCCTCCTCCAGCAGCTGGTGCAGCACGCAGCGCTGGAGCGACTCCAGCGCGGCGTCGGAGCTGATCTGGGCGGTGGCGGCGATCAGCTCGACGGCGAAGGAGCGGCCGATCACTGACGCCGCCGCCAGGACCTGTGCGTCCTCGCCCGGGAGCCGCTCAAGGCGGAGCAGGATGCCGTCGCGGACCGTGGGCGGCACCCGCAGCTCGCCGATCGCCTTCCGGTCCCACCCGGTGTCGGTGCGGAAGATGTCCCCGCGGTCGATCGCCTCTTTGAGCATCTCCTCGATCACGAATGGGTTGCCCTCCGTCCGCTGGCCCAAGAAGGCGACGAGCTCGTCGCTGACCTCCGTTTCGTCGAAGATCGCGCGGAGCATCTCGGAGATCGACCGGGCCGGCAGGGGATCGAGCTCGATGAGCTCCACGCTCCCTGCGCGCCGCCAGCCCTGGATGGTCGGCAGCAGCGCGTGCTTGCGATGCATCTCGTCGGTTCGGTAGGTGGCCAGGGTCAGTACGTTGGTCGCCCGCAGCCGGCGGGTCAGGTAGTCGAGGAGTTCACGGGTCGCGGGGTCAGCCCAGTGCAGGTCCTCGAGCACCAGCAGCAGGCCTCGGTCGCCCGCGGCCTGGGTGAGGAGGAGGAGGAGGATCGCTTCGAACAGCCGCAGCTTCGAGTGCACTGGGTCGCCGCCCGCAGCCGGCGAGACGCCGAGCTGGGGGAAGAGCTGGCCGAGCTCCTGCGCCGCCGGGCCCAGCGCCGCCCTCAGGCTGGCGATGTCGCTGCGGCTGAGGTGGTTGCCGATCGCCTCCAGGAAGGGGAGGTAGGGGAGCGACACCTCGGCCTCGGTGCAGCCGCCTGACATCACCACGCAGCCGAGCCGCTCAGCGCGGCGGCTGAGCTCCGAGGCCAGGCGCGTCTTGCCCATGCCGGCCTCGCCGCCGAGGATTACGACCCCGCCCGCACCTCGCCTCGCCGCCAGGAGGGCGTCCTCGAGGGTTGAGAGCTCGGCCTCGCGGCCGGCGAGGACAGGGGACAGCGCGCGCGTCGCGATCGCCACGGTGGGCGTGTATTGTCGCCGCTCGCCCCAAGAAGAGACCGCCCGATCCGAGCTGGACCGGGCGGCCTTTGGAGGAGAAGGTCCCTCTATAAGGTCAGCTCACGCTGACGTCGTCGTAGAGCGTGTAGGTCGGATCGCCGGGGTAGTTGTCGTCGCGGTTGGTAAGCGTGAGCGTGACGCTGTGGCCGTTGATCGAGCTGACGCTGTAGGTCACCTGCGACCAGGAGCCGGTGTTGGTGCAGGTCTTGCCCAGCACGGTCGTGGTGGTGCCGGTGGTGTTGTCGTGGAGCGAGGCCGTGGCCCAGTCATAGGTCACGGTGTCCGGGCACACGACGCGGTACCAGAAGCTGAGCGTGTTGGCGCCGGAAGGGATGGCGAAGGTCTGCGCGATCGAGGAGCTGCCGTTGGTGGGGCTGGTCGAGCCGAGCAGCGCCGAGTAGCTGCCGGAGTGGGCCGTCGTGCTGACGCCGTAGGCCGCGCCGGAGGCCGTCCAGCCGGAAAGATTCCCGGTCTCGAAGCCGGGGTTGGCAACCGGGTTCGTCACAGGTGGCGGGGCCGCGCCGATGGTGACGTCGTCGTAGAGCGTGTAGGTGGGGTCGCCGGTGTAGTTGTCGTCGTGGCTGGTCAGCGTGAGCGTCACGCTGTGACCGGCGGTCACGGTGTAGCCGCTCGACTTGGCCCAGCTCCCGGTGTTGGTGCAGGTCTTGCCGAGCAGCGTGGCGCTGGTCCCAGACGTGTTGTCCTTGAGGGTCGCGGTTGCCCAGTCGTAGGTGACGGTGTCCGGGCACACGACCCGGTACCAGAAGCTCAGCGAGCCGCCGCCCGAGGGGACGGTGAAGGTCTGGGAGATCGAGGAGTCGCCGTTGGTCGGGCTGGTCGAGCCGAGCAGCGCCGAGTAGCTGCCGGAGTGGGCGGTGGTGCTGACGCCGTAGGCGGCGCCCGAGCCGGTCCAGCCGGAAAGGTTGCCCGTCTCGAAGCCGCCGTTGGTGATCCCGCCACCGCCGCCGCCGGTGCTGGCGTTGACGGTCAGCGAGGTGGTCGCCGTGTGGGTCGTGCTGCCGCTGTTGGCGGAGCCGGTGACGGTGATGGTCGAGGTCCCGGCGGGCGTGCTCGAGCCGGTCGACACGGTCAGGGTCGAGCTGCCGCCGGAGCTGACCGGGTTGGGGCTGAAGCTGGCGCTGGCGCCCGAGGGCAGCCCGCTCGCGCTCAGCGAGACGCTGGTCGCGCTCCCCGAGGTCACCGCCGTGGAGACGGTGTAGGTGGCGCTGGAGCCCGCCGTGACCGTCGCGCTGGAGGGCGAGATGCTGATCGAGAAGTCGTTGCTGGGCGCCGTGTTGCCGACGATCGGGTGCGAGACCTCGCAGCCGCCGGCGCCGCTGTTGAAGTCGTTGGCCCAGGTCGACTGGACCGCGAAGGTGCCGGTGCTGAGCGTGATGTTCTGGGAGGCGCCCTGGCCGGACGAGATCCAGGCGCACTTGTCGCCGTTCTCGTTGCCGGTGCTGTCGGTCCAGCCGCCGGCCGGAAACTGGTCGGTGATGGTCTCGGCGTACTCGTGCCCGCCGACGATGGTGACGCCGTCGAGAGTGCCCGCCGAGCCGGCGTTGACGAAGTTCTGGCCGCAGCTGGCGCCCATGTCGGTGATGTAGGGAAGGTTGGTGAAGGCCAGCGTCCCGTAGGGCGAGCTGGCGGCGCCGCCGCTGAGCGTCGAGTCGGCGGTGTCATCGTGCCAGGCGCACCAGTTGCCGCCGGGAGTGTTGAAGCCGTCCGGGTGGGTCCCGGTCGGGGACACGATGACGTACTGCGTGTTGCGATTGGAGGCCGAGGACGTGTTGCCGAAGTGGCCGGCCGCGTTGATCGCCTCCTGGGCCAGCCCGTTGCCGTTGGTCTGGTTGGGCGCGGCCGAAGCCTCATCGGCCCAGGTCCCGGCGAGCGCGCCGCCGCTCGGGTAGCCGACGTGGGAGGCGGTGCTGGGGCAGCTGGTCGACCCCGTCGCCACGCCCTCGCAGTACTGGGTCATGACCCCGCTCCAGGTCTCCTGGTTGACGCCCAGGCCCTTCTCCCGACTCGGGACATGACGGTCGAGCGCCTGGTCGAGGTCGAAGGGCCTGGATCCGTGGCGCCATCCCGTTGGGATCGCCGGAGAGGTTGAGGTAGCCGTTGCTGTCGGTCGACTGCGAGCCCCACTGCGAGCCCCAGAACACCAGGTAGACGGCGGGCGCGCCGGTGGTCACGCCCACGTTCTGGACGCCGCCGCCATAGGCGAGCGGGCCGCTGCCGGAGGCATTCGTGGATCGGTGGCCGCGCTGGTACTCGACCGTCACGTGGACGCCGTGTCGGTAGGCGTGCCCCGCCGCGGGAGATGCGTCGGAGGCGGCCGCCGCCGTCAGCGGCAGGGCGCTGGCTGCGCCCATCAGGGCGAGCGCGGCCGTGTAGACAAGGCCCCGGATAACCGGCGTCAATCGCATCTGTCGAACCCCCTCCCGGTGCGCCGACCGGAACCTCTTCGCCACGCGGGCCGCGTGCGTCGCGGCACGGGCGCGAGGACCCTAGAGATTCGGCCGAGGCTTTGTCAATGCTTGGAATTTGCGGAGGGAGCGCTTAGAAAGAGTTGGGGCCCGCCCGTCGGCGGACCCGCTCTCGCAGAGGAGAGAAAGCTAGCGCGTAGGCGAGCGCCTGGCCATCAGTGCGCCGCCCGCGATCAGGAGCGTGGCCAGGGCGAGAAGAGCGAGGTTGAAGCCGGTGTTGGCGAAGGGGGAACCCTCGACGGCTCCGGCCACCCCGCTAAGGCCGCCCACCCCAAGGGGTGCGCTGCCGGCGCTGGGGACGGGCCCCGAGCACCGCCGCCGGGCACGGGACCGGGTGCCGCCCGACCCGGCCGGGGCGACCGGCTGGCTGAGGCACTCGTTGGCATTGGCCGGTGCGCGGATCGAGCGAGCCCGCGGCGCGCCCGCCGGTGAAGCTCAGCACCACCGCGGTGGTGCCGCCGCCGAGTTCGAAGCTGACGCCGCACAGGCTGGCGGCGACCCTACCAGAGGCGACGTCGACTCCGATGCGCACCGAGCATGGCGGCCAGCCCACCCGAGGCTGAGCCGGAGTAGTCGTGCGGGGCCAGGGGGGTGGCGTTGTTGACGGAGGCTCCGCACCAGCCGAGGGACCCGTTGCCGTTCTGGGTTCCACCGGCGGTGATGGGACCGTGCACGCCCAGCGCCTGCTTGACCGGAGTCGGAACGGTCACCGTGACCAGCGTCTGCGATGGCGGGGGGTGACACGCTGACGTCGGCCGAAGCGGACGTCATAAAGAAGAAGAGAGCGGCCGGGAATGATGCCACCCCCGCCAGAGCGCGGGGTATGCGCATCGGGTACACCTCCAGGGGTATTCCGCACCTCCAGCGCCAGTCTCTACGTGCCGGGGCGCGACCCTGTCAAACCGGATAGGCGCGACTTGACAACTTACGGTCGTGCGGAATATGACGGATATAGATCCGACATAAGGTCGAACCGCACTTCCACCGGGCGGCGGGCGAAGGCTCCGTCGCTCGGTTTCGTTTTCTGTGCACCTGGCAGCAGTGGCGGCCTCGATGGTCGTGATCGAGGGCGACGGGGCGCAGATGTCGGTCGGTACCTACAGTGACTGCACCGGCCGTGCGCCGGTCGGTTACGCCGGTGCCTTCGACGCGAGCGGCGACCGGCACCCGATCCACCTGGTCGCCGAGCGGACCTGGAACCGCTACGGGGGGCCGCCGCCTCCGGCCCAGCCCGGCGTGACCGCCCAGTTCCAGACCTGCATCAGCGCCGACGCTGGGTGGGACCGGATCCTGGACGGCGTCGACCTAGATCCCGCGCCGCGCCGCTGACCCCGAGGGGGTCCCCCGGCGAAGCCACGGTTTTTCGAGAAACCGCAGTCGAGCCGCCCGCCAAGCACCCGGTTTTTCGAGAAACCGCAGTCGAACCGCCCGCCAAAGCACCCGGTTTTTCGAGAAACCGCAGTCGAACCGCCCGCCATGCACCCGGTTTTTCGAGAAACCGCAGTCGAGCCGCCCGCTAAGAACCCGGTTTTTCGAGAAACCGCAGCCCCGCGACCACAAACCCCGCTCCGCCACAGGCGCAAGGTTCCATCGAGACCCAGGAGCGTCCCAGAAGACCAGAAGTCTGAACGCTTGAACAAATTCTCAAGATGAGAAAGAATCCCGCGGCGCATGCGCTATCTGGTGAGCGCCGCCGGCCTGATCGAGGATCCGGAGGAGGAACAGATCCAAAGCTGCGTCGCCGACCAGTCCGGCGGCGTCTTCTGGGTCCACATCGAGGAGCCGCGGGAGTACGACATCGACCTCCTGCGGCGAACCTTCAACTTTCACGCCTTGACCATCGAGGAGCTCCGCAAGCGAAGCCGCGGTCAGCGCATCGAGGACTATCCCAGCTACGCGTTCCTGGTGCTGCAACGTCCGGTCTGGCGCGGGGGCCAGCTTTTCACCGAAGAGGTCGAGGTCTTCCTCAGCCGCCATTACGTGGTCACCGTGTTCATGCACTCCGACCCTGGCCTCGCCAGCCTCCGCAAGCGATTGCTGGCGGCGCCCGAGCTGGCTCGGGAAAAGCCCGCCTTCCTCCAGTTCCTGGTGCTCGACCAGCTGGTCGAAAACAGCTTCAGCGTGCTCGAGGCGCTGGAGCGGGCGATCAATCACCTCGAGCGGCAGGTGATCACCAATCCCACGCGGCGCCAGCTCGGACAGGCATATGACATGCGCCAGACGGTGACCGACCTGGAGAAGAACCTGGGCGGCATGGAGGAGGTCTTCCAGCACCTAATCACGCACTCCATCGATCCCCAGGACGCCCAGCTGCTGATCTACTACCGCGACATCTTCGGCCACATCCAGCGCCAGCACGAGTCGGCTCGCGAGCTCAGCGATCTGGCGCACTCGGTGATGGAGGTGTACATGGCGGGTGCCGACAACCGCCTCAACGCGACCATGAAGCAGCTGACGATGCTGGCCGCGCTGTTCCTACCCGTAACCGCCATCAGCGGCTTCTTCGGTATGAACCACCAGTTCCTGGTCGAGCACATCACCAGCGATGTCTCCTTCTGGCTGACGCTGGCTCTGATGGTGGCCACCCAGGCGGTCCTGGCCGTGTTCTTCTGGCGCCGGGGCTACTTCTAAGGTTTCCGCGAAGCGTCCCCAGCCTCGGGGGCGCCGTAGGTCAGCACCCGCCCCCACAGCCCCGCCGTCCCCCAGATCCCCGCGCGCAGGCACTCGAGCTGGACGATCTGGCTGTGGTCGACGAAGAGGTTGACCTCGGGTCCATAGTTCCTGACGTACCAGGCGAAAACCTCCGGGTCGGCAGCTTCGAACATGACCCGCTCCGTGCCAAGTTCAGAGATGATCCGGGCGACTACGTCGGTCCGCCAGGTGCGGACGTTCTCGGTGATCCCCTCCGACTCGATCATCACCATCGGCGCGCCCGTGTCCAGGCAGCGCCGGGCGATCTGGATCGCACGTCCGGGGTCGGAAGTCCCAACGCTCTCCAGCTCCTCGACGCTGGTCGCGCCGCCGGCGCCGAACTGGATGCCGACCTCCGGCTTGGGGATCAGACCCTCCGCGCGCACGCGCTCGGTGAGCCGCAGCACGTCATCCACCGGCACCGTGATGAATCCGGTCGAGATCTCGACGATGTCGAACCCAACTTCGCGGCACGTCGCCAGGTAGCGGTCGACCGCGGTCGGGCCCTGCGTCAGCACGTACTCGATGAAGCCGCCGGTCGACACCTTGACCTGGTGCTGGTGGCAGAGCTCGATCAGCTCGACCAGCGCCTCCCGGGGCATCAGCGAAAACGACCCGCCGGCGAACTTCAAGCTGTCCACGTAGGCGCCGAAGCCCTCGAACAGGTCTTCCAGGTAGCGGCGCCCGACGACGCTGTAGTAGGGGCCGCGGACCTCGGTCACGCCCACCGCGCGCGGCTTGGCCGGCCGGCGGTTGCTCGTCAGAAACCCGAACGCTGATCGCTCGTCCATCTCAACTCCTCCTTGGCACCTCGGCCAGGAGCCGGCAGAGCGCTTCCACCGGGAGCTGATCGAGATTCCGAACCACATCGACGATCTGACCTGCCAACCGCTGCCCCGTCACCGGGTGGGCGAGCTGGCCGAACTTGGCCTCGACCTCCGGCCAGCCCGCCGGCTGCGTCACAAAACCGGGGAAGCCCGACTGCTCACGCGCCAAAACGCGCCCGTCCGAAAGCCGGATCCGCACCCGGCAGGCGTGCTCGGCCGGGAAGCGCGCGGACAGCTCGGCGTCCGGCCGGATGACCACCCGCCGCAGCAGCGACTGGACGTCCGCAGCGGCGATGCGCTCAGGCGCGTACTGGGCGGGCAGCACGTGGCCATCGAGGAGCGCCACCGCGACCAGGTAGGGGAGCGAGTGGTCCGCCTCCTCCTTGGTGCTGACCGATCGCTTGTCGCCCTCCTCGCCGCCGCCGATGATGTCGTAGCCGACCTGGAACAGGTCGACCTCGACCCGTTCCACCGCCGCCGGCTCGATCCCATGCTGCCGGAGCTCGAGCACGGCCTCGAGCACCGACTGGGAGTGGAACTCGGCGTTGTAGCGCTTGACGCTGGTGCGCAGCACCGCCTCCAGGTCCTCGCGCTCCCAGTCGATCTCGAAGGGGCCGGCGATCGCCTGCTTGAAGCCCTTGTTTCCCTCGAAGACCTCGCGCGGACCTGTGATCCCGGCGCGGGCCAGCAGCGCCGCCTGCACGGCGCTGAAGTCGGTGCTCGGGTAGGCGAGCCCTTTCCAGTTGGAGAGCTCTCCGGTGCGGGTGACGCGCAGCGCGTTGAACGCGGTGCCCGCGATCGCGATCGCGTTGGCGGTCTGGGCGGCGTCGAGGCCGAGCCCGCGGGCGGCGGCCGCGGCGGCGGCGTAGGCGCCCTGGGTGGTGTGATCGAATCCGTGCGCCCGGACCGGCGCGAGCTCCGAGAGGCGGCACTGGACCTGGTAGGCGATCGCGAGCGCCAGCAGGAGGTCGCGGCCGCTGCCGCCCGCGAACTCGACCGCCGCCAGAGCGGCACCGAGGTTGTCGCTCGGATGGCAGGTCTCGCCGGGCGCCATGAAGGAGTCGTTGAAGTCGAGGTAGCGCACGGCGGCCGCGTTGTGGAGGGCGGCGCGGTCGGGCGCGGTGCGGCCGCCGCCGAGGAGCGTGGCGCGTGGGTTGCCGCCCAGCTCCTCGATCTCGGCGCGGATCCGGGCCAGCACCGGCGAGTCGAGCGCGCCGATCGCGCAGCCGAGCGCATCGAGGATGCGCAGCTTGAGCGCGTCGACGGTGGCCGGACTGACGTCGCTCCAGCGGGCGCCGTTGACGAAGGCCGCCAGGCGCTCGACCTCGGTGGTGATGGGGTGGATCGGGGAAAGTGTCTCGATGTCGAGATATTACTGCTGAGAGTATCTTGATGTCAAGATATAGTTCGTGCCTGACCAGGTCGACCGCCTGATCGCCGCCTGGCGGCGTGAGCGTCCCGACCTCGACGCCTCGCCGCTGGAGATCCTGAGCCGCGTGGTCCGGCTCGCGCGGCACCTGGCGCTGGCTCGGAAGGAGGCCTTCGCCCCGCTCGACCTCCAGCAGTGGCAGTTCGACGTGCTGACGGCGCTCCGCCGTGCCGGCGCGCCCTACGAGTTGACGCCCGGCGAGCTGCTGGCGGAGACGCTGGTCAGCTCGGGGACCATGACGCATCGCATCGATCAGATGGAGGCGGCGGGTCTGGTCGCGCGCCAGGCCGACCCCGGCGACGGCCGCGTGGTCAGGGTGCGCCTGACTGGCGCCGGCCGCAAGCTGGTGGACGAGGCGCTCGGCGCGCTGCTCGAGCGTGAGCGCGGGCTCCTGGGTCGGCTGGAGCCTGCCGAGCGCGACCAACTCGCAGCAATGCTCAGGATCCTGCTCGAACCATTCGACTCGGAAGGCTAGTTGCAGGCAACGAGTAGGTAAACCCCGCAGTCTCGGTGTACGATTCTCGGCCGGTCAGGCCACTGCATGAGCGACGTTCTTCACGTCCTACAAGCCGCGGTCGCGGCCTCATTCGTGCTCCTCGGAGTCGTCGCCCTGGGCGAGTGGCTCCGCGAGCGGCGCTCCTCCTCGGGCTGGATCGCGCTCTCGATCGGAATGCTCGGCGTGGTCGCCGGTGCCGGCCTGGTGGGGACCGAGATCGGCGCCCCCAACAGCCCAGTCATCTCCGCCATCGCGGTGACCGCCTTCGTCCTCTCCGCCTACGGACTGCTGCGCTTTCGCGGCACCTTCATCCCACTCGGACCGGTCGTCCACCGCACTGCGCTGGCTGCGCTGACAGCGGTCCTCATCCTCGAGCTGGTCCTCGTCTGGCTGCCCGATGCGCTTCCTCACCTTGTGGCGGCCGTCGCGGCCGCGCTGCTGGTCGTGGCGTGGTCGCTCAGCGTCGCCGACCCCGTGGTCCGGCTCGCGCTCGCCTCCCGCGGGTTGCCCTCGGTGCAGGCGGCCCGGCTCCGGTCCCTCGCGGCCGGCTTCGGCGGGCTGATCGTGATCGTGCTGCTGGCCGGCATCGCGCCCGACCTCGAGCGCCGGCCCTACGTCGCGATCGCTGTCGAGCTGGTCGCCCTGGCCATGGCCCCGCTGCTTTACGCCAGCTTCGCCCCGCCGACATGGCTGCGCCGGATCTGGCGCGCCCGCGAGGAGGAGCGGCTGCAGCTCGCGGTCCGCGAGCTGATCCTCTTCAGTCCCACCCGGCGCGAGCTCGCCCACCGCGCGGCCGAATGGGCTATGCGCCTGGTGGGCGGGGACGCGGCGCTGATCGCCGACGCCGATGGCACTCCCCTTGCCCACGAAGGTCTGCCCCCGGACCGTGCGCGGGAACTCCTGGAGGGGACCGCCGACGGCGATGACGCGCGCATCGCACGCACCGGCGGGGCCGCCGCCCAGACCGCCATCGTGGTCCCACTCGACCTCAGCAGCGGCCGGGGCACCCTGCTCGTGCTGGCTGGTCCCTACACGCCCTACTTCGGCGCCGACGAGCTCCAGCGGCTGAACAACTACGCGATCGCCATCATCGCCGGCCTCGACCGCGCCAACCTGACCGAGCGCCTGGCGGCGCTGGAGCGCACGAAGTCCGAGTTCCTGAACCTCGCCTCCCACGAGCTCCGAGGCCCGATCACGTTGATCCGCGGCTACCTTTCGATGCTGGCCGCGGGCTCCTTCGGGCAGATACCGGACGAGCTGACCACGGTCCTGCCCGTCCTCGAGGCCAAGGCCGACGAGATGAACTCGCTGATCGAGCAGATGATCGAGGCGGCCCGCCTGGAAGAGGGCAGGCTCGAGCTGCATCCCGCCGATACCGACCTCCGCGAGCTCGCCCAGCGCGTGATCGACACCATCGGGCCGCTGGCCACACAGACCCACCAGCTGATCCTCGAGAGCACCGCCGACGAGGTCCGCGCCTACGTCGACCCCGAGCGCGTCAGCACCATCCTGAGCAACCTCCTCAGCAACGCGCTCAAATACTCGCCGCAGGGGGGCGAGGTGCGGCTGACGTTGACGGCGGACAACGAGTTTGCCGTGATCGCGGTCACCGACCATGGTGTCGGGATCGCCAAAGAGGACCTGAAGACGCTCTTCACCCGCTTCGGCCGCATCTCCACCCGGGAGACCCAGCACATCGCCGGCACCGGACTCGGCCTCTATCTCTCCCGCGAGCTGGCCAAGCTCCATGGCGGCGACCTCACGGTCAGCTCGCGCCCCGGCCTGGGCAGCACGTTCCGGGTCACATTGAAACGGACGGTCGGGGGGTCCTCCCCCGCGGCAAGGGCTCAGCCGGCGTGAGTCTGATGCCGGCGCTGGCGCCCGCCCCACGCTGGCTGTGGGGCAGCTACCTCCTTTTCAGCGACCCCGCCGGCCGTCCCCGCATTCTGCTCATCGAAGACGACCCGACCATCGCCCAGATGTACCGGCTGCAGCTGGAGCTGGAGGAATTCGCGGTGGTGGTGGCGGCGGACGGTCCGACCGGCCTGCGCGCGGCCCGCTTGCGCCCGCCCGAGCTGATCCTGCTCGACCTCCGCTTGCCCGGCATGACCGGCTTGGAAGTGCTGACCGAGCTGAAGTCAGAGGCGGCGACCGCCGCCACGCCGGTGGTCGTCCTCTCCAACTACAGCGACCCGTCGATGGTGGCTCAGGCGATCCAGCTGGGAGCGACCGACTACCTGGTCAAGTCGACGACCACGCCGCTCGACCTGGCAGCGCGGGTGCGCGCGCTGCTCAGCCGCGATTGATCGCGACCAGCAGCGGTCGCTGACCGTCCCAGAGCAGCTCGGCCCGGTAGTGGCCTGAGCTCTGTGCGCTCTTGGGCACCCCGCCCTCGATGTAGGTGGCGGACATCGAGTAGGTGCCGTTGACGCTCATCACGCCGCGCTGGGCATCGAAGCCGAACACCGCGCCGGCCATTGGATCGGCGTCCAGTCTCCAGACCACGTCCTTGACGAAGTAGACGCTGCCCACCGTCTGCGGGCAGTCCGCCGGCCGCAGCAGGTGCGAGGTCAGGCAGGCGCCGAAGCCGCTGCGCACCGCGGCCAGGGCGTCGGTGTCGTGCACCGGCGGCGCGGTCGCCGGCGTGCCGGCGGGGCTGATCGGGCCGGCCACCCGCCAGCTGTCATCGCCAAAATTGAGGAGAGCCCGGAAAGTCCCGGCCGAGGCCACGTGCTTGGTGTCCTCGGGAACGTGGACCGGATAGGACCCGATCATCTGGAACTGGCCGCCGGCGACGATGGCGCCCGCCTGCGGCACGATGCTGAGCTGGTAGGCGGGGTCGCCGACGACCATCCAGTGAACCGCGGTGCCGGCGGGGGCGTCGATCCCCTGCGGGCAGCCGTCGGGATGGGCGGCGGAACTGCCCGCGCAGCCGTTGAAGGCGGCGCGGACCGCGGCCGCGGCGCCCGCCGCCGAGTCGGCCGGCAGCTGGGGCGACACCTGCGCCGTTTCCACCGCTGGATAGGGCAGGCTCGCCGTGATCGACTGCTTCTGACCGCCGAACGGGCCTGGATAAGCGGCCTCCACCTGGTGGCCACCGGGCAAGACCGCCAGCGGTTGACCCGCGACCAGCGTCACCGGTGCGCCGTCGACCCGCACCTCGGTCGCGCCGGGCGCCGTCACCGCGAGCGCGGCGGCCGGCCACAGAACGCGCCAGCCTCCGGACCGCAGCCCGACCCGAAGCGTCGTCTCGACCGGGCTGCCCGCCTCTCGGTAGCGAGCCATGACGAGCGTCGACCCGCCCGTCGATCCGCCTTCTTGGCCCGTGACGTGGACCTGGAGATCTGTGATCGCCGGGTGCCGGTTGGCGTCCAGCAGCAGCATCCGGCCAAGATCGTCGCGCCCCAGCAGGCGCGGCTCGGCCGAGCTGGGAAGCGCGCTGTCGTCGACCGCGATCGTGGCCCAGATGCGGCCGGCATCGTTGCTGCCGAGCGCCTGGAGATAGGCGCCGGCCGCCGCGGTCTGGGGGTTGGGCGCGGCCGTGGCGCCGGGCAGCAGCGTCAGCACCGCCACCAGCCCCACCGCCAGCAGCGCCACACTCATCGAGACCGCGACCGCCAGCCGGCCGATGTGGTCGGCCGAGCGCAGCCGGCGGCGAGAAGCGGGCTGCTCGCCGCCCGCGGGGGGTCGGGGCGTGCTCCCCCGCCATTCATGTTCCATGTCGCTCGCGGTCAGCTCGGCGGCCGGGGGCGGCGGCAGTCGGTCGCCGAACCCGCGCAGCACGCCGAGGCCCGCCAGCTGGTGTCCGATCGCGGTGCTGTCGAGCAGCGGCCCCAGCGCGGCCCCGATCATGGCCACCGCGGCGCTCCCGGGCAGCGCGCCCAGCAGCGCCAGCCCGGCGCCGCCGAGCGACGTGGCCGGGGTGGCCGCGGCGGTGGCCACCGCCAGCAGAAGCCAGAGCCCGACCGCATAGACACCGCGCTCCTCCAGCGAGCGCCGGCGCAGGTGGATGGCACCCAGCATGGCTCCGGCGGCGAAGCCGGCGATCGCGACCAGCGCGGGGACCCCGAAGTGCCCGCCGAAGGCGGCCCGGAAGATGGCGTTGGGCGCGAAGGGGAGGAGGTAGAGGACCCAGAGGCCGCTTGGCTGCAAGCCCGCCGGCGAAAGCAGGACCGGCAGCGCCGCCAGTGCCACGCCCGCCGCCGCCGCGAAGGCGGCCGAGGCCAGGCCGCGGAGGACCGGCACCAGGCTCCGAGCCTCGGTCAGCTCATGCCAGGCGCGACCGGCGAGGGCAGCGACCACCAGGACGACCACCGTCAGCGGCGCCAGGGCCAGCAAAAGTGGCGAGCCGCCGGTGGCCACCTCCGCCAGCGCGGCGATCAGGCCGACGCCCGCGGCTGGCGCCACCAGCAGGAGGAGCTGCTGGAGGCTGGCGAGGGATGCCCGGCCGCCCTCGAAGCTCTGCACCGCGATCACGGCGGTCAGCAGCAAGCTGCCGGTGCCCCAGGTCCACCACTGGGTGCCGGCCAGGGGGTGGGGGATAAGGCTCGCGCCGAACAGCGCGAATGCCCATACCGAGGCCGGCGAAGCTCCCGCCGACGCGCCCGGCAGCTGGAGCGGCGCGGCCAGGGCGGCAGCGCCGTGGGCTCGGTTGGCGAGGGCCAGCAGCAGTGCCGTCGCCAGTGAGCCGGCCGCCAGCAACCCTGCCAGCGAGAGGCCGTAGTCGAGCGACCGCCGGGGATCCAGCCGGCCCTGGCGCCGCCGCTTTTCCTGCGACCAGCGCACCAGGAGATGATCCGAGCTCGAGCTGGCGCTCACCCCTGCACGCTAGCGGCCGGTGGTGACGGCCTTCCAGGCCGCCTCGATCAGGTCGGGCTCGACCGTGGTGCCCTTCCGGCTGCCGCCCAGCTCGACGACCTTCTCCGCCAGCCTCGGCCCCAGCGAGCCTCGCGAGCTGCGGTCGCCGATCAGCTCGTGCAGGCGGCGCCCAGACTCCGGCGCCAGCGTCCAGCCGTCATCGGCCAGGCTCCGCCGCAGCAGCCGCTCGAGGGCGGCGGCGTCGAGGTCGTGCATCGGGACCTTGGTCGGCAGGTGGCGGAGCTGAAAATCGCTGAGGATGTCGCGCGGGACCATCGCGGTAGCGAACACGAGCAGGGCGTGGAAGGGTAGCGCCACCCGGCGCTGGGCCTCGCCGACCACCACATTGACGTGCTGGCGCTCGGTGAGGAAGCCAAGGCGGTCTACAAGCTGCCGCGCCGGCACGCGCTGGCGCCCCAAGTTGTCGATCAGGACCACGCCGCCGTTGCCCATCACGTGCAGCGGCACCCAGAGCGCGTCGGGACCCGGATAGGGGTCGAGCTGCTCGGGCGTGAGGTCGGTCCCGGTCTCGATCACGGGCGCATGGATCCGGCGCCAGCGATGGTCGGCGGGCTGATCGTCGGTGAGCCGGTGCCGTTCGGGGTCGAAGACGCGAAGCACCTCGCCCGCCGCCTCGATCGCCACCGGGATCGCCACCGGCGCATAGACCGCGGCCAGCGCCCGCGCCAGCGCGGTCTTGCCGCTGCCGCCGGGGCCGTAGACGAGGAGCGGCCCGCCCGAGAGGACGCCCCCGCGGATCACGGTGAGGGTGGTGGCGGGCAGCTCGATGCCGGCCAGTGCGCGCTGGATGGCGTCGTCGCGGACGGGCCGCGCCGCCTCGCGCTGGACGACCTGCCGGTACTCCTCGGCGGTGACCGGCATCGGGCCTACGTAGCGGCGCTGGCGCGAGACCTCTTCGGCGCGCTTGGCACCGGCCGCGGTCAGCACCACCAGCCCGTCCGATTCCCGCTCCTCGACCAGCTCGGTATCGGCCAGTTCGCGCAGCTCGGCGCCGACCAGCCGCGGACCCAGCGCGACCTCGTCGGCCATCAGCGCCGGGGGGAGCGGGCCCCGCGAGCGCAGCAGCCGGAGCAGTATCTCGCGGAGCAGCACGCGGTCGACGTTGGGCTGGTCGACCTCGAAGGCCCGCGTCGGCTCGACCAGCGGCCGGTCGATGGCGACCTGGATCGCCTCCGCCAGCCGGCTCGTGAAGCGGTCGTGGGCGCCGGGCTCGTAGGGACCGATCCATTCCGGCCCCTCGTTGAAAGCGGGGACCTCGTTGACCAGCGCGCGCACGCTGCCGCCCGCGGCCTCGACCCTGACGTCGACGCGCACCAGGCATTCGCGCTCGCGGAGCGCGGCCCAGCTCACCTCCCAGGCCATCAGGCCGTCCCGGTCGACGTGGCGCACGTCGCCGTCGGCCACGACCTGGATCGCGCCCGCCGCCTGCAGCCGCCGCCGCAGCATCTCGCGGATGTCGGGGTCGAGCATCTCGCGCAGGCTGGCCGCGAGCGGCATCGCCCGGTCGTCGACCGCCGGCCGCTCGCGCAGCGACCAGTTGCTCGTGGCCGACGTGGAAAGGGCGCGGACCACGGCCGCATGCCGCGCGCAGTAGGGCTCGTCCTCGACGAAGACGGCGTGGTGGGCGCACCAGGCGGTCTCGCAGCTATCGCCGGCGCCGTCGACGTAGGCGCACATCCAGGCGCCCGCGTTCTGGCAGTTGAGCCGCTTGCAGCGGCGCTGGAGCACGACCGGTTCCGGCTCCGCCTCCGCCTCGGCGTCAGCGGCCTGAGGTGCCGCTGCTGTCAGCTGCCCGGTGCGGGCCAGGGCGCGGAGCGCGCCCGCCATCTCGGCGCAGGTCGAGTAGCGCTCGCTCGGTTGCTTGGCCATCGCCCTCCGGATCACCTCCATCAGCGGCTCGGGAATCCGCGGCGAGGAGGGAACCGGCTCGAAGACGTGGGCGTGCATGATCGCGCTCACGGTGCCGGTGAAGGGCGGCTCGCCGTCGATCAGCTCGTAGAGCATCACGCCCAGGGAGTAGATGTCGGCGCGGGCGTCGATCGCCTCCCCGCCGAGCTGCTCGGGCGCCATGTACTTGGGCGTGCCCACCGTGTAGCCGTCGGCCGTCAGCTCAGGGCTGTCGTTGAGCAGCTTGGCCACCCCGAAGTCGAGGACCTTGACCTTGCCCTGGGCCGAGACCAGGACGTTGTCCGGCTTGAGGTCGCGGTGGACGATGCCCTCTTCGTGGGCGGCCTGGACCGCCGAGAGCACCTGCTCGAAGAGCTCGAGCGCGCGTGGGAGCTCGAAGGCGCCGCTGCGCTGCATCATCGACTCCAGCGACTCGCCCTCGACGTACTCCATGACCATGAAGAGCTGGTCCTGGTCGCTGTCGAAGTCGAAGAGGCGGACGATCCCCGGGTGGTTGAGGCTGGCGATGGACGCCGCCTCCCGCGCGAAGCGCTGGCGCAGAGCCTGGTTGCCGGAATGCTCGTGGACGACCTTGATCGCCACTGGAATGCCGAGCCCGGGGTGGAAGCCTTTGTAGACCACGCCCATCGACCCACGGCCGAGCTCGGCCTCGACCACGAAGCGGCCGACGTGGGGCAGCGCCAGCGGCTCGCCGATCGACTCCATGGCCATCAGCTCGGGCTCGGTGGGCGCCGCCGGCCCGAGCCGGCTGTCCTCGAGCCAGGCGGGCGGAAGCTCCCGCGCGCAGTCGTCGGCGGCCGTCTCCAGCCGGTCGGCGATCGCGGGCAGCAGGCCGGGATAGAGCGGCGTGGCCAGCTGCGCGCAGAGCCGCGCGCCAGCGCACTGGGCCAGCGCATCGCTATCGCGCTCGAGCAGGAAGAGGCCGGCGGCGGTGTTCAGGATCTCGCCTGCCAGGTCGACCAGCGGTGTGGGGTCGCTGGTCTCGGCCTCCTCGACCAGCTTCGATACCGAGCGCCGGAAGGCCTCGATCAGAGCCTGGCTGACGAAGCCGGCGCCCTCGATCTCGGCCAGCTGCAGCCCGCGCGAGCGCCGGCGCCGCCAGGCGGACCGGCAGGTGGCCGCGGAAGCGCGCATGACGCCGGCCAGGCGCTGGCTGCGGGCCACGTCGTCCCCGAGCTGCTCCGCGCCCCGAGCCGGGTCGAGCATCCACGACGCGGCCAGCAGCCGGTCGACGCGGACGCCGTCCTCGCCCCCGTCAGAGAGCTCGGCGGCGTGCTGGAGCAGCTGGGCCGCAAGTGAGCGCGCCATCTGCGCGGCGGCGCCAGCGTCGGGCCAGCGGTCGGGATCCAGCAGCTGCTCGACCTCGGCCGCCACCGTGCGTGCCTCGGTGACCAGCAGCGAGCGCTGCTCGAGGTGGCGGGAAGAGGCCATCGAACTTCGCGGAAGGGTACGCCAAGACATGAGCCCTGGCGCCGCGCTCCCGGTGAACGAAAGAAAAGGGGCGCCACAAAGGCGCCCCTCTCTTTAGGCGATCAGCCTACCAGCGGTACCAGCGTCCTCCGCCCTCGGCGGATCGGATGAAGAACCCTATGAGCCACAGAACGATCGCGGCCACCAGGATGTACCACAGGAAGTGGAGGGCAAAGCCACCACCGCCCAGAAGCAGGAGGATCAGTAGCAGTACGACTATCGCTGCAACCATATTCACTAGTGTAAAAGGTGATAGCGCTAATGGCAAGAAAGGCGGCGGTTTCGGTGGCGAGAAGGCGCTGCGCGGTCTGAGCGCGGTTCGGTTGCCTATTACAAAGTTAGTGCAGCGAAACCGTAACTGAGATACGAATAAACGCGTGGCGCCGCCAGCTAATTTAGATCCGGTGCCTGAAGCTGCGGCTGAAACCTCGGATCTATCCCTAGCCGTCCGCGAGCTCGGCTTTCTCCAGCGGCTGGCCCAGACGGCGGCTTCGACAGAAGACGCCGACGAGCTGCTCGAGCTGATCATCCGCGAGACCACCTCGGCGATGGTGACCGACGTCTGCTCCCTCTACCTGCTGGCGCCGGACGGCCGGCACCTGGTCCTGACCGCCACCAACGGGCTCAACGAGAAGATGGTGGGCCGCGTCCGGATGAAGGTGGGGGAGGGCATCACCGGCTGGGTGGCGGAGACACGCCGGCCGGCGGTGGTCGCCGACGTCAACCGGGAGCCCCACTGGAAGTGGATTCCCGGCCTCGACGAGGACCGCTTCCACTCCATGCTGTCGGTCCCGATCGAGTCCGGACCGCGGCTGGTCGGGGTGGTCAACGTGCAGTCGGTCGAGCATCGCCACTTCGCGGAGGCCGACATCGACTTCCTGCGCGCGATCGCGGGGCAGGTGGCCGGGATCCTCGAGCGCAGCGAGCTGCTGCGCCGGGTCGAGCTCCAGCTGGCCGAGATCCAGCGTTCGCACGAGATCCACGAGCGGTTCACCGACCTCTCGCTGCAGGGGGCCGGCATCCCGGCCATCCTGGAGGCGGTCGGCTCACTGGCGGGAGCGAACGCCGCGCTCTACTCGCCGGACGGCTTCCGGGTGCGGGGCGCCGAGGGCGAGTCGATGCCGGCCCGCATCCAGCTGCCGGCGGCCTTCGCCAGCGCGCGCGAGGTGCGGGTCGTCGCCGGCAAGCCGCCGCGTCCGGTCGACCTGGTACCGGTGCGCGCCGGCAGCGACCTGCTGGCGGTGCTGGCGGTCGGAGTAGGGAAGGACGACATCGACGAGGCCGGGCGCCGGCGCGCGCTGGAGCACGGGTCGACGGTGCTCGCGCTCGAGCTCTCCAAGGAGCGCGCCGCGGCCGAGGTCGAGCGCCGGCTGCGCGGCGACCTGGTCGAGCAGCTGCTGGCCGGGGGCCTGGACCTCGAGGAGGCGGAGCGGCTGGCCCACCAGGCCGAGAGGTTGGGCCACCGCCTGCCCGCCCATGCTTGGGTCGTCGTCCTCGAAACCGACGACGAGGAGGCGGCCGCTGAGCTGGCGGCCCGCGGCCGCCAGGACCGCTTCGACGCGGCGCTCAGCGACCTGATCAAGCGCCGCGCGCCGGGAGCGCTGGCGCTGATCAGGGCCAGCTCGGCGGTGGTCCTGCTGCCCGAGGAGGTCGCCGCCGACCTCGCCGCCGCCGAGCGGCTGGCCGGGCTGATGCAGCAGACGGTGGCGCCCCTGGTCCGGCCGGGCTCGATGTCGGCCGGCATCGGCAACCTGGCCACCTCGGTCGACGCCCTGGCGCGATCCCACCTCGAGGCCCGGCAGGCGCTGCGGCTCTCGCGGCGCGCCGGGGTGCGGGCGCGGGTCACATCCTACCGGTCGCTGGGCGCCTTCCGGCTCCTGCTCGAGGTGCAGAGCCCAGAGGTCCTGCGCGGCTTCGTCGAAGAGGTGTTGGGGCCGCTCCTCAAGTACTCGGAGTCCCGCGAGACGCCCCTCCTGGAGACGCTGGAGGCGCTCGCCGGCGCGCGCTGGGTCCGCCGCGCCGCCGCCCGGGCGCTGGCGATCCACATCAACTCGATGTCCTACCGGATCGAGCGGATCGAGGCCCTGACCGGGCTGTCACTGGACGACCCGGAGACCCGGGTCGCGATCGCGATCGCGCTCCGGGCGCGCTCGATGCTCGGCCCCAAATAGCCCCGGTTTCTCGAGAAACCCGAGCGGCGCGGGCCCGCCTCAGAGCCGGTTTCTCGAGAAACCCGAGCGGCGCGGGCCGCCTCAGAGCCGGTTTCCCGGGAAACCCGAGCGGCGCGGGCCGCTTCAGAGCAGGTTTCTCGAGAAACCGCAGCGGCGCGGGCCGCTTCAGAGCCGGTTTCTCGAGAAACCGGAGGAGCCAACCGTGCCTGACCCGCGTTGAATATGCAGCGACGCGATGTGGCGACCAGCGCGGCTTGCGGTGGCAGTCCTCCTTGGCCTGCACCTCCTCGGCTGCCAATCGGCGCCGGCGGCTAGGACTCCCGCTGCCACGATCGCGCGCACCAACTCGCCCCAGCCCGCCACCGAGCCGGCCCCATCTGCAACACCATCCCCGACGCCCACGCCCACCCCGCTGCCGGCTCTGGCGGGCAACTTCGACGGTGGCGGTCCGGACGAGGCGGTGACGCTGTCGGGGAGTGGCAAGTCGACCTCGATCACCTACACCCTCGAGAGCGGCCAGCAGCTGACGTCCTCCCTGGCCGCCCTGCTGCCGCCCTGCGGCGCGCGCAGCGACGCCGACACGATCTATCAACCGCGCATCCTCGGCGTCGGCGACTTTCGCGGCGATGGCCGCAGCGAGGCACTGATCGAGCTGTACCGCGGCGCCTCCACGCAGTTCCCGGTGGTCGTCGGGATCGATCGGGGCTCGGTCGAAACCGCAACCGTCATCGACGGCGCCAACGCGTGCCAGCGCATCTTCCCGATCGCCGGCTCCGTCACCCACGGCAACGGCTTTGCCTGTGCAGTCGTGGCCGGCCGGCCCGGATTCCAGGTTCTGCAGGCCGGATTGCCGAATCCAGCGAAGGCGACGGCCTACGACTGGTACCGGGCCGACTACCAGTGGCAGGGTCTGAACCTGCACCTGGTCGGCCTGGAGCACCGGACCTATCCGGTTCCCGCGGCGGGGGGAATGGCGCCTCCGCTGGCCGCCGCCTGGCAAGTGCACTGTCAGGGCCTGCCCGCTTGGGTAGCGTGAAATCGTGAGCGCGCTCTTTAGCCGCTTCGCGACCTGAACCGCGCACGACAGCGGAAGCTTCTGGGCCTTCTTCCTGCTCGCCGTCCTGGTGATCGTCGTCTGGGCGGCGACCGGGCCGGTGTTTCACTTCAGCGACACCTGGCAGCTCGTGATCAACACCGGCACGACGATCGTCATCTTCCTGATCCAGTACACCCAGGACCGCGACCCCAAGGCACTGACGTGAAGATCGACGAGCTGATCCGCGCTACCAGCAAGGCCGGCGCGTCGGCGGCTCGCGGCCCGCGGCCGCGGCTCGCACCAGGCTAACCGGAAAAGATGTAGCCGGGGGGAACCATGCGGGTTCCCCCCAAGCTATCTAGGCGTCGTGGTAGAGGTAGAACTCCCACGGGTGCGGCCGCAGCGCGACCTGCTCGACCTCGCGCTTCCACTTGTACTCGACCCAGGTCTCGATCACGTCCTCGGTGAAGACGCCACCCTTGAGCAGGTAGGCGTGGTCCTCCTCGAGCGCGCTCAGCGACTCCTGGAGCGACCCCGGCACGCTTTGGATGGCGGCCTTCTCCTCGCCCTCGAGCTCGTAGATGTCCTTGTCCAGCGGTGAGGGCGGCTCCAGCTTGTTCTGGATCCCGTCCAGGCCCGCCATCAGCAGCGCGGCAAAGGCGAGGTAGGGGTTGGCCGACGGGTCGGGCGAGCGGAACTCGATCCGCTTCGCCTTCGGGTTCTCGGAGTACATCGGGATCCGAACGCAGGCCGACCGATTGCGCTTCGAGTAGACGAGGTTGATCGGCGCCTCGTAGCCGGGCACCAGCCTCCGGTAGGAGTTGGTGGTGGGGGCGCAGAAGGCGAGCAGCGAGGGCGCATGCTTGAGCAGGCCCCCGATGTACCAGCGGGCGGTCTCGGAAAGCCCGGCGTAGCCGCTGGCCTCGGCGAACAGGTTCTTCCCGTCCTTCCAGAGGCTCTGGTGCACGTGCATCCCGGAGCCGTTGTCCTGGAACAGCGGCTTGGGCATGAAGGTCGCCACGTAGCCGTTCTGGGCGCAGACGTTCTTGACGATGTACTTGTAGACCATCATCGAGTCGCCCATCTTGGTCAGGGTGTTGAAGCGCATGTCGATCTCGGCCTGGCCCGCGGTGCCGACCTCGTGGTGCTGGACCTCGACGTCGACCCCGGCGTCGATCAGCTTGAGCATGATCTCGGAGCGGAGGTCCTGCAGCTTGTCGGTGGGCGGCACCGGGAAGTAGCCCTCCTTGAACCGCGGCCGGTTGCCGAGGTTGGCGGTCCCGTTGCTGCCCGAGTTCCAGATGCCCTCTTCCGAGTCGATGAAGTAGTAGCCTTCGTGGCTGTTCTGGTCGTAGCGCACGGAGTTGAAGATGTAGAACTCCGCCTCCGGTCCCCAGTAGCTGATGTCGGCGATCCCCGTCTCCGCCAGGTAGGCCTCCGCCTTCTTGGCGATGTAGCGAGCGTCGCGGCTGTAGGGCTTCCGGGTGATCGGGTCGACCACGTCGCAGATCAGGAAGAGCGTGGGCACCTGGAGGATCGGGTCGACGGTGGCGCTGTCGGGGTCGGGGATGAGCAGCATGTCGCTCTCGTTGATTGCCTGGAACCCGCGAATGCTGGACCCGTCGAACCCGAGGCCGTCGTCGAACGTCGACTCCTCGAGCTCTCCGATCGGGAGGCTGAAGTGCTGCCAGGTGCCCGGCATGTCGACGAAGCGGACGTCGACCACCTTGACACCCGCCTGCCTCGCCTTGGACAGCACCTCAGCGGGCGAGGTCTTGGGCTTGCCTCCTACTTCAACGGCCATGGGCTCCTCCTACGTGGCATAGCTGCGCCAGGAAATTTCCGATACGCGTCGATGCTAGGCAGCGCCGGCGCAAACCGGCACGGGCGCTTCACACGAAGGCAACGAGTGTCGCCTGGTGAGAAACGCACAACATCGGGCTGGTCTGACCGGCACTTCCCGTGTGCGCCGACCAAGCCTCAAGCCGGGCTTTTGGTTCGGATCACACGTGGGAGCCGGCCCCGAGCACCACCTATGTTGCCAATCCATGAAGCGAAAACTGCTGCTGGCATCCGTCTTCGCGTCGCTGCTCGCCGCCCTGCCGGCAGCGGCATTCGCGGCCGACACCCCCGATCCCGCCAAGGTCGCCAACGCGGCCGCGGTCGGCGCCGACACCGTCTGGGTGGTGGTGGCCGCCGTCCTGGTCATGTTCATGCAGGCCGGCTTCGCCATGCTCGAGGTCGGCTTCAGCCGCATGAAGAACGCGGGCGCCGTGGTCGCCAAGGTGGTGACCAACTTCGGTGTCTCCTCGATCGCCTACTGGGCGGTGGGATTCGCCCTCGCCTTTGGCGCCTCGGGATCGGCGTTCTGGCTGATCGGCGGGAGCGGCTTCGTGCCCACCTTCAGCCCCGGTTCCGCCCTCGATCTGCCCGCGATGGCGGGCAGCACCGCGCCCGCCGCGGCCAAGTTCATGTTCCAGTTCGTCTTCTGTGCGGTCTCGCTGGCGATCGTCTGGGGCACGATGCTGGAGCGGACCAAGTTCATCGTCTACATCCTCTTCGCGATCCCCTTCGCGGCCGTCATCTACCCGCTGATCAGCCACCAGCTGTTCGGGGGCGGCTGGCTCCAGGCGACGGTCGGCGCCCAGGACTTCGCCGGCTCCACGGTCGTCCACCTGACGGGCGCCATGGCCGGTTTCGCCGGGCTGTTGCTGCTCGGTCCGCGGATCGGCAAGTACGAGAAGCGGCGCGCGCCCAACATCATCCCCGGCCACAACATGCCGCTGGCCCAGCTCGGCGTTCTCATCCTCTGGTTCGGCTGGTTCGGCTTCAACCCCGGCTCGACCCTCAACGCGACCAACCTCCACTTCGCCGACGTGGTGGTCACCACCCAGCTGGCGGCGGCGGCCGGCGCGCTGGCGGCGCTGCTCGGGGTCTACATCCAGACCCGCACGCTGGACACCGGCATGATCGGCAACGGCGCCATCGCGGCGCTGGTCGCGATCACCGCGCCCTCGGGCTACGTCGAGCCCTGGGCCGCGATCGTGATCGGGGCCGTGGCGGGCAGCATCGTGGTCGTGTTCATTCCGCTCGTTGATCGCATACTCGACGACCCGGTCGGCTGTCTCTCGGCCCACGGGCTGGCCGGGATCTGGGGCACGCTCTCCTGCGGCCTCTTCACGGTCCCGGCGCTGGCGACCTTCAACGGGGTCGGCCAGGGCGGCCTCTTCTACACCGGCAGCTTCCACCAGCTCGGCGCCCAGGCGCTGGCGGTCGGGATCTCCGGGACCACAGTTTTCGTCCTCAGCTTCGGAGTGTTCTGGCTGATCAAGAAGACCGTCGGCCTGCGCGTCAGCGCGGCCGAGGAGATGGAGGGTCTCGACATCAGCGAGCACGGCATGTGGGGCTACCCCGAGCAGTTCATGCCGGTTCCGGGCGGCGTCTACCGGCCGGCCGAATATCCCACCGTCAACCCGCACGAGCCGGAGCGAGTTAGGCTCGGGCGCCGGGAGGCTGAGCCGGTATGACGATGAAGATGGTGGTCGGGATCATTCGCCACGAGCACCTGCAGGAGGTCCAGGACGTGCTCGACGAGTGCGGGGTGTCCGGGGTCACGGTGACCGAGGTCAAGGGCTGCGGTGCCCAGCGCGGCTATACCGAGCGCTACCGGGGTACCGCGGTCAACATCTCGCTCCGGCCGCGGCTCAAGATCGAGGCGGTGATGCGCCACGAGATCGTAGACACCGTGGTCGACAAGCTCGTTCTCGCCGCCCGCACCGGCGCGGAGGGCGAGGTCGGCGACGGCAAGATCTTCGTCATCGACGTCGAGCAGGCGATCCGGATCCGCACCGGCGAGAAGGGGCCGGAAACGGTTCAGCACGCCGAACGGGCCATGTGGGGGCACTAGCCCCCCGGCCCGCATCCGCCGGCCAATGAGCCGGCCGCAGGCACAGAGAAGGCGCATCCGCCGGCGGATCCGCCTTTCGTTCGGCTAGCTGGCGGCTCTTTCGGCCTGCTCCGGCCCCGCGTTCTTCTCCACGAAGGAGCGGACGCCGGCCGGGCCGGGATAACCCACCAGCCGGTCGACCATCTTGCCCCCGGCGAAGACTCCCAGGGTCGGGATTCCCATCACGCCGTAACGCATGGCGATCGACTGGGCGTGGTCGACGTCGAGCTTGCCAACCGTGATCCGGCTGGAGAACTGCTCGGCGACCTGGTTGATCACCGGCTCCATCATCTTGCAGGGGCCGCACCAATCGGCATAGAAGTCGACGAGCACCGGCCGCTCCGAAGTGAGCACTTCCTGGTCGAACGTCGCTTCCTCGAACTTCTTGAGGTTGCTCATGGCTACTGAAAGTACGCCGGCGGCACCCCTATTCCGTTCCGCGAAAATCACCTGGCATGGCGGTCAGCGAGGCGGTTCCAGCCCCCCGTCCCCAGCTCCAGCAGCTGGGCGACCGGCTCCTCGAGGTGGCGCCCGGGCTGACCACCTGGATCCTCCTCCTGGCCCCGGCCTGGATCCCGATCGCCTTCGGCTCCGACGGGGCGCGGGTGGTCGCGGTCTCGGTCCTGATCTTCGACGTCTACTGGTTCTTCCGGTCCGGCTTCGTGATCGCCGGCATCTGGGGCAGCTACCTGCGCATGCGCCGCGACATGCGCCGGCCGTGGCTCGAGCTCTGTACCGAGAACCCTCTGCCGGAGGGCGCGCCAGTGCCGCTCGGCTACTACCACCTGTGCGTGATCCCGACCTACACCGAGCCCTACCACGTCCTGGAGCGAACCCTGCAGGCCATCGTCGACGCCGACTACCCGAAGGAGAAGAAGCTGGTCGGAGTCATCACCCGTGTCACCGACAAGCCGGGCTGGAAGAACGTGGCCCGGCTCAAGGAGAAGTTCGGCGACCAGCTGGGCGGCATCTGGCACATCAAGGACCCCATGGAGCCCCCCCTGGTGCCGGGCAAGTCGGCGGCCATGAACTGGGGCGGCCGCTACATGTTCGAGACGCTGACCGGCCTCGGCTACGACCCCAGGCAGGTGCTGCTCACCGACCTCGACTCCGACTACCGCGTTCACGGCCAGTACTTCGCCTGGGTCAGCTATCACCACGCGCGAGAGCCGCTCCGCGACTACTCGATCTGGCAGCCGATCCCGCTCTTCCACAACAACATCTGGGAGTGCCCGACCGCGATCCGCGTGATGTCCGGCTCCACCTCCCAGTGGCAGATGTACCTCCACTCGCGTCCCCACCGGCTGGTCGCCTTTTCCAGCTACACCTGCACGCTCAAGTTCTGCGACGACATCGGGTACTGGGACAAGGACGTGATCCCCGAGGACTCCCGCTTCTATTGGAAGGCGTTCTTCACCTTCGGCGAGCGGTTCAGCGTCCGCTCGGTCTGGCTGCCGATCTACGGCGACTCGCCGCTTTCCCGCGACTACGCCTCAACCCACCTCAATCAGTACAACCAGATCAAGCGCTGGGCCTGGGGGATCACCGACGTGCCGTACGTGCTGCACCGCTTCTTCAAGCACCCCGAAATCCCGCTCCGGACCCGCATCTCGCGCTTCTCCAACCTCTTCCTCAACCACCTGAACTGGATCTTCCTGCCGGTGTTCCTGATGTTCGGGGCGTCGGTGCCGATCTGGGTCTCGCTCGACTTCTCGATCACCGACTTCGGCCAGAACCTCTGGGCCTACTCGAGCGCGATCCTCACCACGACGATTTCGACCGTGGTCTTCCTGATCATCCTCGAGCACCTGGTGCTGCCCCCCAAACCCGCGCATTGGGGACCGCTCCGGCGGGTGCTGGTGTACGTGCAGTTCTTCTCCTACCCCATCGTCGGCCTGATGCTCAGCGTGCTGCCCGCCCTCGAAGCGCACACGCGGCTGCTGCTCGGGAAGTACCTCGAGTACCGTGTCACCGAGAAGGTTTGAAAAGGCGTGACTGAGAAGTTCAAGCGGGCGCGGCTGAGCGGTTCGGACGAGCTGTTTCGGGCCACCCGGTCCGAGGTCGAGGAAGGCCGGGTGGGAGAGCCGCCGGTCGAGCCGGTGACGGAGACCTTGAGCGTCGAGCTGACGTCCGACGACATCCGCTCGATCGTGGAGGCGCTGCAGGTCGTCCGCTTTCCCGAGCGCCAGCGCACGCGCCTGATCAGCACCGAGTTCGAGCGCCTCGGCGCCCTCCAGGACCGCCTCCGCCGGCTCGTCGCCGAGGATTCCTAATCCAATTCGCCGGCTAAATTTAGCTTCTCGAAGCTGCGTACAAGCGCTGCGCGGTAAAGCTCCGGGTTCCTCACGACCCGGTCGCTGACTACGATCGCCACCGGCGCGAGCGTGAGGTCCACCAGCGATGGGTACTGGACGGGAAAAACCCAAACCTGAGGGATCCTGCCGCGGAAGCTGCGCAGCAACTCGTTTGTCGATGCGTCCACCGACCCTGGGCCAGGCGTCCGCGGACTGATCGTCAGCCGGTGACTGGCGCCGATCGACGCCTGCCGCTCCAGTTCGCGGCGCACGTCAGTCGACCCATTCCAGAGGTCGACCGCGCGCCGTGGAACGTGAGCCGGCGTGTCAAGCTCGTCTCGAGTCGGTGGCCACTCGGCGGCCCGCCGCCATCTCGGCCAGATCATTTCTGCCCGCCACGCGACTTCCGATTCGATCACTTTCTCGAACCACTCCGACCAGAGCTCGGCGGTCAGGCCGGCGTCCCTGAGGCGCCCGTCTCCGGCGCGATGACGGACAAAGGGCGAAACCGAGAGGCCGTCCGCGAGCAGAGCGCTGACGCAGAAGTCAACTTCTGCGCTAGGTGAGAAGTCATACCCCCACAGGCTCGGCGGCCACCCGGACCAGGCGACGTTTGTGGAAGGGTTCATGGCACCCGTCGACGATTCTCTACCTGCCTCGACCGCGGTGCTCCAAGGCGAGGAACGCAACCACGATGACGAGACCAACTATTATCGCCACGACCAGCGCAGCAGCCACGACAACGCCGATGGGAGGTGGGCTGGCGCTCACGTCGCTACCTTCTCAAACGGCGGCGAAGATCACCACCATGCCACCAAGCTGCTTGAGACCTGCGTTTCACCAAACGCGCCAGGGGACATGTTGTCCCCCACGTTAGTTCTCCCACGTGTAGGCCCCGCTCGGGTAGCCCCATAGGGCTATGAATGACAACCGCCGCGCGGGCCTCCTCAACCGTGAGCGATCGGTGCGAGTCGTACGCCGATCGCAACGCCTTCACCTGGGCCGGGGTGAGCTTGATCGCGACGGTCGGGCTTGCGCTCGATGCATGGTCCTAAGCGTGGACCGCCAGGGCTGGACCAAGCGTGAGGCTAGCTGTAGTTTCCACGGACCCTCTTGAATGAGGGAGAGCCCTCTGAGAAGGTTTTGGTGCTCAAACCAAACCGCAGGAGGGCTCTCGCCGTGCATCGTAGACCTCGTCTCAACCCTTACGGTCGTCTGCTGATCGCG
>DASUWN010000053.1:0-10319 GCA_036378395.1 Candidatus Dormiibacterota bacterium | reverse complement strand
ATACACGTCGGATAGAGCCGAGGTGCGGGTGAAGCGCGGATCGGCATGGACGATCTTGGCGCCACGGTCCAGCTTGGCTTGGACGAACCATTGAAAGCCGACCGGATGAGCCTCGGCGGGGTTGGCGCCGTTGATCAGGATCAGGTCAGCGTTCTTCAGGTCCCGCCAGTGGTTGGTCATCGCCCCTCTTCCGAATGTGGCCGCCAAACTGACGACCGTGGGGCCGTGTCAAACCCTGGCTTGTTGCTCTAAGTGGACCAGTCCCAGGCCGCGCATCAGCTTGGCCGCGAGGTAGCCCTCCTCGGTCGAGAAGGCGGCGCCGCCGGCGAAGGCGATGCCCTCGCAGCGGTTGACCGTGTTGCCGTTGCCGTCGACCGTGACGAAGGTGCGGTCGCGGGAGTCCTTGACGCGCTGGGCGAGCATGTTGAGCACGTCATCCCAGCTCTTCTTCTGCCATTCGGTGGCGCCCGGGGCGCGGTAGAGGACATCGTTCACGCGGCGGGCCGAGGTCGCCAGCTGCATGGCAGACGCACCTTTGGGGCAGAGGCGGCCCTCGTTGACAGGGCTGTCGGGGTCGCCTTCGATCTGGAGCAGCTGGCCGCCCTTGGTGTAGGCGATCAGTGAGCAGCCGACAGCGCAGTAAGGACAGACAGAGTGCGACTCGGTGGCGCCCGCGATGTGCAGGCTTTGCCGGACCTGGCTGGCTTCCGCGAGGTCGAAGCCGAGGGCGGAGAGGCCGAGACCGCCGGCGCCCGCGGCGCCCAGCTTCAGGAACTGGCGACGGCTGACCCCCGACAATGTGGCCTCCTCAAGGTGAACCCGACGCAGCCGCTAGGAACTCTAAAGTCAACTTGATCCGGCCGCAAGCGGTAGGAGCCGCCGCTCTGGGAGTCCTGGCGCTGGTCAGCATCTGGTCGCCTCCGGTGCCACGGGCCGAACTCTCGCAGAGCTTCGGGTTCCAGCTGGCGCTGGCGTGGGTCGCGGTCCTGGCCGCGGTCGCCGCCGCCGTGACCACGAGCCGCCTCGGCACCGCCCTGGCCGCGCTGAGCGGGTTGGCAGTGGCGGCGTGGCTGGGCTGGCAGTCGGTGCACCTCCTGTCGCCGGGGCTGGCCGGCCAGGACCTGCGTCTGCTGCCGATCGACCTCCTCGGTGAGGGCTGGTACGCGGCGCTCGGCGTCTGGGCGCTCGCCGTGGACGGGCTGGTCTCGCGACTGCCGGAGGCGCAGCGGCCGGGCTGGCTGGCCGTGCTCCCTGGCATGGGCCTGCTGCGGATCGGGGAGGCGGGCCGGGGGAGGGCGTGGCTGGCCGGTGTCGCGGCCGCCATCCTGATGGTCAAGTTCGCGGCCGTCGACAGCCTCGAGTTCGCCGCGTTCCAGCACTACGCGGAGCTGCCGCCCGGCCGCCCGCGGATCCTCGCCTACGTCGCGCTCGGGCTCCCGCTGTTGGTCTGGGCGGCCAGCGTGGTCGACACCTGGCGCGTCAGCCGGCTCGCTGCACGGGGCTGAGTCTGAGCCGCTAAAGTCGAGCACCGTGAACCCCTGGTTCGACGACCTCGGCCGCCGCCTGGCGGCGGCTGCCGGCCGGCGCGGGAAGCCGATCGAGGCGCCGGTGCTTGACCCGGCGCTGGCGGCCGAGCTGCTGGAGCTGGCGAGGGTGGCGGCTCACACCCAGGAGCGCCGCTTCGCGCCCCTCGCCTCCTACCTCGCCGGCTCGGCTATGACCGCGGCCGGCCTGTCGGGAGAAGAGGCCGCGGCGGTCGTGCGCGAGGTTCGAGAAGAGCTCGAAGGCGTGACCGCGACGGAGTCCGAGGCGGGCCCGATCTAATACCCCACGAAATCGTCGCCTGCGGCGTGATTTCGCGGGGACGCCGGAGCCGGTTCGGGGTCTAGGGCAGGCAGCCGACTCGGCCGCCGGAGGCGGTCGGCATGTAGCAGACGCGCGTGATCGCGACCGGTGTCGGCGAGGGGGTCGGGGTCGGGGTCGGCGCGTGGGTGACGGTGGTGTGGACGGGTCCGGTCGCGGGCAAGGCGGGCGCAGCCGCGACTTGGCTCGTCGCCACGACCAGGGTGTCACCGGTCGTGGTGGCGGGCAGCACGCTGGCGGCGGCAGGCGGGGCCAGAAGCGCCATCAGTTGAAGCAGCAGCGCGAGGATAAGTCCCACGCTGATGAGCATATAACGTGATAGCACTACATGCCTAATTTTGAAAACTGAGCCTGCTCGTTAACCTGCGCTTAGCAACGCCGGGCATAGGATGGCGGGACAAGGAGGCGTGTAGATGGCTGAGGTACGGACACGGATCGGCGCTCCGATTTGGATCGACATCGCGACGGACCAGGTGGAGGCGTCGAAGACGTTCTACTCGGGGCTCTTCGGCTGGGAGGCGGCTGACATCACCGACCGCGACGCGGGCGGCTATGGCATGTTCAAGCTCGACGGCAAGGACGTGGCCGGCGTCGGACCGACCCAGGGTCCGGGGCAGCCCACGGCATGGTCGGTCTACATCGGGACCGAGGACGCCGCGGAGGTCGCCGCCAAGGTCGAGGCGGCCGGCGGCACCGTGGTGGCGCCGCCGTTTGACGTCTTCGAGGCGGGCCGGATGGCCGTCTTCCAGGACCCGGCGGGAGCTTTCATCTCGGTCTGGCAGCCCGGCGCGATGCCGGGTGCACAGGTGTTGTACCAACCCAACTCCTTCGGCTGGGCGGAGCTGTCCTCGCGCGACTTCGATCGCGCGGTCGGCTTCTACCAGCAGGTGTTCGGCTGGACGACCAAGGTGAGCCCGATGGGCGAGGGGATGGGCGACTACACAGAGTTCCAGATCGACGGCGAAAGCATCGCCGGCGGGATGCCGGCGTCGCCGGAAGCTCCGGCCGAGATGCCGTCGTACTGGCTGGTCTACTTCACCGTCGCCGATCTCGACGAGTCGTTCCGGAAGGCGGTGGAGCTGGGTGCGACCGAGATGATGCCGCCCTCTCCGTATCCCGGCGGCCGGTTCGCGATCGTCAGCGACCCGCAGGGCGCGGCTTTCGGACTGCTCAGCTCCTAGGTCGACCCCGAGCGGACTAGGAACCGGAGCTGGCGGGCGGCGTCGGGAGCGCCAGCCCGCCGCCCCGGTTTCCGAACCGGTCCTCGAGGAAGCGCCCATTCGTCAGCAGCCGGTCGCGGTCCTGCTGGTGGACCGCGTCGGTTATCTCGTCCATCTTGCTGTCGAGCAGGTTGAGCTGGTCCATCAGCACCTGGAGGGCGGTGCGGCCGTCGGCCATGGGCCGCTTCTGTGCATAGTCGGGCGGCAGCGCCAGGTAGGGCTGGAGGGTGGCGGGCAAGTAGTCGGTCGCCATCCGCTGGATCACGAACAGGTCTTGCGAGCCAGCCGGAAAGCTGGCCGCATAGGGGATCAGGTCGCTGACCTCCTTGACGATCTCGGCCAGCTTGGCCGCGGCATCGGGCGGCAGCTTGCCGCGGGCCATGCCGGTCACGTGGCCGAGGGCCGAGCGGACCTCGTCGGGGTCGAAGTTGCCGGCCAGGTCGTAGCGGCGCCTTCCCGGGGCGGCCAGCGCGCCGACGGCGTACATGGCGATCACGACCGCCGGCCAGATCGCCCCGATGACGTGGGTGAAGAACAGGGCCAGCCCAACCAGCGCCAGCAGGCTGCCGGCGATGTTCTTGGGGCTGGACAGGTAGCGGAGAGCGCGCCGCTGGAGGCTGTCGCTATTGGTAGCCACGGATCTGCTTGAACACCTGCGCCAGTGACGCTGAGCGGCCGTCGAAGACCTGTCCGCCGGTGGCGGCTGCGACTGCGTTGAGCTCGGATGGGCTCGCCTCGCCGAAGACGATCGGGAAGGTGTGGACCGCCCGCACCTCGGGCGGCAAGCGGTTGTAGTCGTTGGTGAACTGGGCACCGTCGCGGCCGTTGTTGTTCTCGCCGTCGGTCATCAGCACGATCGAGAAGAAGCGGTCGGGCTCCCTCGGCAGCGACTGCTGAACCACCTGATAGCCAGTGAAGACGGCGTCATAAATCGCCGTGCCGTCGGCGGCCTGGAGGTTGTTGACGTAATTGCGGATCGCGGCCAGATCGGGGCTGTTGGGGCTGACGTCGTTGACGGTGAACGTGCGCTGATCGTAGACCCGGCCGTTGAAGGGCAGGATGGTGACCTCTTCACGCGGCTGGAATTGGGCGAACTGGCCGGTGATGCTCTGGTCGGCTCCCGTCAGGTTGAGGAACGCCTTCTTCAAGGAGTCCAGCCGCGACCCCTGCATCGAGCCGCTGGTGTCGAGGACGTAGATGTCGTGGGCCGGCCTGCGGATCTTGGACAGGTAGGCCAGCAGCAGCTGGTTGACGACGTCGAGGCTCGAGGGGAAGGGCAGCTCGATCAGGACCGCGCTGGGAAAGCGGCTGTCGGGCTGAATGCCCGGCACCCCGGGGCGCCGGTTGACGGTGGTCATGATCTTGTTCTGAACGTCGGGACGCTTGAGGTAGGCGGTGATCTTGTCGTAGGCCGGGCGCTGGCTGCGGTTGAGCAGCATCAGCGGGTAGTCGGCGGTGGCAATGCCGTCCTTGGGATAGATCAAGTCCAGCTTCTCGTGCAGGGTCGTGCCCTGGTTGAGCGAGAGCAGGATCGACTCGTAGTTGATCATCCCGTCGACCGAGTCCTGCTGGCGGACGTAGCTGTCGGCCAGGAAGCCGGAGCTGCCCGCGGTCAGGCTCTGCCCGTTGAAAAAGGCCTGCAGGCCGGCGATGTTGATGTTGCCGCTGTTGAGCGCCGCGCCGGGTGAGGCGAGCGCCTCGGCCACGCCGACCAGAGCCACGAAGCCGCTGTTGGAAGCGGTCGGATTGGTCATCCCGAAGTGGAAGTCGCCGGCCTTGGAGCGAGCCTGGATGTCGGCCCAGGTGACGTTGGGGTTGCCCGACCAGCCGAAGCGCTGGGCGACGCTGTGCTTCACGCCCAGCACGACCGGCGAAAGCATGATCTGCTGCGAGTCGACGAGCTTGGAGGCGCCGCCGGGCAGCAGCTGGAGGTATTTGGCGGTCGAGAACCAGGCCATGTCCTCGTTGGTGCCGTTGACGATCTGTTCGGCGCCGTCGAGAGAGCCGACGTAGTCGAGCTGCATGTGGTAGCCGGTGGCGGTCTGGAGGTCGCTGAGGATCGGTGCCATGTCCTTGAGCTCGGAGCCGGCCAGCACGTGGACGGTGGGAACCGAGGCGCCGAAGTCGCAGGCAGCCGCGACCGTCGAGACCAGGAGAGGGGTCAGTGCGGCGGCGAGGCTGCGGCGAATCACGTAGGGAAGCCGCTTGGGGGAGTGCCCCCCGACCCCCCGCCCGGCAACGCGAGCTCGGGCGCCAGCGCCGATGCCTGCTGCTGGCCGGCCGAGCTGTCCTGCGCCCGCTTGACGTAGTCCTGCGCTTTGGAGATCTCGGTGTTGAGGGCGTCGATCGTCTGCTTCATGTTGTCGAGCGCCTGGAGCTTGAAGGCGTCGATCGAGTCCATGGTGGCGTAGATGTTCTGGAACGCCGTCTGCAGCTGCTGCAGGTTGACGGTGGAGGAGGCGGCCTGGCTCTGAATCTCGCCCGTCTGCTCGCGGAGCATCTGCGAGGTCGACTCGATCAGGTTGCCGGTGGTGGTGTTGAGGGCGGTGATCTGGTTGAGGACCAGCCGCTCGTTGGTGAGCGCCTGGGCGACGATGATCGCCGTCCGGAGCGCCGAGACCGTGGTCGTGGTCGCCCGGTCGACGCCCTTGATGAGCTCGACGTTGTTCTTGCGGACGAGGTCGAGCGCCAGGTAGCCCTGCATGTTGACCGCCAGCTGGGTCAGGAGGTCCTGCCGCTTCTGGCGGACATAGAAAAGGATGTCGCCGCGAAGCGCCTTCGCCTTGTCGGGATCGCTGGCGTCGAGCTGGTCGGCCTTATCGGTCAGGATGTCGTCCAGCCGCCCGGCCATGTAGGCGTACTGCTCGAGCCGGCTCTTGAGCGCCCAGACGTTGACCTTCTCCTGGTCGATGGCGGCGTCGTCGCGCTGCAGCTCCTCCTGCCCGCTGTAGAGGGACTGGATGATGGCGTCCAGGTTGTGCTGCGCCGACTGGTACTTGTGGAAGTAGTCGCGCAGGCTGTTGCCGACGGGCAGGATCCCGAGCAGCTTGCCGGGGGCGCCCAGGCCTTGCCGGCCGGGGTCGAGGTCCTCGACCTGGCGCCGGAGCTGGACCAGCGACTTGGAGACGCCCGAGGTGCCGGAGACAGCCCCGGACTCCATCGCGGCCACCGGGCGCTCGAGGAAGCGGTTGGAGACCTCGGCTGACTGCCGGATCTCCTGGTTGCCGAGCTGAGAGACCGAGTCGACCTTCTTCTGGAAGTCGGGTGACTTGGGGTCGAGAGCGGCCACCCCGTCCACGAAGGACTGAACCGCCTGGTCGATCTGGGAGGCGGTGGCCGGATCGATCTGCATCGAATTCGCGGCCTGGTCCTGCGTGACGGCGGGCACCGCCGGCGGCGGCTCCAGGGTCAGCGCCTGGACCGGCTGGGCGGTGGTTCCTGAGCTATTGGTGTCGGTCATGCGGTCCCTCCTTTGTAAAGCTGGTCGATCGCGTTGATCATGGTTTCGAGCGGCTCGTAAGCCGGGGGATCGATCACGTTGACGAGGGCCGGTGGCTGGGGCACGCCACGATCGGCCAGGTACTTGTTGAAGCCGGCGGTGTCGGCGGTGCGGAAGCCGTACTTGACCGCCAGCTGCTGGAGGTCCTTGTCCTGCAGCAGCAGCCGGCCGATCTCATCGCCCTTGCCGTTGAGCGGGACCAGCGTGTGCTTGGAATAGACGGTCGGGTTGGGATACATCAGCACCATCTGCGAGGTCAGCGAGGGATCGTGCGCGGTCTGCAGGGCGAGGTACTGGGCCTCGTAGATCATGACCATCGGCGCAGTGCCGATGCCGATCGTGAGGTAGTCGGTGAAGGGTCCCTCGGAGGACGTCTGGGTGAAGCCCTGGCGGAGGAAGATCGGCGCCACCTTGGGCGCCACCTGAGCTGCCGTGGTGTCGTCAGCCACGATGTTGTTGCTGTTGTCGACGTAGGACGCGATCGAAAGGTACATCGCCGCCGAGTTCGAGGTCCTGACATCGGTCGAAGTGATGAGGACGCTCTTGTTGGCGTTGTAGAGGGAGTTGTTGGCGAGGTCGGACCAGCGGGTGTTCTTGTCGACCAGCGCCAGGTATTTCTGCATATCCAGGATCGGATAGCCGCCCTGCTCGGAGGCGATGCCGTTGGCCTCGAGCAGGGCCACGATCGGCTTCCAGGTCGCGATCGCCATCGGCGTGTAGAAGGGCTGGTAGACGGCCTTGGCGTGGTGGTCGGCCTGGATCTTCTGGGCGGCGGGAACGCCGGCCGGAAAGGCGAAGTCGTAGTGACTGAGGTCGACGCTGGTTGCGATCTGGCGCGAGCCGGCGGTGTCGACCTGGACGTCGTAGCCGTTGCGGTGGAAGGCCGCGATGACAGCGGGGTCCTGGAAGAAGGGCTGCTTCTCGGAGCCGATCACGCCGTGAACAGTGGTCAGCGGCCGGACGCTGAGCTTGCCCGCGATCGAGAGACCCACGGCGATCACGACACCGAGCGCGAGGAGGGCCGCAAGGGCGAGCCCGAGCACCCGGTTCACGGCCGACATTCTTCCCTACCCGCGGCCTGATCAACCGAAATCCGGCTCAAGAGCTGAGTGCGGCGGGTTAAGGGCTCGGTTTAGGGCGGCGGGCTAGGATCAGCGGTCGGAGGGGATGTACGGGGGCTGGTGCCTCCCGCGGTCTTCAAAACCGTCTGTGGGGTCCTGATGAGGGGTCCCAGGTGGGTTCGATTCCCATCCATCCCCGCCAACCACCCGCGCTGGTACCGCCCAGTCTGTGCGGGATCAGAAATACTGTTCCCCAGGCGCAGTAAATCTGCGAATGCAGGATCGCGCGCTTATTGTGGAATCGGGTTTCCGCGCCGCCCGCTAGGCTGGATACGGCTCGATCAAGAGCTTCGCTCGCTCCTAGCCGGCTGACCTCGGCACTTGGGTTCCGGGCGGCATAGAACTTCACAAAGAGGGTTCGCGGGGGAGGGGCGTTCGATATCCTCCTACCGGCTTGCCCGACCCTGCGCTCCTCGCCGCGCTCCGGACCGCGTCCGCCGCCGACCCCACCAACCTGCCGCTCAAGCTCCACCTGGCCGACCTGCTCCTGCAGGCCGGTGAGGCGGGTGAGGCGCTCGTCAACCTGGGCGCCGTGCTGGCGGCCGACCCGGCCAACCCGGAGGCGCTCAGGCTGGTAGCGCTCGCGGGCAGGCCGCCAGAGTCCACCGCGGAGGTTCCGCCTCAGCCCGCCGCGGAGCGGCAAGAGGTGAGCTCCGCCGCCGATGCGCCCTGGTGGGAGGTGATGCGTCCCAGCCTTTCGCTGGCCGACGTGGGCGGGATGGCCGAAGTTAAGAAGCGGCTCGAGCTCAGCTTTCTGGGTCCACTCCGCAACCCGGAGCTACGGGCGGCTTTCGGCAAGCACCTCCGCGGGGGGCTTCTTCTCTACGGGCCGCCGGGCTGCGGCAAGACGTTTCTGGCCAGGGCGCTGGCGGGCGAGATCGGGGCCCAGATCATCGCGATCGGGATCTCGGACGTTCTCAGCACGCGGGTCGGCGCTTCGGAGCGAAACGTACACGAGCTCTTTGAATCGGCTCGCCGGGCGGCGCCTTGCGTCCTCTTCTTCGACGAGCTCGACGCGCTCGGCCACCGGCGCAGCCAGCTCCGCAACAGCGCGGCCCAGCGCACGGTCGTGAACCAGCTTCTGGAGGAGATGGACGGCTTCGACGCCGCCAACGAGGGCGTCTACCTGCTGGGAGCTACCAACCATCCCTGGGACTGCGATCCGGCGCTGCTCCGGCCCGGCCGCTTCGACCGGCTGGCGCTGGTGACACCGCCCGACCAGCCGGCCCGCGAGCAGATCCTGCGGGCGACCGTCGAGGAACGTCCGGTCGGCGAGCTCGACTACCGAGCCGTCGCCCAGGCCACCGAAGGCTTCAGCGGCGCCGACCTGGTGCACCTGGTCGAGTCCGCGACCGAACTTGCCCTAGCCGACTCGGTCCTCTTTGGCCGGGTTCGGCCGGTCGCCCAGGACGACCTCAAAGCGGCGCTGAAGGACGTCCGTCCCAGCACCCGGCCCTGGTTCGAGACCGCCCGCAACTACGTGCAGTTCGCGAACGACGGCGGCCTGTACGACGAGCTGGCGAGCTACATGAGGTCCCGCAGGCTGCTGTGAGCACGGCCGGCGGGGCGCGTGCCTTGATCGCCGCCGCCCGCTTCGAGGATGCGGCTCGGCTGCTGGTCCAGGGCCTCGCCACGGACGGCGAGTCGCTGGAGCTACTCTGCCTTCTCGCCCAGTGCGAGATCGGGCTCGGCCGGCTGGCCGAGGCTCTCGAGCACGCCGGCCGGGCGGCGGCCCTCGACGCGGACGGCGAGTGGCCGCACCGGCTCCGGGCGATCGCCCTCGAGAACCTTGGGCGCAAGCGTGAAGCACTGGAAGCGTCCGAGCTGGCTGTGAGCCTGGCTCCCGAGCTGGCGCTCGCCCATCAGGTGCACTGCTCGCAGCTGCTCCGTCTGCGGCGCTGGAAGGCTGCGGAGGAGGCAGCAACGGCGATGCTCCGGCTGGCTCCGGAGGAGGCCGAGAGCCACAACGCCCTCGGCCGTGTCCACCTCGGTCTCAAGCGCTGGAAGCTGGCCGAGGCCGAGTTCAGCGAGGCTCTCCGTCTCCAGCCCGATGAGGCGGTCTACGTCAACAACCTCGCGGTGGCCCTCAACCGCCAGCGGCGCCGGGCGGAGGCCCAGCAGCTGCTGACGCGGGCGGCCCGGCTCGACCCCAGCCTGAAGCTGGCCCGCAAGAATCTCTTCAGCGTGACCCAGGCCAGGCTCCTGGGCGGGCTCGGGCTGAGCATCTTCCTCTCCCTGCAGCTGCTGACGCGGACCTCTTCGCTCGCCCGCTACGGACCCATCATGGTCGCCCTCCTGATCGTGATGGCCGGCATCGTGCTGGTCCTGGTGATGGGGGGCGTCGCGGTCTGGCGAATGAGCCGGCTGGACCCGACCGTCCGATCCTTTTACGTGAGCGAGGTCCGCCGGCGCTGGCTCCGTCTCGCGCTCAGGCCGGTAGTCCTGATCGGCGGGGTGCTGGTGCTGCTGGTGGCCTACCTCGGCCTACTGGTCGACCGGCCGCCGGTGTACCAACTGGTGCTGGCGGCGCTACCGGTGGTCGTCTGGGCGCTTGGCGCGCCCTGGGCATGGAATCGATTCGCACGGCCCTGGCTGGCTACCCGCGGCTGGGACTGA
>DASUWN010000052.1:0-8490 GCA_036378395.1 Candidatus Dormiibacterota bacterium | reverse complement strand
GGTGAGCTGATCGAGGTCTCGATCCGGGTCGCGCGGGAGATGTGCGCGCTCGCGGGCGTGGACCGCGACCCGGCTCGCGCCATCGCCGACGGCTCCGCGGTGGCCAAGTTCGACGCCCTGCTCAGTGCCCAGGGCGGCCGGCTCGAGGAGGGACTCCCGGTGGCGCCGGTCCAGGCCGCCCTGGCGGCGCCGGCCGAGGGCTATGTTGAGGCCATCGATGCGCTCGAGGTGGGCCTCGCCTGCCTCGAGCTGGGCGCGGGCCGGCTCCGCAAGGAGGACAGCATCGATCCCGCCGCCGGCGTCGTGATCGAGGTGCCGGTCGGCACCTACGTTCGGGCCGGGGACGCGCTGGCCGTCATCCACGCCCGCGACGAGGAACGCGTCGAGCGCGCCGCGCCCCGGCTGGCGGCCGCCTGGCGGATCGTGCCGCACGAGATGGAGCGGCCGCCGCACGTGATCGCACGCGTCGACTCGAAAGGCGTCACCCGCTTCAAGTAAAGTTCGGCCCGCATGACGGAGCGCAAGTACCACGTCGGGCTTGCGGCGGGCGAGGCGGGCGAATACGTGCTCTATCCCGGCGACCCCGCGCGCACGGCCCTGATCGCCGGCCACCTGGAGGGCGCCGTCGAGGTCGCGTTCAGCCGTGAGTACCGGACCTTCACCGGGTCGGTGGCCGGGGTCAAGGTTTCGGCGATCTCGAGCGGCATGGGCGGTCCCTCGACCGCGATCGGGGTCGAGGAGCTGTGCGAGCTGGGCGTGCACACCTTCCTGCGCGTCGGGACCTGCGGGGCGGCCCAGCCCGAGATCAAGCTGGGCGACCTCGTGATCGCGACCGGCGCCGTCCGCAGCGAGGGGACGCCCGACGGCTACGTCCCCAAGGAATACCCGGCCATCGCCCATCCCGACGTGGTCAACGCCTGCGTCGCCTCGGCCCAGGCGGAGGGCGCGCCCCATCACCTGGGCGTGATCCGGTCGGTGGACGCCCTCTACTCCGACCTGGTGCCGGCGCGGATGCCGCGGCGGGAAGAGCTGGAGCTGGAGCTCAAGCTCTGGGAGCGGGCCGGAGTCCTCGCCAACGACATGGAGTCCTCGACCCTGCTCATCGTCGCCGCGCTGCGCAGGCTGCGGGCGGGGACGCTCCTGGTCTGCGTCGATGAGCTGGGGGCGGGCGCCATCGTCCACCTCGACCCGAGCTACATGGACCGGATGCTGCGAGTTGCGGTGGGCGCGATCCGGCGCCTGATCGAGCGCGATGCTCCACGTCAGTAAGCACCCGCTCGTCAACGACTGCCTGGCCGGCCTGCGCGCGGCGGAGACGCCGCCCGACGAGTTCCGGCGGCTGTCGAACAAGATCATCTCGATGCTGGTCTACGAGGCGACGCGCGACCTGCCGGTGCGCAGCACGACGGTCCAGACTCCGCTCCGGGAAGCTGAGGCGACGGTGATCGAGGGCGAGGTGGTGGCGATTCCGGTGCTGCGCGCGGGGCTCGGCCTGCTCGGCCCGGTCCTCGACCTCCTGCCGCGCGTCTCGGTTGGCTACATCGGCCTGGAGCGCGACGAGGAGACGGCGGTGGCGCGGATCTACTACCAGAAGCTGCCGCGGCTGGAGGGGAAGGTGCCCCTGCTGCTGGACCCGATGCTGGCCACGGGCGGCTCAGGCGCCCAGGCGCTGGACCTGATCAAGGAGGCCGGCGGCAGGCAGGCGCGCATGATCAGCGTGGTGGCGGCGCCGGAGGGGGTGAAGGTGATCGAGTCCCGGCATCCGGACGTGGACATCTATACGGCGGCCCTCGACGAGGGCCTCAACGATCGCGCCTACATCGTCCCCGGCCTGGGCGACTACGGCGACCGCCTCTTCGGGACGGCTTGAGCGTGGGCACCGTCGAGCTGCGGGAGCGGCTGGCTGCGGCGCGGGAGCGGCTGCGCCGGATTCCGGCCACCGGACCGGGCGAGTATGGCGCGCCCGACCCGGACACCGGCGAGCGCTGGAATCGCGGCAACGTGCTCGGCCACGTGGCGGAGATGCTGCCCTTCTGGACCGGCCAGGTCCAGGCGGCGGCAGCGGGCGCCGAGGTGCTCGGCCGCGGCGAGGCCGGCTACGCGGAGCGGAAGGACGGCATCGCCAAGGGGACGGTGGTCCCCGAGATGGAGCTCCGGGCCGAGATCGACGTGGCCGCGGCGGCGCTGGACGCGGTCCTGGCCGGACTCGCCCCGGAAGCCCTGGGGCGGCGGGTGACCTACCGGCGGGCGAGCGGCGACAAGGAGCTGACGCTGGAAGCGTTTCTCGACCACAACCTGGTCGGGCACTTCGAGCAGCACCTGGAGCAGCTGGACGAGCTCAGCTAGACCTGACAGGTGCAGTACATGCAGCGCCGGGCGCCGGCGGGAATCCGGCTCAAGCACTCCGGGCACTCCTTGGTCGGCGCCGGGGGCCGGCCGGGCATGAAGCGCTCCTGGAGGCTCTTGTAGGGCGTCACGACGAAGGCGTAGACCACCGCCGCGTCGATCAGGAAGGTGAGCAGGTTGCCCAGGAAGTCGCCATACAGGAAGCGGTTGCCATGGACCGTGAAGTAGTAGCGCGCGTAGTCCGACTCGCCGCCGAGGAGCGAGATCAGGGGCTTGATGAAGTCGTTGACGATGGCGTTGACGACCGAGTTGAAAGCCGCCCCGATGACGATCCCGACCGCGAGGTCGACGACGTTCCCGCGCAGGATGAAGGCGCGGAAGCCTCGGACTATTGCCAGGGGATACGGTCCGTCAGCACCGGCCTCGGCATCGGCCATCCCGTGACCTCAGCGTAAATCGAGAGCAGCTCCTCGAGGACGTGGGCGCTGGCGCCGTACATCGAGCCCACCTCGAAGTCGAAGATCGGCGAGTCCCAGTCGCCGAAGTGCACCGCTCGGTAGGACACGCGGCCGGCGAAGAAGTCGGCTACCGGCATCCGGATCACCGCCTCGACCTCGCCCGGGTGCGGATCGGCCTGAGCATGGGGCGCGACCACGACCAGGAAGGGGTGCAGCAGATAGTGCGAGGTCGCGGTTGGCACCGGGCTCAGCGCGCCCAGGACCTCGAGGTCTTCCCGCGCCAGGGCCAGCTCCTCGTGGGTTTCCCGGAGCGCGGTTTCGAGCAGGTCGCGATCTTCCGGGTCGGCGCGCCCGCCCGGAAAGGCGACCTCGCGCGCGTGGTGGCGCATGGTGTCCGTCCGCTTGATCATCAGAACCTCGGCGCCCGCGCCGCCGTCGTGGAGGGGAACCGCTACGCCGGCCGAGGTGCGGCCTTCGAGGGACCAGCGCGACTCGCGCGGGCGGTGCCCGGCCAGGGCCGCCCGCATCGCCTCAAGCGTCGAATCGAGCTGCATAGGCGGTCCGGTTGCAGGCGTCGAGCTCGGCCACGGTCATCCCCATCACGCTAGCCGCCAGCTCGAACTCTCTGGAGAGCGTGGTCTCGGCCACCGTGCGGGAGTCGGTCGAGATCGTGCAGCGCACGCCCGCGCGGACCAGCCCGGGCAGGGGATGGGCGGCCAGCGTGGGCGTCGCCTTGCACTTCCAGTTGGCCGTAGGGCAGAGGTCAAGGACGACGCCTTCGGCGCGGATCCGCTCCACGATCGCGGGCACCCGCGCCCCGATCGCGCCGTGCGCGATACGTTCGATCCCGAGGTCGAGCGCCGCCTCGACGCTGGCCGGCTCGCCCGCCTCTCCGGCGTGGCAGGTGAGGTGCAGCCCGGCCGCCCGGGCGGCGTCGAAGGCAGCTCGCTGGGGGCCGGCCGGGAAGCGAGCCTCGTCGCCGGCCAGGTCGAAGCCGACCACGCCGCGGCCGGCGTAGCGGCCGGCCAGCCGCGCCAGGGCCACGTTCTCCTCAACCTGGTGCTGGCGCATCGCGCAGACGATGGCCGCCGCCCGGAGCGGCGCCTGCGCGAGCCCGCGCAGGACGGCCTCGATCACGCGCTCGGGCGTTAGGCCGGAACGCAGGTGCAGGCGCGGCGCCCAGCGAACCTCGAGGTAGTCGATGCCGTCGGCGGCCGAGTCCTCCCCCAGCTCGCGCGCCGCCCGCTCGAGGGCGGCCTCGGTCTGCAGGACCAGCAGCGCGTCGTCGAAGTAGCCGATGTACTCCGCCTGCGAGGCGCAGTCAGGGGGCGCGACCAGCTGGAGCGGTCGCTCGATGCCGAGCTCGCGGGCGAGCTCGGCGGCGGTGGCGGGCCGAACCGCACCGTCGAGGTGACAGTGCAGCTCGGCCTTTCGCCACTCAGTGAAATCCGAAGCCGCTAGCCTCCGGCCAGCAGCGTGTTGACCTGGTTGGCGGCGTCGTCGAGCGCCTGCTTGGCGCTCTTCTTGCCGCCGAGGGCGTTCCCGATCTCGGTCGAGATGTCGCCCACCGCCTCGTTCCAGGCCGGGATTGCGGGGTCGAAGACCGCGTTGGGCAGCTCCTGGGGAGCCGCGGCCAGCAGCGGGTTGCTCGGGTAGAAGGTCGACTGCATGTCCTTGTAGGCCGACTGCCGCACCGGCATGTAGCCGGTCTTCTCGGACCAGACCTCGGTCTGCGCCTTGTCGGTGAAGTACTTGATGTACTGGAAGGCGCCCTGCTGGACCGCCTGCGAGGCGTGGCTGAAGATGCAGACGTTGGTGCCCTGGATCACCGGGTGCGAGCCCTTCGGACCCTTGGGCAGGACGGCGGTCTTCATCGTGAACTTGGTGCCGACCGCCTGCTGCTTGTAGCTGTAGCCGGCGATGGTGCCGATGCTCATCGCCTCCTTGCCGGAGCCGAAGTCGGCGTCGTCGTAGCCGGAGATGGTGTGGACGGAGCCGTTCTTGATCGCGTCCTGCCAGCGCTGGAGAGCGCTGACGCCGATGTCGGAGTTGAAGGCGGCCTTGGTCATGTCCTTGTTGAGCAGCGTGCCGCCGTAGTCCTGGAGCTGCATCTCCCAGTCCAGCTCCATGTTGTTGCTGTTGTCCGTGCCCCAGTGGCCGTTGCCGGTCAGCTTCTGGGCGTCGGTGAAGAAGTCGTCCCAGGTCGCGGGCGGCCCCGAGATGCCGGCCTGCGTGAAGAGGTCCTGGTTGTAGTAGAGGACGTTGTCGGACTTGTTGAACGGGAACATGTACTGCTTGCCGTTCAGCTTCCCGTCCTGGATGAAGACCGGGAAGATGTCGTTGAGGCTGTCCGAGCTGAGGCCGTCCTTGGCCTGGATGTAGGGCGTCATGTCGGCCAGCGCCTTGCTCTGGTTGTACTTGGCGGCCCAGTTCTCGTAGCACTGGGCCATGTCGGGTGGGTTGCCCGCCGCCATCGCGGCCAGCGTCTTGGTGTTGAGAGTGTTGTAGTCGGGATAGACCTGGAGTTGGACGGTGACCTTGTCCTGGCTGGAGTTGAACTGGTTGGTGATCTGCTCCAGCGTCGGCTTCAGAGAACCGCCCGCCATCGCCTCCCAGAACTGCACCGTCACCTTTTGGTTGAGGGCGCCCAGCTGGTTGCCACCGCCCCCGGAAGTCGTGCCTCCGCAGGCGGTCAGCGCGACCACCGCGAAAACCCCCAGCCGCTTAGGAATCCTCAATCCTTCACCTCCATCTGACTAACCGTGGATACCAGTGGCGGCTATGCCCCCGACCAGCTGCCTCTGCGCGAACAGGAACAGGATCAACACCGGGAGCGTCGTCATCAACGCCCCCGCAGCAAGGTACATCGGTTGGTGGCTGTCGACCAGATTGAACGAGGCGAGGGCCACCTGCAGCGGCCGGTAGCGGTCGGTCGAGGTCACGATCAGCGGCCAGAGGAAGGCGTTCCAGCTGGCCACGAAATGGAAGAGCCCGACCGTGACGACCACCGGACGCGCCAGCGGGAGTGCGACCGACCACAGATAGCGAAGGTGCGAGCTGCCGTCCAGCTGGGCGGCGTCCCACAGGTCCTTGGGCAGCGTCAGGAAGAACTGCCGGAAGAGGAAGATACCGAACACGCTGGCTCCGAAGGGCACGATCTGGGCCTGGTAGCTGTCGAGCCAGCCCAGGTGAGCCAGCGTGATGTAGTTGGGGACCAGCGTGACCTCGCTGGGGACCATGTAGATCGCCAGCACGGTGCCGAAGACGATCGCCTTGCCGGCGAAGCCGAGGGCGGCGAAGGCGTAGCCGGCCAGGGCCGAGGTCGCGATCACGAGCAGCGTGGTCAGGGCCGCGACCAGGACCGTGTTGGCGTAGAAGCGCGCCCAGGGGACCTGGCTCCAGGCCTCGGCGTAGTTGTGCCACTGCCAGCTCGGGAGCAGCCGGGGCGGGAAGACGTAGAGCTGGTCGGGGTCGTTGAGCGAGGTAACGACCATCCAGTAGAAGGGGAAGACGAAGGCGACCGCGGCCACGGTGAGCACCAGGTAGCGGAGGAGCCTGCTGATCACTGGTAGAAGACCCGGCGGGAGGCGACCCGCATCTGGACCAGGGTCAGCGCCAGGATGATGGCGAAGAGCGCCACTGAGATGGCCGAGGCGTAGCCGGCCCGGAAGAACTCGAAGGCCTGCTTGTACAGGTACACGCCGATCGTCATCGCCGCGCGGTCGGGCCCGCCGCTGACCCCGCCGTTGCCCGAGGTCAGGACGAACACCACGTTGAAGACTTTGAAGGAGCCGATGGTCGAGATCAGCAGCACGAAGTAGGTGGTCGGGGAGAGGAGCGGCCAGGTCACGTTCCAGAACACCTGCCAGGGCCCGGCGCCGTCGACGCGCGCGGCATCCTGCAGCTCGCGCGGGATGTTGGCCAGTCCGGACAGGAAGATGACCGCGTTGAAGCCGGTGTGGACCCAGAGCGAGTACAGGATGATCGAGGGCATGATCCAGGTCGGGCTGTTGAGCCAGGCCACGGCCGGCAGGTGGAAAACGGCCAGGACGGCGTTGAGCAGGCCGTAGTCCTTGTTGAAGATCCACTCCCAGATCACGATGGTGGCCACCGAAGGCGTGATGTAGGGCGAGAAGATCGCGCCCCGGAAGAGCGCCCGGCCGCGCAGTGGCGCGTTGAGGACCATCGCCAGCAGCAGGGCCAGGATCATGCCCAGCGGGACCGAGACCGCGACGAAGTAGCAGGTCTGCCAGAGCGACTTCCACCAGAGCGGGTCGTTCCACATCCGGAGGTAGTTGCCGCCGGCGATGAAGGTCGCGTCGGAGCTGATCAGGTCCCAGCGGTAGAAGGAGAGCACCAGGACCCAGATCGCCGGCACGACCACGAAAACGACCAGGATCAGCAGCGCCGGCGCCAGGTAGACGTAGCCTTCGAGGCCGGCGGCTGCACCGCTCCATCGAGGGCGCGCGCGGGTTCCGGTGAGGATTCGGGCCGGGGGTGGCGAGCTCGTCCGGTCCATCGGGGCCTCATATGATGAGGCGTCCTTGACCGCCGGCGGAACCAGCCTCACCTTCCTCAACACCGGGGACCCGACCGGCCTCAAGTTCGTCGTCGAGCGGGGCGGCCGGCGGGCGGTCTTCGACTTCGGGATCCAGCACGCTCCGGGGCGCGCGCCCTTCTCGATGGGGCTGCGTCCGCGGCCCGGGCGTGAGCTCGCGGACCTGATCTGGGCGGGCGAGGCGCCACGCCTGGACGGGGTTTACGCGCGCGATGGCGGGGGTACGGGGTCCTCCCCGGGTGGCGGGGGTACGGGGTCCTCCCCGGGTGGAGGGGACAGTGCGACCGCGGTCTTCCTCAGCCACCTCCATCTCGACCACTCATCGCTGGTGCGCTTCCTGGATCCGGCGGTGCCGCTCTACTACCCGGCGCGGATGGAGGAGCTGCGGGCGGCGGTCGAGCGCAGCGAGTACCTGCGCTGGCGGCCCGGCTCGCCGGGGACTCCGGTTGGCGACCGGGAGACCGTGCAGTGGGGGGAGCTGGTGGTGCGCTTCATCGCCGTCGACCACGATCTCCCGGGCGCCACCGGCTTCCTGATCCAGGCGCCCGACGTGCGCATCGCCTACACCGGGGATCTGCGCTGGCACGGCTTTCACCCCGAGCTCAGCGCCGGCTTCGTCGAGGCGGTGCGTGGGGTCGACGTGCTGGTCCAGGAGGGCGTCGGGCTCGGCTACCTGCGGCCCGAAGCCGACGCCGCCGCGGTCGAGCCGCCGCGGCTGAGCGAGTCCGACCTGGTGAGCGCTTTTCGCGCCGAGCTGGAGCGGCGGCCGGGGGCACTGCTGCTGGTCAACCTCTATCCGATGAACCGGGAGCGGGTGGCGGCGTTCGGGACGGCGGCGGCCGAGCGCGGACGGCGGCTGGTGATGGAACCGCAGGCGGCGGCGATCGCGGGCTGGGACGCGCTCTTCGAGTCTGAGGAGGTCGCTGTGAATCCGGGCGCCTTCGTGGTTCAGCTCTCGTTTGAGGGGCTGCCGGCGCTGATCGACCTGCCCGCGCCGCCGGGGTCGGCCTACATCCACAGCAGCGGACCGCCGCTCGGAGCCTACGACCCCGCGTACCGGGTGGTGCAGGCATGGGCGGCGGTGGCCGGCCTCGACTTCCTGCGACTGGGCACCAGCGGTCACTCATT
>DASUWN010000051.1:0-2599 GCA_036378395.1 Candidatus Dormiibacterota bacterium | reverse complement strand
CGCACCCCTCGTCTGACCTGACCCGCCCGGAGGTGCCCCGGCGGGCGATGGTGTTGGTGCTCAAACCACTCCACGCCACACCGGAGCACCTGTCATTGAAAACGACGAGGGATCAGTTGGACATCATCAACGCCTACCAGGAGCTCGGTACGTACCGGGCGGCGGCGCGTCTGTGCGGGACCAGCGACAAGACCGTGAAGCGGGTGCTCGAACGCCGTTTGAGCGGCAGCTACGAGTACCGCGCGCGTCCGCCGGCGGCGAGCAACACCGAGATCGCGCGTGAGCTGGTCGCCGAGAAGGTGCGCGCGACCGAAGGGCTCATCAGCGCCAAGCGGCTGCTGCCGGTGGCGCGGGCAGCCGGCTACCAGGGCTCGCTCCGCAACCTCCGCCGGTTGGTCGCCAAGGTGAAGGCCGACTGGCAGCGTCGCCGGCGGGTGTACCGGCCCTGGCATCCGTTGCCGGGCGAGCACCTGGTCTGCGACTGGACCCAGCACGGCCGGCTGCACCTGTTCTGCGCGGTGCTGCCCTGGAGCCGCTGGCGCTTCGTCCGCTTCGCTCGCGACGAGAAGCGGGAGACGACTCTGCAACTGCTGGCCGAGTGCTTCGAGGAGCTGGGCGGGGTGCCGGCGGTGGTGCTCACCGACCGGATGGGCTGTCTGCGCGCGGGGACGGTGGCGAACGTGGTCGTGCCCCATCCCGACTACGTCCGCTTTGCCGCTCACTATCGGTTCCGGCCCGACTTCTGTGAGGCCGCGGACCCCGAGTCGAAGGGCGTGGTCGAGCACTTGTGCGGCTACGCCCAGCGCGATCTGGCCGCCCTGCTCGAGAGCGACGACGTCGACGCCGCCAACCGGGCGGCGGTCCTCTGGTGCCTGGAGGTGAACGCCGCCCAGCACTCGGAGATCTGCGCGGTGCCACAGGTCCGGCTGGAGGAGGAAAGCAAGGTGCTGAGACCGCTGCCCTCGCTGCGCCCGCCCCTGCGTCGTGGCGAGTTGCGCAAGGTCGACAAGATGCAGACCGTCCGCTTCGGCTCCGCGCGCTACTCGGTGCCAACCGCCTACGTCGGCCACCAGGTCGAGGTCAACGTCGGCGAGGCCGAGGTGGTGGTAATCGCCGGTGAACGGGAGATTGCCCGCCACCCTCTATGCGCCCCGGGCGGCGCCTCCATCCTCGACGAGCACTACGGCGGCGCCCGCGGCCGGCCGAGCCGGCCGGTCCGGGTCCGGACCACGCTCGAGCGCGAGTTCCTGAGCCTGGGCCCGAGCGCCGAGGCCTTCCTGCGCGCCGCCGCCGCGGCCGGTACCTCGAGGTTGGCCGGTGAGCTCGCCGACATCGTCACCCTGGAGCGGAGCTGGGGGCGGGACGCGCTCCTCCTGGCGCTCAGCCGGGCGGTTGAGTTCCGGCGCTTCCGGGCGCAGGACATGCGCTCCATCCTGGCCGCCAACGGCGCGGCGCCGCGGCCGACCGCGGAGGGCGGCCGACTCGAACTGGTCGTGCCCGAGGTCCCTGTGCGCCCCCTCTCCGCGTACTCGTTGGAGGCGCTCCGATGACCGCCTCCGCACCGACCCTTCCTGCCGACCTCGAGGCCGGCCTACGCCGGCTCAAGCTGGCCCGCATCCGACGCCTCGCACCCGAGGTCTGCCAGGTGGCCAAGACCCAGCGCTGGGCACCCGAGGAACTCCTGCGCACCTTGGTCGAGGCCGAGATTGCCGCCCGCGACGAGTCCAACCTGCGGGCCCGGCTCAAGCAGGCCGGCTTCCCGGTCCAAAAGACCCTGGCCGAGTTCAAGGTCCAGCTCTCCTCGGTGCCCCAGAAGACCTTCGACTACCTGGCCTCACTGGAGTGGCTGGCCGACCACCAGAACCCCTGCCTGCTGGGACCGGCCGGGACCGGCAAGAGCCACGTGCTCATCGGGCTCGGTCACGCCGCCGTCGAAGCCGGACACCGGGTCCGCTACTTCACCGCCGCCGAGCTGGTCGAGACGCTCTACCGCGGCCTCGCCGACAACTCCGTCGGCAAGGTCATCGACAACCTGCTCCGAGTCGACTTCGTCGTGGTCGACGAGATTGGCTTCGCGGCCCTGGACGCCACCGGCAGCCAGCTCTTCTTCCGCTTTTTCGCCGCCGCCTACGAACGCGTCAGCCTGGGCGTCGCCAGCCATTGGCCCTTCGACCAGTGGGGCCGCTTCCTGCCCGAGCACACCACCACCGTCTCCATGCTCGACCGCCTCTTGCACCACGCGGTGGTCGTGGTCACCGAGGGCGAGTCGTTCCGCATGCGCGAGGCTCGGAGCCGGGGAGGTGGTCTGCCGAAGAGCTGATCGGGCTCGGCGCCCAGGTCTCCCAGGTCGACGACGCCACGTCCGCGCCCGCTACGGGCTTCTCAGCGCCTCGTTTTCAGAGGCCGGCCGCCTGAAGGCGTTGAGCTGGCCGAAAGTGCGGACTTTTCGTTGGCCGCGGGTTCGGACTTTTGGATGGCCGTTGACACGCCGCCAGCAGCAGGAGAGGGAGGGCGCTCGACCTGACAATCCTGTTGTGTCAGGTCCTCGATCAGCCGACGCTCGGGAACACAAAGCTTCCTTTGGCCGTCACAGGTTTCC
>DASUWN010000050.1:0-20253 GCA_036378395.1 Candidatus Dormiibacterota bacterium | reverse complement strand
CAGGGCGTTGATCTGCCCGTGCCCGTACCAGTTGTTGTAGCCGGTGCCGCCGGTGCAGGTCTGCGGCGCCCCGTTGCTGCGGCTGGTGAACGCCGCGTAACCCGGGGGCAGGCTGGAGGGGCAGGGCTGCGGATCCGCGGTCTGCTCGAGCAAGCTCACGACCTGCTCCGGGCGCATCTTGCCGTTCTGAGGGCTGGACAGGTTGCCGTAGCGACTGATGATCAGGGCCGCCACGCCGGTTGCGTGCGGCGCCGCCATCGACGTCCCCTGCAGGTAGCAGTAGACGGCGGTCGGATAGCTCGGGTCGCCGGTCGGCTCCTTCACGGTCGACCGGCACGGGACGTTCGCGGGCCAGGTCGAGAGAACGCCGCCGTTGTGGGCTTCGGCGTTCCGACCGAAGATGCTGTCGCCGCCAGGCGCGACGACCTGGGTCACGCTGTCGCCGTAGTTCGAGTAGAAGGACTTCAGGTAGCCGCCGCCCGGCTGCTGGTTGTGGCCGTCGGCGGTGACGCCGACCACGCCCGGGATCTCGACCGGGATGACGACGCAGTCGTTGTGAACGGTGCGAGTCACGGCGGTGTGGGGCGGGTAGTCCGGGCTGCTGACGTCCTGGGTCGGGTGCGCGAGGTCGTCCGCGTTGTTGCCCTCCGCCGCCACCACGACGGTGCCCTTGGTCTGCGCGTAGCGGATGGCGCGCTGCTCCGCCTTCCAGATCGCCCGCTGGACGGGGTCGTTCTTGCAGTTGAAGAGGAAGGGATCGGCGAAGTAGCTGTTGTTGGTCACGTCGACGTGATGGTCGGCGGCCCAGACGAAGGCGCAGACCACCGCCTGCGGGAAGAAGTCGCCATGGCTGTCGGCTGCCTTGATCGCCGCCAGCCGGACGTTGGGCGCCACGCCGACGATGCCGATTCCGTTGGCGGCCGCGGCAATGATGCCGGCGGTGTGGGTGCCGTGCCCGTTATCGTCCTGGGCGGCCAGGCCCGGGACCGGTGCGCCGCTGACGCAGTTGGCGCTGTCGGCGACGTCGAGGTTCCGCTTGAGGTCGGGATGGTTGAAGTCCACGCCGCCGTCGATGTCGCCGACCAGCACGGCCGGGCTCCCGCCCGTAATGGCGTGCGCCTCGGGCGTGTGAATCTGGCGCATGTTCCACTGCAGCGCGGAAAAGGTATCCGTGTCCGTCGCGGGCGAGTTGGGGAGGTCGCCCGGCGGCGGACCGGCGGCGTCGGCACCGCTGTCTTGCGGGTCGTTCAGCTGGGTGGCGAAGTTGGCCGTCGCCGAGACGCCCTCGACGCCCGACGTAGCCGCCATGGCGGCGGCAAAGCCTGAACTCGACGAGTGCGCGATCACGACGCCGATCTGCGTGTAGTTGGCGACCACACTTCCGCCCGCCGCCTGGACCGCCGCTGCGGCGTCTGCCGACGACGCGGTGTCGCTGTAGAGAACGATGTACGTCTCATCGGTTCCCGTGCTGGCGGTCGCGCTGGGCGCGGTCGCCAACGACGAAGCAAGCACCACCAGTGCTCCGATAAGCGCCGCTCGGGCGCGGCGCAGCGAACGATGGACAGGCATGGATCCCTCCTCCTCCTCCCTCAGAACCGGCCGTCGTCTGGTCGCAAAAGCTTAGTAGACGTCAGGACTTTTACAGCCGCCTTAAGGGACCGGTCTCGGGCTGGACTAGGCTGCCTCGCGCTCGGCGGGAACCACCTCCGGTGCGCGCTTCCACCGGCGCTCGAGCAGGAGCGCCGAGGCAGCGCCCGCCAGCAGCACCGCCACCCCGACCGCGACCGTCGGCCGCAGCGCGAGCAGGTAGCCGTTGTCGAAAACCTGCACGACCAGCGTGTGCAGCTGAGCCGCTACCGAGGCGGGCAAGCCGGCCGGCAGCGAGATTCCGCCCGACTGGCCGGTGCCCACCTCGAAGCCCGCCTTGGCCGCGTTCCGAAAGCCCTCGACAAATCCCGCCCGGAACGGCGCCGGGAGCTGCCCCGATGCGGCTGCGGCCTGCTCGGGCAGGTAGGCGGCAAGCCGGTTCTGGAGCACGGCCCCGACCGCCGCCGCGCCCAGCGCGCTGCCCACCTGCCGGGTGGTGTTGAACACTCCAGAGGCGGCTCCCGCATCGGCGGGCGCGATCGCTCGCATGGCGACGGCCGTGAGCGGCGCGAAGGTGAACCCCATGCCGGTGCCGGCCGCCAGCATCGGGACGAGGAAGGTCCCGATCGTCGAGTTGAGCGCGGCCAGCTGCGACACCCAGAGCATGCCGCCCCCGAACAGGATCAGCCCGGCCGTGAGCAGGCGGCGTGATCCGACGCGGTCGGCCAGCCGGCCGGCAGGCATCGCCACCACCGCGGCCGCGAGCGACATCGGCGCGAAGGTGAGACCCGAGCTGAGCGCCGACATCCCGAGCACCGACTGCGTGTAGATGGTCAGCGGGATGAACGCCGCCTGCATCCCGAACGCGAGCGCGACGTTGATCCAGTTGCTGACCGAATAGTCGGCGTAGCGAAAGAGCCTGAGCGGGACCAGCGGCTCCCGCTGGCGCGCCTCCCAGACGACGAAGAGCACGACCAGCGCACCGCCCGCGAGCAGGACCATCGGAATCGTGATCGCCGAGCCCGCGATCGTACCCCAGTCGTAGCGCTGGCCTTCGATCAGGCCGAAGACGATCGCGAACAGACCGGCCGTCGCCAGCAGCACGCCCACCGGGTCCAGGCTGTGCAGGCGGCCGGCCCGGAGGTCGGGAACCAGGCCGGCGGTGGCAACCAGCGCCAGCACCCCGACCGGAACGTTGAGGAAGAAGATCCAGCGCCAGTCGGAGTAGGTCACGATCAGCCCGCCCAGCGTGGGTCCGGCCACGGTGGCCAGCCCGATCACGGCGCCGAACATTCCAAACGCCGCGCCCCTCCGCTCGGGAGCAAACAGGCTGGTCACGAAGGGCAGCGTCTGCGGCGAGAGCATGGCCCCACCCGCGCCCTGAATCACCCGCGCCGCGATCAGCTGGTTGGCGTCGTGGCTGAGGCCACAGACGGCCGAGGCCGCGGTGAACACCGCCAGGCCGGCCATGAACATGCGCTTGGGTCCGAACAGGTCGCCGAGCCGGCCGGCGGGGATCAGCAGCACCGCATAGGTGATCAGGTAACCGTTGAAGACCCACAGCACCTCGTCCAAGGAGGCGTGCAGCGCGCTCAGCATGCTCGGCGTCGCCACGTAAACGATCGTGGTGTCGAGCAGGATCATGAAGAGCCCGAGGCAGAGGACGAGGAGAGTCACCCAGGGGTTGGACCGGAGGCGCGTGATCATGACCGGAGGATATATCTCATCGATATATCCTGTCAAGAGATCAGGCGGCGCTCGAGCTCCTTGATGTGATCGAGGTAGGCCTGATGGATGCGGAGGCCTCCCTCCAGCACATACGTCCCCAGCGCCGCCTTCTGCTTGGCCATCTCGCGGGCGTGCGGCTCGATCGCACGGAGTTCCGCCAGCATTGCCTCTTCGCGCAGGCGAAGCTGGCTCAGGATCTCCAGCTGGACGTCACGCGGGGCGAGCCCGGCGAAGAAGAGCTTGAGCAGCAGCTCATCCCGCATCTCGAAGGTTCCCGCGGGGGCATGCGCCAGCCATTCTTGGAGCGTCTGGCGGCCGCGTTCGGTGAGGGAGTAGAGGTTGCGCGCCCGGCCGCCGCGGGGGTCGGCCTCCAGTTCCACGAGGCCGAGCTCGGTGAGGCGCTTCAGCTCCGGGTAGATTTGCCCGTAGCTGATCTGCCAGAAGAAGCGGGTCGAGTGGTCGGCCACGCGCTTGATGTCGTAGCCCGAGCGAGGGCCGATTCCGATGAAGCCAAGCAGGACGTAGGAAGTGTTGTTGAGCTGCGCTGACATATCGGCATGATATATCGGGTTGTGCGCTGCTGATTGGCGAACCCTTCTGGAAGCCACCCGCTGTGCGGGGTCGGGGCCGGCTGCCCGACAGCGCGCCGGTCGTGATCGTCGGCGGCGGGATCACCGGCGTGGCATTGCTGCGCCACCTGCCGCGAGCGATCCTGATCGAGCAGCGGCGGCTCGCCTGGGGCGCCAGCGGCCGCAACGCAGGCTTCCTGCTGGCCGGGGTCGCCTCCTGCTATGCAGACGCGGTCGCGCAGTACGGCCGCGATCGCGCGGCTGAGATTTGGGCGTTCACGATCGAAAACCGGCGCCGGCTGCTCGAGACGGGCGTCCCGGCCGGGATCCGGGGATCCTGGACGCTGGCCGCTTCCGACGCCGAAGCGGACGCGCTTTTCACCTCCGAGACGATGCTCGAGGAAGACGGCTTCGGGGCGCGTTGGGACCCGGCACGCCGCGGTCTGCTCATCCCGGAGGACGGCGAGTGCGACCCGGCGGCGGTCGTGAGCGCGCTTGCGACCGGGCACGAGGACCGAATCGTCGAGGGCGTCGGCGTGACAGCGATCGAGCCCGGTCGCGTCGAGGCCGGCGGCCAGGAGATCGCGACCGAGACCATCGTGCTCGCAACCAACGCGTTCACCGGCCGGCTGGCCGACGTCCCGATCGCGCCGGTGCGAGGCCAGATGCTGGCCACCGCGCCCACGCTTCGGCGCGCGCTCGACCGACCCACATACGCCGATCGCGGCTACCAGTACTGGCGCCAGCTGGACTCGGGTGAGGTGCTCGCCGGTGGGTACCGCGACCGCGCCGCCGAAGAGGAGATCGGCTACAGCCTGGAGCCGAGCCAGGCGATCCAGGCCCATCTCGACGCCCACGTCGCGGCGCTCGGAGTGGCGGCGCCAGTGACGCACCGGTGGGCGGGGACGATGGGGTTCACCCCGGACGGCCTGCCCCTGGTCGGCGAGCTGCCCGGACTGCCCGGCGTTTTCGTCTGCGGCGGATACACCGGTCACGGCCTGGGCTTCGCCTTTGAATGCGCGCGCCGGCTGGCCGAGCACCTGAGTGGCGGGCAGCCGCCACCCGCCTGGCTCAGCCCGGTTGAAAGTTCACGTAGGTGAGGGTGTGGTGCGCGAACCAGCTCGCCCGCCGCACCAGGGTCCAAAGCCGCTCTCGTCGGCGATGCGCTGCGCCTCCTCCACCGAGTGCGCAGCCGACATCACGCCGCCTTGACCGCCTGGACCAGCTTGGTCAGGGAGTCCTTGGCATCGCCGAACAGCATGATCGTCTTGGGGTCGTAGAGCAGCTCGTTGTCGATCCCGGCGAAGCCGGGGCGCATCGAGCGCTTCAGAAAGACGACGTTCTTGGCCTCGTCCACGTTCAGGATCGGCATCCCGTAGATCGGGCTGCCGGGCGTGTTGCGCGCGGCGGGATTGACGACGTCGTTGGCGCCGACCACGAGCGCCACGTCGGCCTGCTTGAACTCGTCGTTGATGTCATCCATCTCTTTGAGCTGCTCATAGGGAACGTTGGCCTCGGCCAGCAGCACGTTCATGTGGCCAGGCATCCGGCCCGCCACCGGGTGGATCGCGTAGTCGACGCTCACTCCGCGCTTCTCGAGCTGGTCGGCCAGCTCCTTGGCCACGTGCTGGGCCTGGGCGACCGCCAGCCCGTAGCCGGGAACGATGATCACGTGCCGCGAGTAGGCGAGCATGGTCCCGATGTCGTCGGGCTGCCCGGCGCGGACGGAGCGGCCTTCGGCGCCGGCGGCAGCGCCAGCACCTGCTACCGGCGAGCCAACCGCAGCGAAGAGAACGTTGGCGATCGAGCGGCCCATCGCCTGCGACATCATCAGCGTGAGCAGCGTTCCGGAGGCGCCCACCAGGGTCCCCGCCACGATCAGCGCGAAGTTGTCGAGGATGAAGCCCGAGGCCGCCACGGCGAGGCCGGTGAAGGCGTTCAGCAGCGAGATCACCACGGGCATGTCGGCGCCACCGATCGGGAGTACGAAGGCGACGCCGAGCGCCAGCGCCAGCACCAGAAGGGCGGTGTAGGCGAGCGGCAGGTTGGCAAAGCCGACGAGGTAGACCGCCAGCGCCACGATCGCGAGGGCGACCACGCCGTTCACGATCTGCTGACCGGGGTAGGTGATCGGCGTCCCCGTCATCAGCTCCTGCAGCTTGGAGAAGGCGATCATCGAGCCGGCGAACGAGATGCCGCCGATCACGATCGAGAAGACCGACGGGAAGGAGGCGCTCGGGGCGGGATGCGCGCCCAGGATGAAGGTCAGCTCGTAGACCGCAACCAGCGCCGCCGCGCCGCCCCCGACGCCGTTGAAGAGGGCGACCATCTGCGGCATCGCCGTCATGTGCACGCGCCGGGCGCCCACGGTGCCGACCACGGCGCCGATCACGACTCCGATCACGGCCAGCACGACTCCGATCGCGGTGAACTTCCCGGCCAGGACGAGGTTGACGACGGTGGTCAGCAGCGCGATCGCCATGCCGACCGCCGAGATCCAGTTGCCCCGGCGAGCGCCGCGCGGTGAGCTCAGCTGCTTCATGCCGACGATGAAGAGCACCGCCGCCACCAGGTATAGGAGCTGGAGCAGGATCTGGTTCACTCGGTCGACTCCGGCCGCTGGCGGCCGCGGAACATCTCGAGCATCCGGTCGGTGACGACGAAGCCACCGACCACATTGGTGGTGGCGAGCACCACCGCGACGAAGCCGAGCACGTAGCCGACCGCGCTGTGGGCGTCGGCGGCGATGATCAGCGCCCCGACCAGGATGATGCCGTGGATGGCGTTGGTGCCCGACATCAGCGGGGTGTGCAGGATGGTCGGCACCTTCGAGATCACCTCGATACCGACGAAGATCGCCAGCACGAAGTACGTGACGAGGGTCAGCAGCTCGGTGGTCACTGGCTGGCCTTTCGCCTCCTGGTCCCGGAAGCCGCCGGGGCCGCCGCGGGGGAGGCCGATGCCGACTCCATCATCTTCCGGGCGTTCTCGTTGACGACCTCGCCGTCCTTGGTGACGCAGGCGCCCTTGACGACCTCGTCCTCGAGGTTCACCTCCAGCTTCCCCTCCTTGACCATCAGCAGCAGCAGGTTGGCCACGTTCCGCGCATAGAGCTGGCTGGCGTGGACGGGCACCGTGCTCGGAATGTTGGTGGTGCCGTCGACGAAGACGCCGCCGACGTCGGCCACCTCGCCCGCGCGCGTCACCTCGACATTGCCTCCGGTCTCGGCCGCCAGGTCGACGATCACCGAGCCCGGCCGCATGCCGGCGACCATCTCACTGGTCACCAGCACGGGCGCGCGCCGGCCGGGCACCGCGGCGGTGGTGATCACGACGTCGGAAGCGGCGACCCGGTCGGTGAGCAGCTCACGCTGCTTGCGGAGGAACTCGTCCGACTGCTCGCGCGCGTAGCCACCCTGCCCCTGCTGGGCTTCGAGCTCGAGCTCGAGGAAGTTGGCGCCCAGGCTCTTGACCTCCTCCTTGACCGCGGGCCGGACGTCATAGGCCTCGACGACGGCGCCCAGCCGGCGGGCGGTGGCGATCGCCTGCAGCCCGGCCACGCCGGCACCCAGAACGAGGACGCGCGCGGGGGCGATGGTGCCGGCCGCGCTCATGAGCATCGGGAAGTACTTGCCAAGGCGGGCGGCCGCCATCAGCACCGCCTTGTAGCCGGCGATCGAGGCCTGGGAGGAGAGCGCGTCCATGCTCTGGGCGCGTGAGATGCGGGGCACCAGCTCGAGCGAGAAGGCGGTCACCCCGTGCCGCGCCAGCGCCTCGACGCTCTTGGTCTGGGAAGCCGGCTGGAGGAAGCTGATCGTGATCGCGCCCTTCTTCAGCCTTCCGGCCTCCTCGGAGGTTGGCGCCGCGACCTTGAGCAGGATGTCGGCCGAACCCCAGGCGCGCGCCGCGTTGGCGCTGACCGTCGCGCCCGCCTCCTCGTAGGCGGCGTCGCTGTAGAACGACTGAGCGCCGGCGTGGGCTTCGATCGCCACCTCGAGGCCGGCGTCACGAAGCTTCTTCACGGTCTCCGGCGTAGCCGCCACCCGCCGCTCGCCGGGCGCGTTCTCACGCGGGATGAAGACCTGCATCGGTCAGGAAGCGTACCGAACCTGAGGAAGCGGCCTGGTAGCGATAACCCGCGGAGTAAACTTGGTGGCCCGCGAGTCGTGCCAGACAGGGTCAACGATCTAACCTTCCAAGCCGCCACCGTCAACGGCTCCGGCAGCCAGTCAGCCAACCTGGTGCTGACGCGCGCGATCTTTTCGCTAGGGATTCCCGTCGCGCCCAAGAACGTCTTTCCCTCCAACATCGAGGGCCTGCCGACCTGGTACCAGCTGCGGATCACGCCCGAGGGCTACCAGGCGCGCAAGGGCGACCCCGACGTCGTCGTCGCCCTCAACCCGGCGACCTGGGCCGACGATGTGCGGAGCGTCCGCAGCGGTGGCGTCATCGTTCACGAGGAGGCCTACGCGACCGCCGACCCGCGCGAGGACGTCCTTTACTACCCGGTCCCGTTCGCCAAGCTGGCCAAGAGCGAAATCCAGAGCGACACCCTGCGCAAGCAGCTCACCAACCTGATCTACGTCGGCGTGGTCGCGGGCCTGCTCGGGATCCCGCGCTCAGCGCTCGAGCACGGGGTCAAGCGGGTCTTCCAGACCAAGCCCAAGGCGTGGCAGGTCAACATCGACGCCTACGAGGCCGGCTACCGCTACTGGGAGGAGCACTTCCAGGACAAGCCGTGTCCATTCCGCCTCGAGCCGATGGAGGGCAAGACCGACGGGCTGGTCCTGGTCGAAGGCAACCAGGCCGCCGCCATCGGCGCCCTGATGGGCGGCTGCACCGTCGCCGCTTGGTACCCGATCACGCCCTCGTCCAGCCTGTGCGAGAACCTGATCGCCTATTCCGAGCGTTTCCGTGTCGACGCCAAAGGGCAGAAGCTGATCTCGGTCGTGCAGGCCGAAGATGAGCTGGCCGCGCTCGGGATGGCGGTCGGCGCCGGCTGGGCCGGGGCCCGCGCAATGACGTCGACCTCTGGGCCCGGGATCTCGCTGATGGCCGAGTTCACCGGCCTCGCCTACTACGCCGAGGTCCCGGTCGTGATCTTCGACATCCAGCGAATCGGTCCCTCGACCGGCCTGCCCACCCGCACCTCGCAGGGCGACGTCGGCTTCGTCTACACGCTCTCCCACGGCGACACCAAGCACCTGGTGCTGCTGCCGGGATCGGTCGGCGAGTGCTACGAGTTCGGCCGGATCGCGTTCGACCTTGCGGATCGCTACCAGACCGCGGTCTTCGTCCTCTCCGATCTCGACCTGGGCATGAACATCTGGATGACCAAGCCTTTCGAGTATCCGGAGAAGCCGTTCGACCGGGGCAAGCTGCTGAGCGCCGAGGACCTCGAGCGGTTGCAGGGCGACTGGGGCCGCTATCGCGATGTCGACGGCGACGGCATCCCTTACCGGACGCTGCCCGGAACGGAGCACCCCGCGGCGGGCTACTTCACCCGCGGCTCCGGCCACGATCCTCAGGCCCGCTACACGGAGAGCGCCGAGGCGTACGCCGCCAACATGGACCGCCTGGCCCGCAAGCACGAGACCGCCCGCGGCGAGCTGCCGCAGCCGGTGGCCGACGCGCCCGGCTCGCCGATTGGCGTCATCGCCTACGGCTCGACCGATGCCGCGGTGATCGAGGCTCGCGAGGTGCTGCGGGCCGACGGTATGGAAGTCGACTACCTGCGCATCCGGGCGCTGCCGCTCGCCCGCTCGATCGCTGACTTCGTGGCCGCCCACGAGCGCGTCTACGTCGTCGAGCAGAACCGCGACGGCCAGATGTACGACCTGCTCCGGCTCGACCTGGCGCCCGAGCTGGCGGCCCGGCTGCGTTCGATCCGGCACTACGACGGCCGGCCGATCCCGGCCGAGGCGATCACTCGTCCGCTCTTGGAACTGGAGGCGGTGCCCGCGTAGCCATGGCGACCACGCTCAATCACATCGGGCTCGCGCGCGACGCCTACAAGGGCGCAGCGACCACCCTTTGCGCCGGCTGCGGCCACAACTCGATCACCAACCACCTGGTCAAGGCCCTCTTCGAGCTCGGGGTCGAGCCCCACCGGCTGGCCAAGATGAGCGGCATCGGCTGCTCGTCGAAGACCCCTGCCTACTTTGTCGACCAGGCCCATGGGTTCAACGGGGTCCATGGCCGGATGCCGGCACTGACCACCGGAGCCAACGTCGCCGACCGGCAGCTGATCACGATCGGCATCTCCGGCGACGGCGACAGTATGTCGATCGGCCTGGGCCAGTTCATGCACATGGTCCGCCGCAACGTCGACTGCACCTACATCATCGAGGACAACGGCACCTACGGCTTGACCAAGGGGCAGTTCTCGGCCACCGCCGACGTCGGCTCGGTCCAGAAGAAGGGTTCGGTCAACACCTACCCGCCGATCGATCCTTGCCTGGTCGCCCTCTCGCTCGGTTGCTCCTTCGTCGCGCGCTCCTTCTCCGGCGACGGCAAGCAGCTGGTGCCGCTGATCAAAGCCGCGATCGCGCACCGCGGCATGGCGCTGCTCGACGTGGTCTCGCCCTGCGTCACCTTCAACGACCACGACGGCTCGACCAAGAGCTACAGCTGGGTCAAGGAGCACGACGAGCTGATCCAGGATGTCTCCTTCATCCCCTTCTTCGAGGAGATCCACGTCGACTACGAGGCCGGGCAGGTCAAGGACGTCGGGCTGTTCGACGGCTCCCACCTGCTGCTCAAGAAAGTCGACGCGGACTACGACGCCGGCGACCGGATCAACGCCATCCGCACCATCGAGGAGTCGCGGGAGCGGGGACAGCTTCTGACCGGGCTGCTCTACATCGACGAGTCGGCTCAGGACTTCGTCACCCGCGAAGGGCTGCCGGACACGCCCCTGCGCGACCTGACCGAGGACGACCTGCGGATCCCGCGCGCGGAGTTCGACGCCTTCATGGCCGAGTTCGCATAGCCACCTCCGGCGTCGAGCCGCACTTCGCCGAAGCCGCTGAGGAGCTCGCCCGGCGCGACCCCGACCTCGCCCGCTGGATCGAGCACATCGGCCCTCCGGCCATCCGGCCGCCGAGCGACAGCTACTTCGCGGCGCTGTCCCGCTCGATCGTCTTCCAGCAGCTGGCCGGCCGCGCCGCGGCTGCCATCCATGGCCGCTTCGTGGCCGCGGTCGGCGGGCAGCTGTCGCCCGAGGCGGTCCTGGCCACCCCCGAAGCCGACCTCCGGGCAGCGGGCTTGAGCGCCAATAAGTTCCTCTCCCTGCGCGATCTTTCCCAGCGCGTAATCAACGGCGAGGTCCCGCTTGACGACCTCGATTCGCTGGCCGACGACGACATCGTGGCGCGGCTGTCGGCGGTCCGGGGCATCGGCCGCTGGACCGCCGAGATGTTCCTGATCTTTCAGCTCCGGCGGCCCGACGTCTGGCCGGTCGACGACCTCGGCGTGCGCCGCGGCTACGCCGTCATCCACGGCCTCGCGGAGTGGCCAAAGCCAAAGCAGCTGATGGAGCTGGGCGACCGCTACCGGCCGTTCCGGACGGTGGCTGCCTGGTACTGCTGGAGGACTGCCGACACCGTCCTTCCCGAGTAGCCCGAAAGGCGGCCTTACGTATCGTGGATATCCGTGAGGGCACGCGCCCTGGTTCTTTTGCTGGCGCTGCTGGCGGCCTGCTCGAACCCGCCGAAGCCGGTTGCGCCGCTGGTTCCCGCATCCACGCCGACGCCCGGACGGCCGGCCCCGGCCATGGTCCAGGTCGAGAACGCGCCCGATTCGAGGCCTCACTCCGGGCTTCAGAACGCCGACCTCGTCTACGAGTATCTGACCGAGGGCGGGATCACCCGCTTCACGGTCATCTACTTCGATCCCAGCGGCTCGGGCAAGATCGGCCCGGTCCGGAGCGCACGGCTGGTGACGCTGCGGCTGGTCAAGTCCTACAGCGGCGTCCTCTTCTACTCGGGCGCCTCGGACAAGGTCCAGGGCCTGATCTGGGACTCCAAGATCCCCAATTACAGCGAGGGGTCGAACGGTGGCAAGTACTTCAAGCGCGACAGTTCGCGGGTAGCGCCGCACAACCTCTACTCGAGCGGCGACCAGCTCAAAAGCGGCGTGTCCGACTCGAACGCCAAGGTCACCTACACGCTGCCGAGCTCGGGTGAGCCCTCCGCCACCGGCGACGGCCAGGTGACCAAGTTCAGCTTCGCCCAGACCGACGTGCACAGCGTCAGTTACGCCTACGACTCCGGCTCCAAGACGTACCAGTACACGACCGACGGCGGCCCCGAGATCGACACCGACAACAGCAGTCAGCCGCTCAAGATCACCAACGTGGTGCTGATCCGGGTTGCCCACCACGACGCCGGCTACACCGAGGACGTCCTCGGCGAGAACGGCATCGACTTCGACCTCCAGGGGACGGGAAAGGCCGACGTCTACACCCGCGGCCAGCATTTCGCCGCCGGGTGGGACCTCTCCGACCCGGCCAAGCCGCTCCGGCTGACCACCGCCGACGGGAAGGACTTCACGCTTCCGCAGGGCCTGACCTGGATCCACCTCGTCGATCCCAACATGGCGGTCCAAGCCGGCTGAAAAACGCGCCGGACGGGCGCTACGATCCCGCCCGATGCTCAGGCGCTCGACGGCCGCCACAGTCTGGCTCCTGCTTCTCGGCGGGATCGCGTTCCTGTTCGGGCGGCTCTGGGTTTCCGTGTTCGAGAGCGCGCTCGCCGGCGCTCGGGCCTATGGGGCCGCGCCGCTGTGCGCAGGAGAGCCCAGCGATGACTGCGTGCTGTCGGTGCCGACTCAGATCGTGCGGCTGTACAGCGTGCGCGCAGGCAAGACGCGGACCCACTACGCCGACATCGTGATCGGCGACACCATCGACTCCGAGGTGATCTCCAGCAACTGGGCGGCGCTGGTCACCGGACCGGCCACCGCCTACCGCTGGCGCGAGGAGGTGGTCGAGATCGAAGATCAGCTCGGCAACCGGGCCGAGACCTCGCACAGCCCGTACTCGACCCTGGCTGGCGGTGCGTTTGGATTCGTCCTTTTGACCGCCGGCGCCGGCATGCTCGCCACGGGTGCTCTGAGGCTGATGTCGCCGGCGACGACTACCGGCCTCGCCCTGGCCGCTGCCGAGGCTGAGCCGCCGCCCCGGCGGGCGCCCCCCGGACTTCCCCTCGCCGCTGCAGCCGACGGCATGGGGCCCGCGACCGCGGCCTGGGCGGGAACCAACCTGATCCTGGTCCTCGGCTTCGTCCTCGGCGGCTCTCTATACCCCGGCCCCGCGGTGACCCTGGAAGGCCTGGTCGTGGGTTCGCTGCTGGTGCCGCTGGCGCTGCTGGCGTGGTTGTACAGCCGGGCCAGGCACGATGCCGAAAGCGGTGTCCGGCGCGACGTTGCGCTGACCAAGGTGGAGCCGATGCGTGGGAGCAGGGGCTCGCGCTGGACGCGAGCGACCTACCGGCTCGATTCGGGAGCCGACGCTCAGATCCGGCTGCCGAGCAGCTGGTCAGACCAAGAAGGCGGCACGCGTCTGGCCGCAGTCGTCGATCCAGCTACCGGTCGCATCTGGCGCGCCGCGACTTATAAGTCTCTGTAGCGAGTTTTTCCGCCCAAAAACCTCATAATTGCAGCGTGGCGCGCTACAAAATCGGGGAAGTTGCCGAGCTGCTCGGCGTCTCCGTCGATACCGTCCGCCGCTGGGCCGACGCCGGCCGGCTGGCGACCGTGCGCTCGCCAGGTGGGCACCGCATGGTCGAAGCGTCCGAGGTGGCCGCTTTCTTAGCCGGGAACCGGGAGCCGGCTCGCGCTGAGGCGATCGGGGCGCAGTCGGCCCGCAACCACTTTGCCGGGATCGTCACCCGAGTCGTCCGTGACCGCGTGATGGCCCAGGTCGAGATCCAAGTGGGCCCACACCGCATCGTCTCGCTGATCAGTCGCGAGGCCGCAGACGAGCTCGGGCTCGAGGCCGGCAAGCGGGCCATCGCGTCGGTCAAGGCCACCAACGTCGTGATCGAGGTCCCCCGTTGAGAGGGATGGCCATCGCCGCCCTCGCGGCTGTCATTGCCGCCTGCGGTGGCGCGCCCTCGAGTGCGTCCTCCCCATCCGCGCCCCAGACGGTGACCGTGTTCGCGGCCGCATCCCTGACCACGGCCTTCCAGAACGCCGCCCCGGCCTTCTCCCGGCAGCACCCGGGATTCACGACGCGCTTCAACTTCGCGGGCAGCCCGACGCTGGTCACCCAGATCGGCCAGGGCGCGCCCGCCGACGTCTTTGCCTCGGCCGACCAGCCCAACATGGACCGCGCCAGGCAGATGAACCTGGTCGAGCCGCCCCGCCTTTTCGCCAGCAACCGGCTCGAGATCGTCGTGGCCGGCGGCAATCCGAAGCACGTGCACGGCCTCTCCGATCTGGGGCGGTCAGACCTGGTCGTGGTGCTGGCGGCCCCGGCGGTTCCCGCCGGCAACTACGCCCGCCAGGTTCTGGCCCGCGCCGGGGTGACCGTCAGCCCGAAGAGCGAGGAGACCGACGTCAAGGCGGTGGTGTCGAAGGTGGCTCTAGGTGAAGCCGACGCCGGAATCGTCTACGTGAGCGATGTCCGCGCCGGCGGCGCCAAGGTCGAAGGAGTGGCGATTCCCGACCCCACCAACATCGTCGCGCACTATCCCATCGCGCAGGTTTCGACCAGCACCAACGCGGCCGGCGCGCGAGCATTCATCGACTTCATCACCTCCGCCGCCGGCCAGCGCTTCCTCGCCGACCAGGGGTTCGGGCCGCCGTGAGCTCGCGCCGCGGCCGCGAGCTGCCGCCGGTGCCGGTGGCGGTGCTCGCGGTTCTGGGCGGTCTCTTCTTCCTCCTCCCGCTGATCGGCCTGGTGGCCGAGGCGCCCTGGCCGCGGGCGGTGGCAGAGTTGGGAGCGCCGGAGACGCTCGATGCCCTCCGGCTGTCGCTCATCTGCTCGCTGAGCGCAACCGCCATCGCGCTCCTGCTCGGGGTTCCGCTGGCGTGGGCCCAGGCCCGGCTCGACTTCCCGGGGCGTTCGGTGCTCCGCGCCCTGACGACGCTGCCCATGGTGCTGCCTCCGGTGGTCGCAGGTGTGGCGCTGCTGCTCGCCTTCGGCCGCGCCGGCCTCATCGGCCGGCCCGCCTTCGACCTCCTGGGCGTGCGCCTCCCCTTTACCACCGCCGGCGTGATCCTGGCCGAGGCCTTCGTCGCCATGCCCTTCCTGGTGGTGACGGTCGAAGCCGGCCTGCGCTCGCTGAACCGCCGGCTGGAAGAGGCGGCGCGAACGCTCGGTGCCGGCCGCTGGCGCGTCCTGCTCCGAGTCACCTTGCCGCTGGCGGCGCCTTCGATCTTTGCCGGCGCCGTCCTCGCCTGGTCCCGTGCGCTGGGCGAGTTCGGGGCGACCATCACCTTTGCCGGCAACCTGCCCGGCACCACCCAGACCATGCCGCTCGCGGTCTACCTCCTGCTCGAGACGCGGCCGGAGGCGGCCGTCATCCTCAGCCTGGTGCTGGTCGCAGTGTCGATGGGCGTGCTCATCGCCCTCCGCGACCGCTACCTCGCGCTATGACCCTCGAAGCAGAGGTCGAGATCCGGCTGGGGTCGCTGCACCTCGAGGCGTCGCTGCGCGCCACTCCCGAGGCGGTGATCGCGGTGCTTGGCCCCAACGGGGCGGGCAAGACGACTCTGCTGCGCACGCTGGCCGGGCTGCAGCCCCTGGATCGCGGCCGGATCGTGCTCGACGGCCAGCCGTGGGACGATCCGGCGACCGGCGCCTGGCGGCCGCCCGAGCGGCGCTCGGTCGGCCTCGTGTTCCAGGACTACCTCCTGTTTCCGCACCTGACCGCGGTCGAGAACGTGGCCTTCGGGCTCCGCGCCCGACGCCGGCAGGATGCGCTCGCGGTCGCCGAGGACTGGCTCCGGCGGGTGGGACTCGCCGACCGTGCGCGAGCACGACCGGCACAGCTGAGCGGCGGCCAGGCGCAGCGCGTGGCGCTGGCGCGGGCGCTGGCCCTCCAGCCGCGTCTGCTCCTGTTCGACGAGCCGCTGGCCGCTCTCGACGCCAGCGTGCGAGTCGAAATCCGGCGCGAGCTGCGGCGGCACCTGGGCGAGGCGCCCGGGATCCGGGTCCTGGTCACCCACGACCCGGTCGATGCCCTGGCGCTGGCGGATCGACTGCTGGTCCTCGAGAACGGCCGCGTCACCCAGACCGGTACCGCGGCCGAGGTCACCGCCCGCCCCCGCTCCCGCTACGTCGCCGACCTCGTCGGCGTGAACCTCTGGCGCGGCACGGGGCGCGGACGCACGGTCGAGGTCGGCTCCGCGGCGCTGAGCGTGGCCGAGGAGGTGGAGGGCGACGTCTTCGCCCTCCTGCATCCCCGGGCGGTCGCGCTCTACAGGTCGCGCCCCGAGGGCACGCCCCGCAACCTCTGGCAGGCACGGCCGGTCGACATCGACCTCCAGGCCGACCGGGCCCGCGTCCAGCTGGCCGGCGCGCTGCCGGTGGTGGCCGAGGTCACGCCGGCGGCGGTCCGCGAGCTGGGGCTGGCGGGCGGCGAGCCGGTTTGGGTGGCGATCAAGGCGACCGAGATCGAGGTCTACGCGGCCTAAGCCGGCTGCCAGCCGCGGGCAACCACCGGATCCCAGCCGGCCTCGCCGTCGCCGTAGAAAAGCACGGCCGGATGGAGGTTGACAGCAGTGCAGACGTGGGCGGGAATCACCACCACGCGGTCACCCACGCGAAGATCTGCGGGTCCCGTCACCACGGCGTGCTCCTCGTTCAGGCGCTCGACCACCAGCTCGGGGTGGCCGAGCACGATTCCGAACCCATTCAGGCCCGGCACCCGTAAATCGGCGCTGAGCGCCTTGGACCCGGCATCCAACACGCGGCGGTCGGGCCCGGGCGTCGAGACGACGGTGGCCACCACCCCGAGCGCGCACTCCTCGAGAGACTGGCTGCCGAGGGCCACCTGGTTGGCGTCCCCGTAGACATAGGTGCCGGGCCGCATCTCGGTCGTCCCGCCGGCGGCCGCCTCGGGGGCGAAGGCGGCGGTGGGCGTGGAGCCGACGCTCAGCACGCGCACCTCGACCCCGCGCGAGCGCAGCTCCGCGGCCGATTCCGCAAGGCCGCTCCACTCCTCGCGTGCGGCGCCGGCTCGGTCGCCCTGGTAGGCCTGGCCGGCATGCGTCAGGAGACCCCGGAAGCGATCGCCGGGGAGCGCGCGCACAAGGTCGACGACCGCCTCCGCGGTGGGCGCGCCGGGCGCCGTGCCAACCCGGTGCAGGCCCGTGTCCACCTCCCACATGACCTCCACCGCCGACGGCAGCTGCAGGGCGAGTTCGACGCTGTCCAGAGCCACCGCCAGGCGCGGGACGCGGCGGGCCAGCGCGGCCAGCCGGCGCAGCTTGGCTTCACCGGCCGGCGGGTGCGCGACCAGGATGTCCTCAACTCCGGCCGCGGCGAAAGCCTCCGCCTCGACCAGCGTGGCGGCGGTGATTCCCACCGCTCCATGGGCCATCTGGCGCTGGGCCACCCACGCGCTCTTGTGGGTCTTTGCGTGCGGCCGCAGCCGCAGGCCCGCGCCGGCGGCGAGCGCCGCCATGCGAGCCAGGTTGGCTTCGAGAACAGCCCGGTCGGCGACGGCCAACGGTGTGAGGTAGGGCTCGGCGGCCGCCAGCGCCGCTTCGGCATGCATGGGCCTACCCTAGCCAGGTTGGGAAACCTGGGCCGGTATTCAAAGCCGATGCGACGGGCCCTCCTGCTCCTGGCCTTCCCACTGCTGCTGGCCGCCTGCGGCGGCCCCGCCGGACCTCCGCCGGGCTCGATCAAGGTCACCCTCAGCGACTTTGCATTCGCGCCCAACCAGATCCAGGCCAAATCCGGCAGCAACACCTTCTATCTCGTCAACGAGGGCCACACCAGTCACGACTTCACGATCGTCAAGACGGACGGCAGCGGCGGCTGGGTGGCGCAGAGCGAGCTGATCCAGCCCGGCAGCAGCTCGACCCTGACCGTCAAGCTCGACTCTGGAAACTACCCGGTGATCTGCTCCCAGCCGGGGCACGCCGACGCCGGCATGAAGGCAACGCTCACCGTCAGCTGAGCGCGCCGCCGCCGATGATGGAGACGTGGAGGTCTCCGAGGAATCGGTCGAAGCCGCGCGTGAGGCAGGGCTGCGCTACGTCACCGACGACCAGCCCGGCATCGAGCGCCAGCGGCGGGGCGGCGGCTTTGTATATCGGGATCCCGACGGCCGCCAGGTGCGCGACCGCTCGACGCTGGAGCGAATCCGCTCGCTGGCGATCCCGCCGGCATGGACCGCAGTCTGGATCTCGGCCGACCCCCGCGGCCACATCCAGGCCACCGGCCGCGACGCCCGCGGACGCAAGCAGTACCGCTACCACCCGCGCTGGCGGCAGGTGCGCGACGAGAACAAATACGGCCGGATGGTCGATTTCGCCCGCGCCTTGCCTCGCATCCGGCGCCGGGTGGCACGCGACCTGCGTCGACGCGGCCTGCCTCGCGAAAAGGTCCTGGCCACCGTGGTCCGGCTTCTCGAGACGACGCTGATGCGGGTCGGCAACGAGGAATATGCACGCGACAACGAGTCCTTCGGCCTGACCACGCTGCGCGACCGCCACGCTCGGATCCGGGGTCGCCAGGTTCAGCTCTACTTTCGGGGCAAGGGCGGCAAGGAGCACCGCATCGGGGTCAGCGATCCGCGCATCGCGCGCGTGGTGCGCGCCTGCCAGGAGCTGCCGGGCCAGGAGCTGTTCCAGTACGTCGGCGGCGACGGCGAGCGCCACCGGATCAGCTCCGATGACGTCAACGACTACATCCGAAGCATCGCCGGCGAGGGCTTCTCAGCCAAAGACTTCCGGACCTGGGCGGGAACCGTCCTCGCCGCCCGCGCGCTCCGGGATCTAGAGGAGTTCGATACCGAGGCACAGGCCAAGCGCAACGTCGTGCACGCGATCGAGTCGGTCGCCAAGCAGCTGGGCAACACGCGCGACGTGTGCCGCAAGTGCTACGTCCACCCGACGCTGCTGGACGCCTATCTCGACGGCGGCCTGGTCGAGCAGCTCGAGGCGCGCGGCCAGAGCTCGCTGCGCGGACTGCCCTCGGAGGAGGCAGCCGTGCTCGCCTTGATCCAGCAGCGGCTCAAGCGCGACGCACGGCGGGCCCGGAGGCAGGCGGCCTAGACCGTGGTTGCTCCAGGCTCGACCCGCGACTCGAGGAAGTAGCGCCAGAGCACGGCGGCGGCGACCGCGCCTCCCACCGGCCCGATCGTGTAGATCCAGAAGTTGCCGAGACCGCCGGTGAGGAGTGCGGGACCGAACCAGCGAGCGGTGTTCATCGCCGCGCCCGTGATCGGGCCGCCGATCAGGATGTCGAGGGTCACCGTCAGTCCAATGAAGAGTCCGGCCATCTTCGGCGCCCGGCGGTCGACCGCGGTGCCATAGATCACGAACATCAGGAAGAAGGTCAGGACAGCCTCCATCAGCAGCGCCGAGGGTCCGCTGATGCCGGCAGCCGGCGCCGGCGTCCCCAGGTTGACCGCGTGCAGGGCGGCGCTTGGGATCACGGCCTGGATCAAGAATGCGGCCGCGACCGCACCCAGCAGCTGCGAGACCCAGTAGCCGGCCGCATTGACGGGCGAGATCCGGCCGGCGGCCAGAACCCCCGCGGTGACGGCGGGATTGAGGTGGCCGCCGCTGATGGCGGCGGTGGCGCTGGCCATGACCGCGATGGTCAGGCCATGGGCGAGCGCGATCGCGACCAGCCCGGGCTGGTCCTTGCCGATGCTGGTGCCGGCGATGGCGCCGACGCCGACGAAGATGAGAGCAAAGGTTCCGATGAACTCAGCTACATAGGCGCGGAAGTCAAGGCGTCCACTCATTAAGGGAAGATGCTAGCCGTGGCTACCGCGCAGCATCTTCCCGACTCCCCCGAAGCATTTCGCGACGCGACGCTCGACGACATCGTCCCCTACTTCGAGGAGCTGGCCCGCCGGCCGCTGCCCAGGCCGGCCGACGTCGAAGCCTGGATCGGCGACTGGTCGCGCCTCGAAGAGCTGTTCCAGGACGCCGCCTACAACGCCGAGATCGCCTACGACTGCGACACCTTCGACGACGCCAAGGAGGCCGCCGCCCTCCGCTTCAGCAGCGAAATCAGCCCCCGGCTCGAGCCCTGGCGCGTCCGCCTCGGCGAGCGCCTGGTCGAGAGCGGGTTCCAGCGCGGCGACCTCGAAACCACCATCCGGCGCTGGAAGAACCGCATCCAGCTCTTCCGCGAGGCCAACGTCCCGCTCGTGGCCGAGGAGGAGCGGCTGAGCTC
>DASUWN010000049.1:0-4937 GCA_036378395.1 Candidatus Dormiibacterota bacterium | reverse complement strand
CACCTTCGGCGCCCGTTCTCACGGCATTAGGCCCCGCAAGCGCCTGCCGGGCGGTTGTTCATCACCCTGCTAGTTGCACCGTCAACGGCGATGGCAGCGCCACGGTCGACATCCAGATGCTGATCGACGACGCGGTGCTCCAAGCGTCCGGCGGCCAGATCGACACTCCAACAAACCTCAACCGTAGCTTCACAGCTGTTGACACCTCTTTGCCTGTTTTCGCGCGCGAACTGAACAGCACCGGTGTCAGCATCCCGCCTAGGGGTGGTGAGAGGGATGAACGGCATACCTCGTGTGATCCGCAGCCTGCTGGTCGCTTCGACGGCAGCAGGGGTGCTGCTGTCGCAGGCAGCGATCAGCGCCGCCGCCGCCGAGTTCTGCTTCGACGACCCGGCGCTGGTGTTCGTCACGCCGTCAGGCGTGCCCCACACCGTCTACCTGACCACGTTCGCCGCCGGCCTCGAGCACTCGCCCCAGGTTCACGCGCAGCGCTACTCGCTCCACCTCGAGACCGACCGCGACGACCGCCAGACCGAGGTCGCGGTTCACGTGCTGGTGCCCAACGGCACCAGCCGGCCCTTCGCGGTGCACTCGGTGATCAGCACCGGCCCCAACGGCACCGGAAAGCGACTCGCGAACCGAGACGGAATCAGCGGCCGGCCCTACACACTCGAATTCGAGCTGCCGGACTGAGGTTTCGGAGGTCATGGCGCCTCAGCGGCTGCGGATTTACGTGGGCGCGGTATCGACGGCCGCCGCTGCGAGCGGCGCCGCGGCCCTGCTTCTAGCCCCGCCCAACGCCGACCAATTCGCCCTCGCGGCGCTGCTCATCCTCCTCGCCACCGGCGCCACCCAGTTCCCACTCCTGGTCACGCCACGGGTCAAGGTCAACACCTCCAGTGCCGCCTATTTCGCGGCGGCGCTGATCCTCGTCCCGGGTGCGGCCGTGGCCGTGGCGGCGACGACCCAGCTGGCGGGTGGGCTTCTCCTCATGAGGCGGCGCAACCCGCTCACCGGACGCCCACGGCGGCAGGCGCTGGACACGCTCTTCAACGCCGCGGCTTGGAGCCTGGCCGCGGTCGCCGCCAGCGCCACCTTCCACGCCATCGCCGGCTCGAGCGCCGGCCGCGACCGAGAGGGCGCCTGGTTCCTGGCCGCTGCCGCCGCCGCGCTCGTGATGTACGGCATCAACACTCTGCTGGTCTCGGGCGCCGCGTCCCTTCAGACCGGCGCCGGCCTGCTCGGCATCTGGCTCAACGGCCGGCGGGTCGACGCCGCGACCGAGGCCGGCCTGTACGTGATCGGCGCCATCGCGGCGGTGGCGGCCCCCGAGCACCCCTGGGTGCTGGTCGGCCTGATCATCCCGACCGCACTCCTCCACAGCTCGCTGCAGCACGCTCTGCAGGTGCACCGGGAGACGGTGTCCGCGGTCGAGCGGATGGCCGACCTGGTCGACATCCGCGACGGCTACACCGGCCAGCACTCCGAGCGTGTGGCCGACCTGGCCGAGAGCATCGCCCGCCGCCTCCACCTGCCGGCGGAGGAGGTCACCGCAATCCGCCTGGCGGCGCGCGTCCACGACATCGGCAAGATCGCGATCCCCGATCGGGTCCTGCACAAGCCGGGGCCGCTCGACGCCGAGGAATGGGCCCTGATGCAGGACCACGTCGAGGCCGGCTGCCGTGTGCTCGAGCGCTTCTCCGACTACGAGGCCGGCCTGGAACTGGTCCGCTGCCACCACGAGCGGCTGGACGGCAGCGGCTACCCGCGCCGGCTGGCCGGACCGCAGGTCCCCCTCGGGGCGCAGGTGATCGGCGTCGCCGACTCCATCGACGCCATGACCAGCGATCGGCCCTACCGGGCCGCCATGCCGCGCTCGGCCGTGATCGCCGAGCTGCGCTGGAGCGCGAGCCGCACCTTCAGCACCGAGGTCGTGGCCAGCGCGCTCGCCACCCTGGGGGCGGGGGGCGCTCCCCCACAAGTCGAGCGCGGCGAACGCGAAGCCGAGCGCGTCAAGCCGCCCACCACTGGGGCGGCGGCAGGTCGCCCGCCTCGCACACCAGCCAGCGGTCGCCCGTCCAGCGCAGAACAGCCGACCACTGTCGGAGCGTAGCCGCCGGCGGCGGCGGCGCCCCTGAAGCCAGCCAGCGCTGGCGGGCGCTGATCCGCAGCACCACCTGCGGCCGCTCGGCGGAGCCCCCGACGTGCACGACGCGGCGGCTGTCGAGCACCTCTTCGCGCCGGATTCCGCGAACGGCGAGCTGAGCGACCTGGAGCCTCAGAACTGTCAGCGCCCGGTCGATGAAGTGGCCCTCGAGAAACTGGGGACTGGCGCTCGAGAAGGCCGCCCGCAGAGCGTCGTCGGCGGCGATGGCCGCGGGGACGGGATCGGCCCGGGCCGTCGGCGGCCCGCCCGCGGTTCCGCAGCCCAAGCTTCCGAGCAGCACGCCGAGCGCCGCCGCCAGCCACTTCACGGCCGTGCCTCCAGGTAGGCGTTGACCAGCGCGGCCGCCAGCTCCAGGTAGCGGCGCCCAGTTCGCGCGCGCGCCATCCCGGGCTGGATGCCCCGGCGCAGCCCGGCCACCTCTCCCGAGCCCAGCAGCGGGAGACGGAAGGCCCGCCCGGCCTCGAGCCGCCCGGCCAGGCTGTCCAGCCCAAGCAGCCGGTCCAGGCCTCCGATATCGCCGTCGACGACCAGCCAGGCCCGCTCGGCCGGGATCGCGCGCAGCGCCTCCCCGGCCACCCGCACGCTGGCCGGCTCCAGCTCGGCGACCGCTAGCACCGCGTGCGGCTGCGACGGCAGCCGGTCCAGGTCATGCGCGCTGACGGCCAGGCTCGACTCCCAGCGGGCGACCCGCACGCCCGCCTCACGGCCAGAGGCTGCGAAGATCGCGGCCAGGCTCGCCAGCAGGCGCGCCGCGAAGGCCGGTGATCCCGAGGGCCGGACCTGGAGGCTGAGCGGCTCGCCGGCGGCGAAGACCGGCAGCAGGCGCGGCATCCAGCGCGGTCGGGGGCACGGAACCACGACCTGGCCGCCGCTGGGAAGCGAAACCGACTCCGCCTCCAGGAGCCGCAGCTTCGGCTCCTCGACGGCTGCCAGCTCGGCGAGGCTGAAGCTGAAGCGCGCTACCTGGTCGACCGCCATCGCGCGACGAACTTTGCCTCACGACCCAGCGACACCCCAATCCTGCCGGTTAAGGACTAAGACTTGACGCGACGAGACGTCTTGTCTAGTCTTGTTGCGGAGCGATGCCGACCACCCGCCAGCGCGTCCTCTCCGCCGCCCGCGCGGCCTTCACCACCGGCCAAGCCAGCCCCACCCTGGCCGAGGTCGCGGCCGCGGCCGGTGTCTCCCGGGCCACCCTCCACCGCCACTTCCGCTCGCGGGAGCAGCTGCTGGCGGCGCTCAACCTCGAGCCCCTCCCAACCTCGCGCGAGCGCATCCTGGCGGCCGCGCTGGAGATGGTCAGCGAGCAGGGTCTGGCCGGCCTCTCGATGGACGAGCTCGCCGAACGCGCCGGGCTCTCGCGCGCCAGCCTGTATCGCCTGTTTCCCGGGAAACCGGTCCTCTTCCAGGAGCTGATCCGCGTCTACTCGCCCCTCGAGCCACTGGGTCAGATCGTGGGCGAGCTCGGCGAGCATCCCCCCGAGGTGGTCATGCCCGCGATCGCCCGCGCGATGGCCGGCCACCTCGCACCCCGGATCGGCGTGGTCCGGAGCCTGTTTTTCGAAGCCGTGGGCCCGGCCGCGGACGCCGAGGCGGGCCGCACCTTCGTGCTGCGCGCGGGCCTGATGCCGGTGATGGGCTATCTGATGGCCCGCATGCAGACGGGCGAGCTGCGACCGATGCACCCGCTGCTCGCGCTGCAGAGCTTCGCCGGCCCGGTCATCTTCCACCTCCTCACCCGTCAGGTCGCCGAGCGCCTGCTCGGCTACGACGTCCCGCTCGAGGAGTCGGTCACTGAGCTCGCCGCGGCTTGGGTCCGCGGGATGCACCCATAAACAAGGAGAGAGTCATGGCATACGCCGTCGAGGTCGACTCGGTGGTCAAGACCTTCGGTTCGCTGCGCGCGCTGGACGGCGTGTCGCTGCGCGTCAACGAGGGCGAGGTCTACGGATTGCTGGGTCCAAACGGATCGGGCAAGACGACCCTGATCCGCGCTCTGGTCGGCCTGCTCAAGCCCGACGCCGGGCGCGTGCGAGTGCTCGGGGTCGAGATGCCGGACATCGGAGTTCTGGGCCGGATCGGCTACATGACGCAGGCGGCCGCCCTCTACCCCGACCTCTCGGTCGAGGAGAACCTCAGCTTCTTTGCCACCATCCAGGGCGCCGGCGGCGGGGCCGCGATCACCGAGGCGCTCGAGTTCGTCGACCTCGCCGACCGCCGCAGCTCGGTGATCACCACCTTGAGCGGCGGCATGCGCACCCGCGCCTCGCTGGCCTGCGCGATCGTGCACCAGCCCCGCCTGTTGCTGCTCGACGAGCCGACGGTGGGGGTCGATCCCCTGCTCCGGGCTCAGCTTTGGGACCGGTTCCGAAAGATGGCTGAGGCAGGAACCACGATTCTCGTCTCCAGCCACGTGATGGACGAGGCCGAACGCTGCCAGCGGCTGGGCTTGATCCGTTTCGGGAAGCTGCTGGCCGAGGGCTCGCCGCAAGAGCTGCAGCGGCAGGCGGGAGTCCAGCGGCTGGAGGACGCGTTCCTGAAGCTCTCGGAGTCGAAGTCGTGAACCCGCGCCGGGTCCGCGCCATCACCGTCCGGCTGCTGGAGCAGTTCCGCCGCGACCGGCGCACGCTGGCGCTGCTCTTCGTGGCGCCCATCGTCATCCTCGGCCTGCTCGACCTCCTCCTCCGCGGCGGCTCCACGGCGCCGACCATCGAGGTCGTCAACCAGGACTCGGGACCGCTGGGCGCCGTGGTCGCCACCCAGCTCGAGC
>DASUWN010000048.1:0-6967 GCA_036378395.1 Candidatus Dormiibacterota bacterium | reverse complement strand
TCCAGCGCTGCTCGCAGCCCATCCAGGTCTTCGGTTCTGGCCGCCCAGGTGGCAAACGCGCGTCCTGCCGCGGCCGCCTCGCCGATGCGCCGGCTGCGCGGGACCTCGCGTGCCTCATCGGCGTCGACCACGGCGATCAGCTCCAGGTAAGTCCGGCCGAGGGGCACGATCATGTTCGCGGTCCCCACTCCCGGATGGCGGCCGCCCGGGAGCGCAACCAGCCCGTGCTCGCTGTGCAGCCGGGAAGCGGCCGATTCCAGGTCGATCACGGGAACCAGCACGTGGTCCAGGAACAGAGCAGGGCGGTGCCCGGGGGCACCGCCCTGATTGCCGGCCACGACCAGGCTAGGACGAGCTGCTGCTGGTGCTCGTGGAGGTCGACCGGCGGCGGCGGCCGTTGGCGGCGCTGCTGGTGCTGGTGGTTCGGCGGCGACGAGTGGTGGTGGTCCCGGTGGTCGCCCGCGCCAGCTTGCGCTGGATGCTGCGCAGTCCCTTCTCGACGGCGCCCGCTGAAGCGCTGGTGGCCTTGCTGGACAGCTTCTCGACCTGGCGCTTGAGCTTTCGGTTCTCTTTGATCAGGTCGCCGATCATCGAGTTCAGGTTGTCGACTATCTCACTGCCCGACGTCCGTTTCCGGCGCGTGGATGTGGTGCTGGTTGTGGTGCGGCGGGTGTACCTCCGCTTGGGCCGCGATGCTTCCTCTGCCATTCAAAAATCCTTCTTCAAAAACCGATTAGCTTCTGCAGTATAGCCACGGTTTCTGCGGAGATTTCATGCCGCGGCAGAAAGCTGGTGCGATTGCTGCTGTTGCTTGATGAGCGCCTTCAATCCTTCGCGCGCGAGCTCGTGCGCCGGATTCGCCTTGCGGTTGACGTAGCGGACGACGCGATGACCGCGACGGGTGCGCTCACGCACCTCGTGCACGGCGGTACGGAAGGTTTCGCTGGATGGCATCCGGCTGCGCACCACCGGGGCACAGTCGGTGCGCACGACGACGCGATGCAGCGGCCAGCGGCTGGCGGCCAGCTCCAGCGCTGCCGCACAGATGTGCGCCTCGAGCTGCGCCGAGCCGCCGTTGTGCGCGAAACCGAACGACTCCGTGTACACCGCCCGCCCGCGAATAAAAACGGCCAGGCCACATCCGGCCCGGCCGTTTTTGTCGAGTGCGGCATCGACGTAGATCACGAGGCACTCTCGCAAGCAATACCCTCCTGGCGGGGAGATCGTCCCCGAACGGACTTTGTCCGACCTTATCAGCATGTTGGGGGCTTGTCCACGCTTTTCCCCAACATGTGGGCAGAAGGGTCAGGTGTAGGCGCGGCGCCGACTTTCCAGGTGGTTCACGACCGCTCGCGGAGCCGAGCTCGGGGAGCCCGCTTCAAAGGGTGGGCGGGGGTCGTACTCGATCGAGAGCTGGATCGCCTGGGCGGCCTCCTCGCCGGCGATCCTGGCGGCGAGGGCCAGGGCGCCGTCGATGCCGGCCGAAACGCCGGCGGCGCTGACCAGATTCTGGTCGAACACGTAGCGCTCAGCCACGACCTCGACACCGAAACCGGCCAGCGCTTCGCGGGCCTGCCAATGGGTGGTTACCCGGCGGCCCTTTAACAGCCCGGCCTGGGCCAGCAGCAGCGCTCCGGTGCAGACCGAATATACCCAGGCCGCCGTGCGCCAGTTTTCGCGTAGGAAGTCCATCAGAAGTTGATGGCGCATCAGTGTCTGCTGGCCCGGACCGCCCGGAATCACCAGCACTTCCAGAGGCGGACATTCTTGAAACGAAACTGTGGCCGCGACCTCCATCCCCCGATCGGCCATCACGGGCCCCGGCCGCGTCCAGATCAGGTGTGTGCGAACGTCGGGAAGTCGCGCCAGCACCTCCCAGGGCCCGACCAGGTCGAGCGCGGTAAGGCGCGGATAGACTAGGAATCCGATGTCCACCTCCAACCCATTGTCGCGCTTCGGCGCGGCAGCGGTGGTTGGCGCGGGCATCGCCGGCGCGACGGTTGCTTACGAGCTCGCGCGCCGCGGCGTGCGCACAACGCTCTTCGAGCAGCGCTCAATCGCATACGGCGCGTCAGGTCGCAACATGGGCCTGCTCTTGAACCAGGTCGAGCCCGAAGTGGTCCGCATCATGGGTATCGCGCTCGACGCCTATCGGGAGCTCGAAAGCTCACGTTTTGGGCTCCGCCAGCAGCGCCAACTGTTGCTGGCGAGAGACTCCGAACAGGCCGACGCCGCCGCTAAGCGGGCGGTCGGAATCCGCGGCCTCGGCGTGTCGGTGGAGGAGGTCGACGGCGCGGCGCTCCGGACCGAGCTTCCGCAGCTCTCAGTGGACGTGCTCGGCGGTTGGGTGGTCGAGGGCGCGTGGGCACTGGATCCGGGTGCCGCCACCCTGGCCTTTGTCGAAGCCGCGCGGGCCGCGGGCGCGGAGGTGCTGACGGGCACCCGCGTCCACACCATCGTCGAGCAATCCGGGCGGGTCCACGGTGTGATCAGCGACCGCGGACGCCACGCCTGCGATGCCGTGGTGGTCGCGACCGGCCCCTGGCTTCCCCAGCTCGCCCCCGGCGTCCGCGTCACCGCCGCTCGGGGCTGGGTGCTGCGGACGGCACCGCTCGACTTCACCCTGCCCTGGATCATCGAGGAGATGTCGTGGCCCGACCAGGACGTGCTTGGGCGGGTCGGGGGCCGGCCCACCCTCGCCGACCTGGCCCGCGGCGGCTACGACCGCCCGGTGGTCCAGGCGCTGGCCCTTTGCCAGGTCGCGGGTGGCGAGGCGCTGCTCGGTACGTCGATGGCGCAGTCGCTGCGCGACGCCGTCGAGGGCGTCGACATGCCGCAGCGGCTGGCGGAGCGTGCTCTGTTGGTTGCGCCCGGACTGGCATCGCTCGAAGTCGGCGCCGCATGGTCGGGGATGCGGCCGCTGACGCCGGACGGCATGCCGGTCGCGGGGCCGGTGGCCGGCAGCGAGGGACTGTTCGTCCACGGCGGCCATGGGTCGATCGGGATGATGACCGCGCCCGCCACCGCGCGCTGGCTGGTCGAGGGCAACGCCGACGAGCTGGCCAAGCTCGACCCCGCCCGCTTCGAGCTCGGGGGCTAGGGCCGGGGGCCTAGTTCAGCAGGATCGAGCCGAGTGGCCGGTCGTGCAGGTCCGGGTGCGCGCGCAGTGCGTCGAGCAGGGCCTCACCGCTGAACTGTCGCGCGTCGTACTGGCAGACAACGACGCATGGGAATCGCCGGGACGTCATATTCAACGCCGCCTCATAGTTCAACATCTCGCGCTCAGAGCCGAACAGTTCGCGCTCGCAGGTCATCTCCGCGGCCACTCGGATGACTTTGGCGCCGCTGGTGATCGCGCCCCAGAAGCGGTCCTCCCAGTAGTCGAGCGCCGCCTGGATGGTGGCGCCGGGCGCGCCGCCGATGACCAGGTCTCCTTCCGCCAGCGCAGCGTCGAGGTCGACCCCGGCTGCCGCCCGGAGGTGATCAAAGTAGAACTCCAGGATTGCGCCGGAGGCGATCAGGAAGCACGGCTCGCGGCGCCGCAGCCCTTCGATCAGCAGCGGTCCGGTGATTCGGAGACGTCCGGCATCTGAGCTGTACAGCGTCGCCAGGTGGACTGGTGGCGCGAACAGCGGATAGGCCGGGGTGCCGGCCGGAGCCGGTGATCGCAGGTGTCGCCAGGGTGCCGCGACCCCCCCGCCAAAAGCCTCCACGTCGGCTCGCCGAAACCGACGCTCCCGCCGGGCGCCGACTCTACGCACCGGCAGCCGCCCTGAGTCTCCCCAGCGCCGGACCGACGCTTCGCTGACCCCGAGCAGCTCCGCCGCCTGGCTGGTGTTTATCCAGTCGGTGCTATCTTGCAGAGAGATAGTGCGAATGATAGGTGCGGGCCACCGAAATTGCCAAGGCTAGTCCCGGGCGCGACCTCAAGCGAGTACACGTCCGACTTCCTGGCCGCGATGCCGGCTGACATCACCGCTCAACTGATGGAGCGCGGGACCGAGGTCCACCTTCCCGCGGGCAGCGTGTTCTATCGCCCCGGCGACCAGCCCCGCGTCGACGTCGTGCTGCGAGGGCTCATTCGGGCGTACTTCGTCCATCCGAGCGGTCGCGAGACGACTGTCAACTTCGTGGCCGAGGGCGATGTGGCCGGCCTCACCACGATGTTCGGTGACCAACCCAACCTGTTCGCCGAGGCTGTGATTCCGACCTCGATCATCGCGCTCGATCCCGGGCTGCTGGCGAGCCTGGCGGAGGAGGACACGACAGTGGCTCGGACCGTCGCCCGACATCTGGCCCGCGCCCTCCGCAGGGTGGCGTACCTGGTCTCGCTCCGGACCCTGGGCAGCATCCGTCAGCGGCTGGCCTTCGATCTGCTCGAGCGAGCCCGGCGAACCAGCGACGGACAGGTGACGGTGTTCGCCGTCACCCACGCGGAGCTGGCGGCGTCGTTGGGCAGCTCGCGCGAGGTGGTGAGCCGGGAGATCGCGGCGCTGCGGCGGCAGGGCCTGATCCGGACCTGGCCGGGGGGACTCGAGATCGTGAGTGTCGAGCGTCTGGCCGCTGTCGTGGCTGGGTTTTGGCCCTCTGCCCCAGCGACCGGTCCGGGCGCTTAGGGCACAGACGGGGGCGGCGGCAGCTCGGCGCCCATGGCGTGGTAGCCGCCGTCGACGTGGATCACCTCGCCGGTGGTCATCGGCAGGTAGTCGCTCAGCAGCGCCACCGCCGACTTGCCGACCGGCGTCGGGTTCTTGACGTCCCAGTGCAGCGGCGAGCGCTGCGCCCATACGTCCACGACCTGGTCGAACCCGGGCACCCCCTTGGCCGCGATCGAACGAATCGGACCGGCCGCAATCGCGTTGACCCGGATCCCGTAGGGACCGAGGTCCCGGGCCAGGTAGCGCACGACCGACTGCAGCGCCGCCTTGGCCACCCCCATCCAGTCGTAGGAGGGCCAGGCCATGTGCGAGTTGTCGAAGTCGAGCGTCAGGATCGAGCCACCGCGCTCCCGCATCAGCGGCAGCAGACCGGCGGCGAGGTCCTTGAGCGAATAAGCGCTGACCTGGAACGCGGTGGACGCGCTGGTCCAGGGTGCGGTCAGAAAGTTGCCGCCGAGCGCGTCCGCGGGCGCAAAGGCCAGCGAGTGGACGACGCCGTCGAGGTGGCCCCAGCGCTGCTGGAGCTCTTGCCGCAGCGCGGCGAAGTCTTCCGGCTTGGTCACGTCCAGCTCGAGGACGTCGGGCACCGGCTTCAGCTTCCTGGCGGTCATCTCGGTGATCGTGCGGACGCGGCCGAAGCTGGTCAGCACGATCTCCGCGCCCGCCCGCTGGCACTCTTCGGCGATGGCGTAGGCGATCGAGGCCCGGTTGAGAACGCCCGCGACCAGGATCTTCTTGCCTTCGAGCAGCATCGGCTTAGGGTACGGCTCCCGTTGCGGCGGGAAGGTCGTCGCGGCGCGACCAGTCGCTCCACGAGCCCTCGTAGAGCCGGCCGCCCGGAAGCCCCGCCACCTCGAGCGCGAGCAGGTCGTGGGACGCGCTCACGCCGGAGCCGCAGTAGGCGATGACCTGCTGGCCTTCGGCGATCCCCAGCTCGGCAAACCGCCGCCGCAGCTCCTCGGGAGATCGCATCCGCCCGTCCGGGCTGAGGTTGGAGTCCCAGGGCGCGCTGAGCGCGCCCCGGATGTGGCCCGCCCGAGGATCGACGGGCTCGGTCTCGCCGCGGTAGCGCTCCGGCGCGCGGGCGTCGATCAGGATGGTCTCGGGGGCGCGATCGCGTACCCGCTCAGCATCGACCACCTCATCGAGCAGCGGCTCTGCGGCCTGGAAATCGCCGGGCGCGGGCGGTGGCTCGTCGCCGCGCTCGAGCGTGCCCGGCCAGGCCTGGATCCCGCCGTCCAGGACCGCTGCCTGGGCGTGGCCGAAGTGACGCAGCAGCCACCAGAGCCGCGCCGCGGTCGGGATCGAGGTGGCGTCGTCATAGGCGACCACGCGCGTGCTGCGGGAAACGCCGGCGGCGCGCAGGGCGGCGGCGAACCGCTCCGGCGACGGCAGCGGGTGCCGGCCGGGACCGGTTTCGCCGGTGACGTCGGCCAGGTCCAAGAACACCGCCCCTGGGATGTGGCCGGCGCGGTAGGCGGCAGGGCCGTCGCGGCCGTCGAGGTACCAGCGGAAGTCGATGACGCGAACGTCGGGGTCCGTGACATGCTCCAGCAGCCACTCCGGCGTCACCAGCGGTCCAAACACGACCCTTAGGCTAGCTAGACGTGGCCGCCAAGGGCTCGCTGACCGTGATCACCGGGCCGATGTTCAGCAACAAGAGCGGCGAGCTGCTCCGGCTCGCGACCGTCCATCGCATCGCCGGCCGTCAGGTCGCCCTCTTCAAACACTCCCTCGACGACCGCTACCAGGGCGCGGAGCAGATCTCGACCCACGGCGGCCAGTCGATGGAGGCCGAGCCGGTCTCGACGGCGGTCGAGATCCGGCTGCTCGCCGCCGGCGCCGACGTGGTCGCGATCGACGAGGCGCAGTTCTTCGACGACGGCCTGGTCCACGTGTGCGCCCAGCTGATCGATGAGGGGACCACCGTCTTCGCGGCGGGGCTCGACCGCGACTTCCGCGGGCTTCCCTTCGGCCCCATGCCGGGCCTGATGGCGATCTCGGACGACATCATGAAGCTGAAGGCGGTCTGCATGAAGTGCCGGTCGCTGAACGGCACCATGACCCAGCGGTTGATCGACGGGCGGCCGCCTTCGCGCCGGGATCCCCAGATCATGGTCGGCGCCGCCGAGTCCTACGAGGCGCGCTGCCGGGAGTGCCACGAGCTGTCCGACTAGACATCCCACGGCTCGATGAAGTCAAGCGGCGACCTCGAGCGGCGCCGGCCAGGCGACGTCCTCGGAGTAGGTAGAGCAGTGGCGGAGGCAGCCGTGGAGGATGCCCACCCAGCGGTTGGCGAGAGCTCGCAA
>DASUWN010000047.1:0-5789 GCA_036378395.1 Candidatus Dormiibacterota bacterium | reverse complement strand
TTACCTCGAGTACGTCTCGGTCGAACTGAACTCCCGGCCACGCGAGACCCTGGGCATTCGGACCCCCGCCCAGGCGCTCAACCAACTACTCTCGGAGCCGTCCCCGTCCACCGGTGTTGCGTCGACCGCTTGAATCCGCCCAGCCGCGGCGACGCCGGCTTCTCTAAAAGTGCTCGATCATGCGGCCTCTCGCGCCGGTCCTGGCTCCACCCCGTACTCGCTGAGCCCGAGGCGCTCGTGCAGCCGGCGCAGGGGCTGAGGCGCCCACCAGTTGACGTTGCCGAGCAGGCGCATCACGGCGGGGACGATCAGGGCGCGGACGACGCTGGCGTCGAGGGCGACCGCGATCGCGAGCCCGATCCCGATCGCCTTGATGATCACGACCTCGGCCAGGCCGAAGGCGAGGAAGACGGCGACCATGATGGCGGCGGCGCCCGTGATCAGCCGGCCGCTGCGCTCGAGGCCCTCGGCCACCGCTCGCGTGTTGTCGCCGGTGCGCACGAACTCCTCGTGGATCCGGCTCACGAGCAGTACCTCGTAGTCCATGGACATCCCGAACACGATCGAGAAGAGGATCACCGGGATGCTGGGATCGAGCGACTGCGGCGTGAAGCCGAGCAGGCCGGAGAGGTGGCCCTGCTGGAAGATCCAGACCATGGCGCCGAAGGAGGCGCCGATCGAGAGCAGGTTCATCAGCACCGCCTTGAGCGGAAGGACGACCGAGCCGGTAAGCAGGAAGAGGACGAAGTAGGTGACGAGGATCACGAAGCCGACCGCCACCGGCGTCCGCTGCTCGATGAACTGGATCACGTCCATGTCGATGGCGGTATCGCCGCCGACCAGGACCTGGCCGCCATCGCCCACCCCTGGTCCGCCGCGGATGGCGCTGACGATCTGCCGGGCGCCGTCCGATTCCGGGGCCCGGCTTGTGGTCACGTTGATGAGCACGATGTGCTGGCCCACCGAGGCGCGGGTCGCCCCGAGCACGCCCGGGATCGCGGCCAGCCGGCGGGTGAGGTCGTTCTGGTCGGCCACGCGCTGCGCCGTTTCGGGCGACCCGTCGGGATAGTTGACGACGACGTTGATGGTGGTCTGCGACTGGCCGGGAAAGTCGGCCAGCAGGCGGTCGTAGCCCTGGCGGGCCTCCAGCCGTGAGGGCAGCATGTCGACGTTGCCGTTGGCCAGCCGCAGGCTGAAGAAGGGGCTGGCGGCGACCAGCAGGAAGGCCACGGCGGGCACCAGTGCCAGCCACGGGCGCCGCATGACCCAGCTCGCCATCAGGTTCCAGAAGCCGCGGCCCTGACGGGGCCGGCTGATCAAGGGCACCGGCAGGCGGTTGACGCCGGGGCCGATGATGGCCAGCACGGCGGGCAGGAAGGTGAGGCCGTAGATCACGGCCACCGCCACCACGATGGCGCCGGCGGCGCCCATCGAGGCCATGAAAGTTCCCTGGTAGAAGACCATTGCCGAGAGGCCGATCGCGACCGTCAAGCCCGAGAAGGTGATGGCGCGGCCGGCGGTCGCCCCCGTTGTCGCCAGCGCCTGCTCGCGGTCGGCACCGGCCGCCATTTCGTCGCGGAAGCGGTTGACGACGAAGAGCGAGTAGTCGATCGAGACGCCGAGTCCGATCAGGGTCACGATGTTGAGCGCGTACTGCGACACGTCGGTGAAGTGGTTGAGGAGGAAGGTGCCGCCCAGTCCGCCGACGATCGTGAGCACGCCGACGCCGAGCGGCAGTCCGGCCGCCACGACCGAGGCGAAGATGATCAGGAGCAGGATCAGAGTGACCGGCAGGGTCACGGTTTCAGCCCGCTGCAGGTCGGTCTCCAGAGTCCTGTTGAAGGCTTGGTTGATGGGGACGAAGCCGGTCCCGGTCACGCTGAGCGACGTGGTATGGACCTCCGGACGCAGCGCGTCGTAGTCCTTCCAGGCCTGGCTGCCGGTTGACTTGAGGTCGACGACCACGAGCGCTTCGTGGCCGTCCTTGGAGATCAGCGCCTGGGCGATCTGCGGGCTGGGCACGTTGTAGGGGTCGACGATCTGGGTGACCCGCGGATCGCCCTGGAGCGGCGCCAGCGCCGACTCGACCTCCGCCCGGAATGCCGGATCGGTCACGGCGAGGTTCGGGCTGCGGAAGATGAGGTCGAAGTTGGAGGTCGGCTTGGCGCCCTTGGCCAGCTCGCTCGAGATCAGGCTGGCGGCCTTGGCCGACTCCAGGTTGGTGTGCAGCGGTCCGCCGCTGGTCAGGGTGCCGCCGCCGAGCATGCCGGCAACCGAGGCCGCCAGGAGCAGCCCGGAGAACACCATCACGGCCCAGCGCCGGCGGTAAACGAAACGACCCCACCTTGCGAACACGGAAGCCCTCCTTAGCTGGTTGCCGCCGGCGCGGGCGCGCCGGTGAGCTGGCCGAGTGTGGCGCCGGCCATCAGCGTCAGCGCGTCGACGGCGGCGTTGGCATCGAAGTCCGGGTCGATCAGGTTCTGGACGATGATCCCGAGGTTGGCGGCCCACACCACCGCCGCCAGCGAGCGCAGCGTGGTCGCGTCGAGCCGCCCGCCCGTCACCCGGCTCCCGATCTGCTCGGCGAGCTGGCGCTCGGTCTTGATGAATTCGAGGACGCCCGCGCCGAGCTGCGGATCGTGGAGGCCGACGCCGATCATCTCGACGAAAAAGCGGTGGAACGCGGCGTCCTCGACCAGCGAGCGCCTGAGCTTGTCGAAGGCGGCCGGGACGTCCGCGGCCTCGGCAAGGTCGAGCTTCATCTCGCCGAGGCAGACCAGAAGCGCCGCCACGACGAGCTGCTGCTTGGACTTGAAGTAGTAGTGGATGAGGCCCTGGGCGACGCCGGCCTCCTCGGCGATGGCCTTGATGCTGGTGTTCTCGTAGCCCTCGCGGCTCAAGACCGTCAGGGCCGCCTGGAGGATGCGTTCTCGGTTCTCGTTGCTCATCCCGATCCTTGGTTGAATGGCCAACCAAATTTGGTTGGTCGGCCAACCATAGCAGGGAGAAATCGCGAGCGCAACCTCCTGACGAGGTCGGTCCCGAGAACCTACGGGCGGCTCAGGTCTCCTCGCGGTACTGGCGGTGCCCGCGCGGGTCCTCCCAGACCCTGGTCAGACGCCCGGTGCTGGGATCGCGAAAGACTTCCTGAGTCGGCTTGAAGTCGCCCCGCCCTCGTGCCCGCGGTACCGGCGGTCCCATACGAAGTACCCGACCACCGCGATCACGAGCAGCACGGCGACTACCGTCAGCTGACCCCAGATCATCCGGCCGCCTTCTCCACCACCACCGCGGTGCCGTAGGCGACGACCTCGGACATCGTCTGACCGAGCTCCGAGGAGTCGAAGCGCATCATCACGACCGCGTTGGCGCCCATTGAGCGCGCGTTCTCGACCATGCGGTCGATGGCGTGGCGCCGGGTGTCCTCAACCAGCTGGGTGAACTCCGTGATTCACGACACCGAAGACCCGGCCCAACGCCTGCGTGAACCGTGTAGCCGGCAGGCTGCTCGGTCGTGGTCACGAGTACCGGCTGCGTCTCATGCACGGCCGCATCCTAGGCGCGGCCGGCGCGCCGCTATTGCCCAGCCCTCAGCATCGCTGAGAGGAGCCGGCCGGCCGCGTCGGCCTCGTCCTGGTTGACCGTATGGGGAAGACCGGGATAGATGCGGACGGTGACCTCGGCGCCCATCCGCTTCAGCACCTCGGCCGTCTCGTGGACCCGCGCCACCGGGATGTGGGGATCGGGGTCGCCGCAGCCGAGGAAGACCGGGGTTTCCGCCAGCGAGCCCGGATAGTCGCGCGGTGTGCCGTCGGGTCCGATCAGGCCGCCGGTGAACCCGATCACGGCCCCGTAACGCCGAGGGTTGCGGGCGAAGAACTCGAGGGTCAGGCAGGCGCCCTGCGAGAAGCCGAGGAGCGCGCTGTGCCGCAGCCCGGGACCGTTGGTCTCGACTTCCTGGCAGAGGCCGGCGAGCGCGGTCAGCGCCGAAGACAGCCAGGGCTCGTTGCTCTCGATCGGCGCCAGGAAGCTGTTCGGGTACCAGGTATGGCCGGCCGCCTGCGGCGCCAGGAAGGCGAGCCCCGCCTGCGGCAGCAGCTCGGCGAGGGTGAGGATGTCTTCGGCCGAGGCCCCCCGGCCGTGGACCATGATCACCGCGCCGCGGGCCTTCGCCAGCGGGACGCCCGCCGCCAGCACTCGCTGCCCCTGGTGGATCGGCCTCACGCGTCGTCTGGCCCCACCTTGTACACCACGCTAAACCCCTCTTCGAGCAGTGGCTCCGGAGAGCGGGGCGCGGCCGCCCACTGCTCGCGGATCACGCTCTCCTCGACCCGCCGGCCGGCGCGCAGCCGGTTGCGTTCCAGGCAGGTCTCGAGCGGCAGGTCGAAGACCACGGCGATCGCCGGCCGCCGGTAGGTCTGGGCAGCTCGGAGCAGCGGCCGGCGCTCGCGGCGGTGCAGGTTGGTGGCGTCGACGCAGGTGCGCCGGCGCCGGCGCAGCCGCCGCGTGACCAGGAAGCGGAGGAGCGTGAAGGCCGCCGGGCTCGCGCTCTGGTCGCCTTCGTCGTCGCTCACCATGGCTCGGAAGAAGTCGCTCGAGGTGACCTCGGTGGGCTTGAAGTGGCGCGCCGCGAATGTCGACTTGCCGCTTCCCGCCGGACCCACCAGGACGACCAGCGTCCCCGGCGGGAAGTCGTACGTCAGAAGCCAGCCACCGCCGGGACCAGCTGGTCGCCGATCACCCGGAGCCGTCCCAGGTCCCAGACGTCAGGCACCGATCCGATCGCGCACTGGATGCCGGCCTTCGACAGCTGGCGCAGCCGGCCGATGGCCGGGCCGAGGCCCTCGCCATCGGCGCCGACGTCGAAGTTGAACATGCAGGTCTTGAGGATCCCGTCGTAGTCGCGACCCTCGGACTCGCAGTGCGCCTTGAGGACGTCGAGCTTGTGGCCGATCTGCGGGGTCGGGAACAGGTTGCAGGCCTGGGCGTAGCGGGCGACCAGCCGCAGCGTCTTCCGTTCGCCCTGGCCGCCGATCATGATCGGCGGGTGGGGCCGGGTCAGGCTCTGCGGCGAGTTGAGCGGCCGCTCCAGCTGGTAGTGGGTGCCGGTGTACGGCGAGTCGTTCTCGCTCCACATCCGCAGGCAGACCTGGATCGTCTCCTCCAACCGCTCGAAGCGCTCGGCCAGGGGCGGAAACGGGATCCCGAGCCCGCGCGCCTCGGCATCGTTCCAGGCGGCGCCGATCCCGAGCCAGGCTCGCCCGCCGCTGAGGACGTCGAGCGTGGTGACGGTCTTGGCGAGGATGCCGGGGTGGCGGTAGACGGCGCCGGTGACGATCGCGAGCAGCTTGGCGCGCCTGGTGTGAGCCGCCAGGTAGCCGAGCGTCGTGTAGGCCTCCAGCATCTCGCGGGTGGAGGCGCCGATGCTCCGAATTTGAAAGAAGTGGTCCATCACGCCGATGAACTCGAAGCCGGCGTCATCCGCCGCCTCGACAACCTCGCCCAGACGCCGGCCCAGCTCGGCGGCGCCGCCGGGCCAGGTGAAGTCGGAGATCTGGAGGCCGAGCCTCATCGCCGTACAGACTAGTTGCCTGTACCGGCTAGATGGACCGCATCCGACGTCCCAGCCGGCCGGGCGCCTGCGGCGTTGAAGTCGGCGTCGAGGGGCCTGGCGCCGCGTCGTCACGCAGCTTCAGCTGCGCTCCTCCTAGCGCCACCCTCTCCTTGACTCCGGCCGTCTGGAACGCCGGGCTGCCGCGCCTGCGGCCTGCAGCCCATCCAACCGTTAC
>DASUWN010000046.1:0-13965 GCA_036378395.1 Candidatus Dormiibacterota bacterium | reverse complement strand
ACGACGACCGCCTGCTGGTAGCGGAGCGCCTCCGCCTGCTTCTCGATGCCGGTGTGGAGGTAGCCGATGACCGGCTTGAGGCCGTGGATGACCTCGCCGTCGAGGTCGACGACCAGCCGGAGCACGCCGTGGGTCGAGGGGTGCTGGGGGCCGAAGTTGACGGTGAGGATCTCGCCGTGGAGGCCGTCAGCGGGCTCGCGCGTGATCGTCAGGCCAGCGGGCGTCTCGGTCACTCGCTCAGGCCTGTTGGGGGGCGGTCTGCCACTGCTCGTGGTCCTCGGAGAAGTCGACCGGCTCGCCGCCGACCGGAAAGTCGCGGCGCAGCGGGTGGCCGACCCAGTCGTCGGGCAGCAGGATCCGGGTCAGGTCGGGGTGCCCGTCGAAGCGGATGCCGAAGAGGTCCCAGGTCTCCCGCTCGTCCCAGTTGGCGGGGGCGAAGATCTCGTGCGCGCTGGCCAGTCGAGGGTCGTCCTCGGGGACATAGACCCGGATCCGGATCTCGTCGCGGGTGTCCATCTTCCGCAGCTGGTAGACGACCTCGAAGCGCTCCGGCGGCGCGGGGCGGTCGGGGGTGGCCAGATGGTCGACGGCGGTCATGAACACGTAGCTGCGATAGCCATCCGCCTTCAGGCCCTCGAGCACGTCGCGCACGGCCTCGCGGGGGACGCTGATCCACCGGTCGCCGGCGCTGACGCCCTCCTGCTGGACGTGCTGCCGCCAGCCCCGTGCGCGCGTCTTGCTTTTGGTCACAGGCGCGGCCGGATCCCCTGGGCCTTGATCTTCTCCTGCAGGATCATGATCGCGTTGAAGAGGTCTTCGGGCCGGGGCGGACAGCCGGGGACGTAGACGTCGACCGGAACCACCTTGTCGACGCCCTGCAGCAGCGCGTAGTTGTTGAAGACGCCGCCGGTGGAGGCGCAGGCGCCCATCGAGATCACCCACTTGGGCTCCGGCATCTGGTCGTAGATCTGGCGCAGGACGGGCGCCATCTTGTGGGCGACCCGGCCGGCGACGATCATCAGGTCGGCCTGCCGCGGCGAGGCGCGCATCGCCTCGGACCCGATCCGGGCGAGGTCGATGCCGGGGCCGGCGGTGTGCATCATCTCGATCGCGCAGCAGGCGAGCCCGAACTGGGCCGGCCACACCGAGTTGCCCCGGCCCCAGCCCACGATCTTGCCGAGCGTGGTGGTGAGGACGTTCTCGCCCAGTGCGTCGTGGAGCGCCTCTACTCCCAATCCAGCCCTCCCTTGCGCCAGATGTGGGCGAGGGCGATGGCCAGGATGAGCATGAACACGCCCATCTCGATCACGCCGTACCAGCGCAGCTGGTGGAGGAGGACCGCCCACGGATAGAAGAAGACGGCCTCGACGTCGAAGATGATGAAGAGCATCGCGGTCAGGTAAAAGCGGACCGACAGACGGCGCCGAGCGGGGCTCTCAGGGATGATGCCCGACTCGTAAGGCAGCAGCTTGGCGCGGTAGGGCTTGGCCGGTCCGAGGACGACTGACAGCGTCACCAGGAGCCCGACCACGAGGAGGACGATGACCGCGTAGATCAGGAGCGGGACGTAATCGGTCAGCAACCTGGGCGAGATTTCTCCGTAAGTGAACCGCCAGCTTGGGGACTGACCTAATGATAGGAATTGCAGGTAGGCGACGTTCCCCACCCCGGTTTTTCCAGAAATTCGGGGCTACCGGAGCTGGAATAAGCCCGAGTTTCTGGAAAAACCCGGCGGCGGAGGTCAGAGCGCGCGGTGGCGGTGCGTGATCTTGGTCCCGTGCGTGAGGGTGGCGTCGACCGGGCAGTAGCGGTTGCAGGCAAGGTCGAGGGCCTCCTCGACCTTGTCCTTTTCGAACTTGCCGTCCCACTCGATCTCGAACGTGATGTCGATCTTGGTGAAGCGGTGGGGCCACTCGTCCTCCTGCTCGCCCTGCACGTCCACGGTCAGCGACTTGTACGGCTGCCGGTGCTTCTTCAGCAGGAGGACCGCGTTCACGCCGGTGCAGGCGCCGAGAGCGCCCAGCAGCATCTCGGTCGGCCGCATGCCGAGGTCGTCGCCGAAAGCGGGCGGCTCATCGACCAGCGCGGTGTGGCCGGAGTCGACGCCCTTGACCTCGAAGGTCGTGATCGGCTGGCCGCCGGGGCGGGTCTGGCCCTGCCAGCGGGCGACGGCGTGTCTGCTCATCCGGGGCAATCGTAGACTCCGCCGGTGACTGGCCGGCCGCTAAGCGCTGGGGACGAGGTCGTGCTCCACGACCGCTCCGGACGGCGATACCACGTCCGGCTCGAGGCCGGCGGTCGGACCTCGCTGCACACGGGGTCGCTCGACCACGACGACCTCATCGGCCGTCCGGCCGGCATCATCGTTCGGACCGGCCGGGGCAGCCGGCTGCTGGCGCTGCGGCCCACCTTCGCGGAGGCGGTCGCCGACCGCCGCCGGCGGGCGCAGCCGATCTACCCCAAAGACCTGGGCGCGATCCTGATCTACGCCGACGTCTTTCCGGGCGCCCGCGTCCTCGAGGCCGGAACCGGCACCGGGGCGCTGACGGCGGCCCTGGTCCGCGCGGTGGGCCAGGCCGGCGAGGTCGCCTCGTACGAGATCCGCGACGACTTCGTGGAGCCGGCCCGGGCCGCCATCGCCGACCTCCTCGGCGGCCAGCTGCCGGCCAACCTCAAGCTGGCGGTGCGCGACGTCTACGCCGGCATCGACGAGCGCGAGCTCGACCGCGTGCTGCTCGACGTGCCCGAGCCCTGGCGCGCGATCCCCGCCCTGAAGGGGGCGCTGGCTCCCGGCGGGATCGTCTTCGCGCACTGCCCCAACGTCTCCCAGGTGCAGCGCTTCGCCGACGCGCTGCGGGAGGCGGGCGGCTTCGGTCTGATCGAGACGGCGGAGCTGCTGGAGCGAGGGTGGACGGTGCGCGGCCGCTCCCTGCGTCCGGCCCACCGGATGGTCGCCCACACCGGCTTCCTGGTCTTCGCCCGGCGCCTGGTCGGAGACGAGGTCTTCGATGCCGAGGGCGAGGGCTTTTGAGCCGCTGGCGGGAGCACGGCCGCCGCCAGCTCTACTCGAGCCCCTGGGTCGCGCTCGAGCTGGCTGATGTCGAGCTGCCGGACGGGACGCGCTTCGACCACCACGTCGTACGCATCGCGCCCGCGGTGATGACGGTGGTGGTCGACCGCGACCGGGTGCTGATGCTGCACCGGCACCGGTTCATCACCGATCGCTGGGGCTGGGAGCTGCCCGCGGGCCGGATCGAGGCCGGGGAGACGGTCGAGGCCGCCGCGGTCCGGGAGACGCTCGAGGAGACCGGCTGGCGCCCTTCCGGGATTCGCCCGCTGGTCGCCGGCTACCCGGTGCCAGGACTTTCCGACGTTCTCCACCACGTTCTCGTCAGCGAGGACGCGGAGTGGGTGGGACCGCCCACCGACACGCACGAAGCAGATCGGGTCGATTGGGTGGCGGCCGCCAAGCTGAAGGCCCTGATCCAGGCCGGCGAGATGCCGGACGGCTACTCCCAGTGGGCGGTGCTGGCCTACCTCAGCCTGACCTAAGAAGGAAGGAGGTGCCTGACCTCGGCCCGCTCGCCTTCGAGCTCCTCGGTCGTCTTCCGGATCCGCTCCAGGGCCTTCTCGTCCTGGGGGACGCCCTCGACCACCGACCAGCTGCGGCCGTCGGTGCGAACCGGGAACCCGAACTGCAGTCCCTCTGGAATCTCGTACTCGCCGCGGGAGATCACCGCCAGCGACGTCCAGTCGCCTTCCGGCGTCGCCGAGCGGATGCTGTTCACAGCGTCGATGGCGGCGTTGGCCGCCGAGGCCGCCGAAGACAGCCCCCGCGCCTTGATCACCGCGGCACCGCGCTGCTGCACGGTGGTCACAAACTCGCCCAACAGCCACTCTTCGTCGTCGATCAGCTCGGGCACGGGCTGGCCGTTGATTCGCGCGTTGCGCGCGTCCGGGAACTGGGTCGCCGAGTGGTTGCCCCAAACGGCGAGATTGCTGACCGCCCCGACGTTGACCATCGCGCGCTTGGCAAGCAGCGAGCGACCGCGGTTCTCGTCGAGGCGCGTCATCGCGAACCAGCGCTCGGCTGGAACGTCGGGGGCGTTGCTGCGCGCGATCAGGCAGTTGGTGTTGCAGGGGTTGCCGACCACCAGGGCCCGGAAGTCGCGGCCGGCGACCTCGTTGATCGCCTTGCCCTGGACCGAGAAGATCTCGGCGTTGGCGCTGAGCAGGTCGCGCCGCTCCATTCCCTCCTTGCGCGGCATGGCGCCGACCAGCAGGCCCCAGGTCGCGGCGTCGAAGGCGACCTTCGGGTCACTGCTGATGACGACGTCGCGCAGAAGGGGATAGGCGCAGTCCTCGAGCTCCATGACGACGCCCTCGAGGGCCTTGAGCGCGGCTTCGACCTCGAGCAGCCGCAGGGCGATCGGCTGGTCGGGACCGAGCAGCTGACCCGACGCGATTCGGAAGAGCAGTTGGTAGCCGATCTGGCCGGCGGCGCCGGTGACGGTGACCTGGACGGGCGCGGTGTCGTTCACCGCCTCCAGTATGAGGCGAGGCGTCGGGTCGGCTGGCGGAAGCCGAATTCAGCGCTCCTATCCTTGGGTGGTGGCGCAGGTACGGCACAGCTACCCCTTCAGCGCGATCGTCGGCCAGGAGCGGATGAAGCTGGCGCTGCTCCTCAACGCCGTCCACCCCGCGATCGGCGGCGTGCTCATCCGCGGCGAGCGGGGCACCGGCAAGTCGACCGCGGTCAGGGCGCTGGCACGGCTGCTGCCCGAGCACCAGGTGGTCGTCGGCTGCCACTACGGCTGCGACCCCGACGACCGCGAGTCCTGGTGCGCCGATTGCATCGAGCGCGCTCGCAACAGCCCGCTGCCGCGCGAGGCCCGCCGCATGCGGGTCGTCGATCTGCCCATAAACGCCAGCGAGGACCGCCTGGTCGGAACCATCGACCTCGAGGCGGCGCTGCGCCACGGAGCCCGTCGCTTCGAACCCGGGGTACTGGCCGAGGCCAACCGCAACATCCTCTACGTCGACGAGGTCAACCTCCTTGACGACCACCTCGTGGACGTCCTCCTCGACGCCGCCGCGATGGGCGTCAACACCGTCGAGCGCGAGGGCGTCTCGATGACCCATCCCGCCCGCTTCATCCTGGTCGGGACGATGAACCCCGAGGAGGGCGAGCTGCGGCCGCAGCTGCTCGACCGCTTCGGGCTCTGCGTCGACGTGGAGGGGATCCGGGATTCCGACCTTCGGATCGAGATCACCGAGCGAGACCAGGCCTTCCGCCGCGGCGACCTCGACTTCCTATCCGAGTGGGAGGAGGAGGACCATCGCCTGGCAGGGAGGTTGGTGCGGGCGATCGGCGCGCTGGGCCAGATCCCGATCACCCAGGGCCAGGCCCGCCTGATCTCGGCGATCTGCGTCGAGGCGCGCGTCCAGGGCCATCGCGGTGACGTCGTGACCGGACGGACCGCGCGGGCCCTGGCCGCACTTCGCGGCCACCCGTCCGCCAGCCGCGACGACATCTACGACGCCGCCGAGCTGGCTCTACTCCACCGCGCGCGGGCGCCGATCCAGCGCGACCGCGACCAGCAGCAAGCCCCCGAGCAGGCCGAGCCCGAGGCGGGCGAGCAGCAGCCGACCTCGGAGGAGACACCGAGCCAGCCCTCGGCCGGGGAGGGCGACGAGCAGTCGGATTCCGAGCCGCAGGCGGCCGAGGGCGAGAGCGGCCAGCAGTCGGCGGGCAGCGACGAGGGCTCGACGACCGGCGCCGCCGGCGGGAGCGAGGCGGCGGTTGATTCGGAGGAGATGTTCAACCTCAAGCGGATCGAGCTCCCCCGGCAGCGGCGACCGCGCAAGCAGGGCGGCAAGCGGAACGCGACCCAGTCCCCCGACCGTCGCGGCCGCTACGTCCGCTCCTCGCAGCAGGAGAAGGTGACCGACCTTGCGCTCGACGCCACCGTCCGCGCCGCGGCGCCGCACCAGGTCCGGCGCGGCCGGACCGAGGGCGACCGGCTGTTGCTGGAGCGCCAGGACCTGCACCAGAAGGTGCGCGAGCGCAAGGTGGGAAACCTGATCGTGTTCGTGGTCGACGCCTCGGCCTCGATGGACGCCGAACAGCGGATGGCGGCGACCAAGGGCGCCATCCTGTCCCTGCTCCAGGACGCCTACGTCCGGCGCGACCGGGTGGCGGTGGTCATCTTCAAGAACCGCTCGGCGGAGGTGGTGCTCCGCCCGACCTCCTCGGTTCAGCTCGCCCAGCGGCGCCTGGAGCGGCTGTCGGTGGGGGGGACCACTCCGCTCACGCACGGCCTGATGGCGGGCTACAAGGTGATCAAGACCGAGCTGCTGCGCGACCCGACGGTGCGCCCGCTGATGGTGCTGATCTCGGATGGGCGCGGCAACATCTCGATGTTCAAGGAGGAGCCGCTGATCGAGGCCCAAAAGCTGGCGGCGCTGATCCAGTCCGAGAAGATCGACGCGCTGGTCATCGACTCCGCGCGCGACTTCTCGCACCTGCCCTCAGTGCAGCACCTGGCGCGGGTGGCACCGATGTACCAGACCTACGCCATCAACGCCTGCGCCGATCTGGCGGAGCGGATGGGCGCCAAGTACTACGGGCTCTACGACCTCTCGCGGGACGAGATCGCCTCGGCGGTCGAGCGCCAGCTGCGGAGCCGGTGACTGTCTCGTGCACTACGACAAGTACCGGCAGGCACGGTTTCAGTGGTGGCTGAAGGCGGTGGGGGTGGTCGTCGTGGTGGCGATCGTCATCGTCCTCGTGCTGCGCGCGGCCGCCATCTATGTCACCGACCTCGACCGCGTCATCGCGCTCGCGCTTCCCTTCATCGCCATCGTCGTGGTGGCGCTGCTCCTGGCCCAGACCGAGCGCGAGTAGGACCTTTCAACGCGCTACTGGTCCATCCGGGAAACCGGACAGACCACTGGGTAAGATTCAGGGTCTCGTGGCGATCGATCGCTATTCCTTCCCCTTCACGGCCATCGTCGGCCAGGACCGGATGAAGCTCGCGCTCATCCTGAACGCGATCCATCCGCCGGTGGGTGGCGTCCTGATCCGCGGCGAGAAGGGCACCGCCAAGTCGACCGCGGTTCGCGCCCTGGCGCGCCTGCTGCCCGACCAGGAGGTGGTCGCCGGCTGTCACTTCGGGTGCCACCCCGACGACCGCGACACCCTCTGCAGCGACTGCCGGGACCGGCTCGCCAGCGGCGAAGATCCGCTCCCGGCCACCACGCGACGGATGCGCGTGGTCGAGCTGCCGATCAACGCTTCTGAGGATCGCGTGGTCGGCACCATCGACCTCGAGGCCGCCCTCAAGGAAGGCTCCCGGCGCTTCGAGCCCGGCGTGCTGGCGGAGGCCAACCGAAACATCCTCTACGTCGACGAGGTCAACCTGCTCGACGACCACATCGTGGACGTGCTGCTCGACGCGGCCGCCATGGGCGTCAACACGGTCGAGCGCGAGGGTGTCTCGGTCAGCCACCCAGCCCGCTTCATCCGGGTCGGGACGATGAACCCGGAGGAGGGCGAGCTGAGGCCGCAGCTCCTGGACCGCTTCGGCCTCTGCGTCGACGTCGAAGGGATCCGCGACCTCGAGCAGCGGGTGGCGATCGTCGAGCAGCGCTCCCAGTGGGAGGACGACCCGATCGCGTTCTTCAACAGCCACCACGATGCCGAAGAGGAGATCCGGAGCCGGATCGCGGAGGCCATCAACACCTTCCCCGAGGTCGATCTCCCGCGCGAGATCCTCCGCCTGATCGCCCAGCTCAGCGTCGCGCTCGAGGTGGACGGGCACCGCGCCGACCTGGTGTGCGCGCGGGCGGCGCAGGCCAAGGCGTCATACGACCAGGTCGAGGAGGTCAACGTCAGCCACGTGACCGAGGTGGCCGAGATGGTCTACGCGCACCGGCTGCGGGCGGTGCCCTTCGGTAAAGGCGGCCCCAACCTCGGGGAGGTCATCTCCCGTGTGATCGGAGCCGCCTAGTTACCGGGGAAGAACCAAGGTTCCTCCCCGGATCCCTACTTCCTTCTCAGTGCCCTCGCGCGGATCGCTGTTCCCAACGCCTGGATCACGGATTCAAACGGCCCGGCGAAGCCGGGCCCAAGCGCACCGACTGCTTCCTCTACAGCATTCTCCGGCGCCCGTAGCGCCCGCCGGCAAACAGTCGGAGCAGGAACAGCAGCACCACCGCGCCAATGAAGGCGACGATGATCTCGGCCACCAGCGAGCCGACCGCGATGCCGAAGACGTGCGTCGCCAGCCAGCCGCCGATGAACGCCCCGACGATGCCGATGATGATGTCCCCGACCAGGCCGTAACCTCGGCCGGTCATCACGTGAGAGGCCAGGAAGCCGGCCACCAGACCAACCAGCAGCAGTACGAGCAAATGGTCTAGATCCATGGGGATTGTCTTACAGCATTACTGTCATGTTTGACAAGGTCTGAATTCACGGACGGGCGGCTACAATCCGGGTTCGACCATGGCGACGCCCGCACTAGTCCCCGAACGGGCGGCCGAGCTGCTGGGCCGGCTGGAGGGCAACATCCACCGCGTCATCGTGGGCAAGGAGGGGGTCGTCCGGCTGGCGGTGACCGCACTGGTCGGGCAGGGCCATGTCCTGCTTCAGGACCTGCCCGGTACCGGCAAGACCATGCTCGCCCGCGCGCTGGCCACCTCGATCGAGGGCGTCTTCCACCGCATCCAATGCACACCCGACCTGCTGCCCGCCGACATCACCGGAGCCAGCGTCTTCGACCAGCGCGACCTCAGCTTCCACTTCGTGCCGGGTCCGGTGTTCGCCAATGTGCTTCTGGCGGACGAGGTCAACCGGGCCACGCCCCGGACCCAGTCGGCGCTCCTGGAGGCGATGGCCGAGAGCCAGGTCACCGTCGAGGGCGAGACCCGGCTCCTCCAGCGGCCGTTCTTCGTGATCGCGACCCAGAACCCGGCCGAGTTCCACGGCACCTACCCGCTGCCGGAGTCCCAGCTCGACCGCTTCCTCTGCGCGACGGAGATGGGACCCCCGACCGCGGCTGAAGCGGCCGAGGTGCTGGCCCGCCGTGAGCACGGCGATCCACTGGCCGACCTCCGCCCGGCGCTCGAGCTGAGCGACGTCCTCGAGCTGCAGCGGGCGGCACTGGCGGTGGTGGTCGCGCCCGCGATCCGCGAGTACATCGTCTCTTTGCTCGACGCCGTACGCCGGCGGGAGGAGGTGCTGCTCCCGGCCTCGATGCGGGCGGCGCTTTACCTGCAGCGCGCAGCGCAGGCCTGGGCGCTGTTCGACGGACGCGACTTCGTCCTTCCCGACGACGTCAAGGCGCTCGCGGTTCCGGTGATGGCCCACCGTCTCGGCCTGCGCGGGCGCGCCCGGGCCGACCAGCTGCTGCAAGAGATCACGGCGACCCTGGCCCTGCCGCCGCTGCGACGACAGTAGCCGCAGTGCGACCGACGTTTCGGGTCGCGGGCGCCGTGGTGCTGGGCGCCGTCCTCTATCTATATGGCGCCACCTCGGAGGTGGTCTGGCTGTTCCTGCTCGCCTATTGGTCCTGGACCTTCGCGGTGGCGATGCTGGTCTACGCGACCTGGAACCGGAACGGCGTCGAGGCGTCGGTGCGGCTGACGGGCATCGAGGTCGCCGAGGGCTCGCCGGTGAGCGAGCTGCCGGAGGCGGTGCTCCGAACGGCTCCGCTGCCCGGGCCCCTGTTCGAGGGCGACCGCGCCACGGTGGCGTGCGTACTGGCTGCTCCGCGGGGCGTCCGGGGCCCGGCGCGGGCAGCGGCGTGGGTCGCCGGCCAGGTGCTCCGCGTCGGCGTCGGCGTCGTGCCTCGGGAGGGCGTGAGGGTGGAGCGGGGTGGGGTCGAGCTGAGGCGCGGCGTGCTGGGCGTCGACCGGATCGAGGTCGAGACCTCCGATCCGCTTGGATTCTTCACGGCGCGGCAGCCGGGCCACGCCGGAGAGCTGGCCCTCGTTTTCCCCCGCCTGACCGCGCTCTCACCGGATCCCCGCCAGCGCGAGCTCGAGGCGAGCGCTCCCGCGCCCCGGGCGGGCGCCGGGAGCGAGCTGTTCGGCGTCCGTGAGTACCGGCCCGGTGACCCGCTGCGCCGGATCCACTGGCGGCTCTCGGCCCGGCGGGCCGGGCTCGTCGTGCGCGAGTTCGAACCGCCCGGCCTGCGCACCCTGCTCGTCGTCCTCGACTCCCAGCCGGCACCGGAAGCCGCCGACCAGGCGGCCCGCATCGCCGCCTCCGAGGCCTGGGACTGCGTGCGCGCCGGCGGCCGCGCAGCGCTGTGGGCGCCCGGTCTGCAGCCGACCGGCGCCGAGCGCGAGCTGTGGCCGCTTCTGGAATGGCTCGCGCGCTGGCCCGCGCTTCCGAGCCAGTCGGACGACGCGCCTTGGGCGGGCGAGGTGGTCGCGGTCACGACCACCGGCGAGGCGGTCACGACGTTGGACGGTCTGGGGCGCGGCGCGACCGCGCGGGGCTGGGCGGTGGGGGAGGTGGCGCTCGCGACCGACCTGCCGCTGCGCAGCGCTGGACTCGAGTGGCCGCTGTGACGCGGCTGCACAAGCTCAGCCGGCTGCCGCGGATCCCCGAATCCCCGGTCGAGGACTCCGCGCTCGCCCGCTTTTTCGCCTGGGCCGGGTTCGCGGTGGCCGGCGCCTCGATCGCGATCTACGGCGGCGACCTGGTCGTCGCCCCGGCGACGGTCGCTGTCGGAGCGCTGGGCCACGCCGTCAGCTACGGCCGCCGGCAGCGGCCGCGGGGAACCCTCCGACAGGCGGTGTTGGCCGGTCTGGTCTTCGCCTGCCTGGTCTACTTCCTGGCCGACTCCGGCTTCGCGGTGTTCGGCGGCGAGCTGCCGCAGGCCCACTTCGCGCTGCTGCTGCTGGCCGTCACCGCCTTCGACCTCAAGACGCGCCGCAATCTCTACTCGTCGCTCTGGATCAGCCTGGCGGTCTTCTACCTGGCCGCGGTCTACGCCTGGGACTATCCGTTCGGCGTATTCGCCGGCGTCTGGGCCTGCTGCCTGGCCGGCTTCTGGACCGCCTCCCATCTGCGCCAGATCGACGCCGTGCCGCGCGTCCCCGCTCGGGCCACCGCGCTCGGAGTCAGCGGCGCGCTGATCTCCGGGGTGCTCGTGTTCGCGCTGCTGCCCCAGCCGACGGCACAGCCGGACAGCCCGCTCGTGATCTCGCTGCCCGCTGCCACCCAATTTCGGGGCGAGGTCGAGAACCCGGCGCTGCCGCTGGTCGAGATCGGCGGCCAGTCAGGGGCCAACACCTCGGTCGACCTGCGGTACCGCGGCCGGCTCGGCTCGGCGGTCGTGATGTACGTTCGCACCGGGGCCCCCGCCTACTGGCGCGGACTGGTCTTCGACCGCTACCAGGGTGGCGCCTGGACCGCCTCGCTGGTCGACGACCAGCTCTACCCGCCCTACGTAAGCGAGCACCGCCTGCCGCCGCCGCTGGGTCCCCAGCTGGGCACCTTCGTGCAGGTCTTCCGGCCGGCGCGGACGCTGCCCGGCGTGATCTACGCGGCGGCGCCGGTGCGCTCGATCTACTTCCCGGCGGGTGAGATCCTGCGCGATCCCTACGGCGGCTGGCGCGCCCCGGGAGCGATCGCCGCCGGCCAGACCTACTCGGTGGTCAGCTCGCTGCCCGACTACACGCCGGCCTCGCTCGAACGCTCGGAGGGACTCGACGACCTGACCGCGATCGACCACGACGCCACCGCGCTCTCGTCCGCCGCCCGAGGCCTGGCCCGGCAGGCGGTGGCCGGCGCCGGCGCGTCGCGCTACGAACAGGTCATGGCCCTCACGAGCTACCTGCAGTCGAATTACCGCTACACGCTCCAGCTCGGGCACGTGCCGGCCGGCCGCGACCCCGTCGACTGGTTCCTGTTCGATGCCCGAGAGGGCTACTGCGAGCAGTTCGCCACCGCCGAGACGCTGATGCTGCGGAGCCTCGGCATCCCGGCTCGCCTCGCCACCGGCTACGCGACCGGGACCTACGACCCGGTCCTCAACCAGGCGGTCGTGCACGAGAGCGATGCCCACGCCTGGGTCGAGGTGTATTTCCCAGGCCACGGCTGGGTGCCCGTCGATCCCTCGCCGGGATACTCGCCCCTGGCCGCGACCCGCTTCCCGGACCGCCTCGCGGCGAGCGAGATCGCCCACCTGATCCCGCATCTGACCCTGGGCTCGTTTGGCATCGTGACCAGCCTGGGGGCGCTTGCGATCCTGCCCGCGGCGGGCCTTCTGGCCGCGCTCGCGCTGCTGGCTGCGGCCTGGGCTGTGCGGGGCCGCCGACCCTGGCGGCGGGCCGGCGAGGCCGACCTCTTCCGCCTCTACCGCCTGGCCCAGCGCCGGGCGGGCACGAGGCGGGGCCCGCCCGAAACGCCACGCGAGTACGCCGCCCGCGTGCCCGACAGCCTCAGGCCGCTGGTGGCCGAGGTGACCGATGCCGTGGAGCGGGGCGCCTACGCGGGCCGCTGGCCTTCCCGGGACGAGGTATCCCGGCTACGGGCTAAGCTCCGCGAGCGATGACCGAGCTACTCACTGAAAAGACGGGCGCCGAAGACGTCCGCTGGCACCTGGAAGAGATCTTCGCCTCGCCGGAGGACCCTGCCATCGAGGCCGGCCTCGCCGAGGGGCTCGACTTCGCGCAGGAGTTCGAGCGGAGCTACAAGGGCCGGATCGCGGAGCTATCACCCGAAGAGTTCGTGGGAATGATGAAGAGCCTCGAGGAGCACTACGACCGCACGGCGCGGTCCGGCCTCTATTCGGCGCTCCTGCACGCGACCCACACCAACGACCACAAAGCCGGCCGCCTAATGCAGCGCGTCCGGGAGGCGGGCGCCGAGCGCGGGAAGCACATGGTCTTCTTCAGCCTCGAGCTGGCCGCGCTAAGCGACGAGCAGGCGGCGAAGCTATACGCCGACGCCGAAGCCGCGCGCTACAAGCACATGGTCGAGCAGGAGCGGCGGGAGCGGCCACACCAGCTCTCCGAGGTCGAAGAGCGCCTGCTGAGCGAGATCAGCCCGACCGGCGCCGGCGCCTGGTCGCGGATGTTCGACGAGCTGGTGGCCGCCATCACGGCGCCGATCGAGGGGACGGAAGTGCCACTCAGCCGGGCACTGACGCTGATCCGCGAGCCCGACCGCGAGGTCCGCAAGCGCGCCAGCGACGGCATCACCGAGGGGCTGCGGCGCGACATCCGGACCCGCACCTACATCTTCAACATGCTCCTGCAGCACAAGGCGATCACCGACCGCCTGCGCAAGTACCCGACCTGGATCTCGTCGCGCAACCTCAGCAACGAGATCTCCGACGATGCGGTGGAGGCGCTGGTCAGCGCCGTCGCGTCGCGCTACGACATCCCGATCCGCTACTACGCGGTCAAGCGGCGGCTGCTCGGCGTGGACGAGCTCTACGAGTGGGACCGCTACGCCCCGATCACTTCGACCGAGCGCCGCATCAGCTGGGAGGACGCGCGAGAGCTGGTGCTCGGCTCTTACCACCGCTTCTCGCCGCGCGCGGGCAGGCTGGTCGAGGACTTCTTCGAGAAGCCGTGGATCGACGCGCCGGTCTACGAGGGCAAGGAGAACGGCGCCTTCTGCGCCGGTGCCACGCCCCGGCTGCACCCGTTCGTGATGCTCAACTTCACCGGCCGGCTCAACGACGCCCTGACCATGGCGCACGAGCTTGGTCACGGGCTGCACGACCGACTGGCCGCACGCCAGCACATCTTCGACTACCACCCGCCTCTGACCCTGGCCGAGACCGCGTCGGTGTTTGGGGAGGCCCTGACCTTCGACCGGATCATGGCCGAGGAGCAGGACCCCAAGGTCCGGCTCTCGATGCTCTGCCACCAGGTCGAGGGCGCCTTCGCGACGATCTTCCGGCAGGTCGCCTTCAACCGCTTCGAGGACGCGGCCCA
>DASUWN010000045.1:0-2894 GCA_036378395.1 Candidatus Dormiibacterota bacterium | reverse complement strand
GATGGCGCTGGTGCTGGCGGAGGCGTTCCTGGAGAAGTTCGGCGGCGACTCGATCAAGGAGATCGAGGGCAACGTTCGCAACTACCTGGGTCTGATCGGCCGCTGAGCAAGGTCGTCAGCATGCGCGAGGCGATCGCGCGCTATGTGCCCGACGGCGCCACCGTGGCCATGGGCACCTGCCTGGAGCCGGCGATCCCCTTCGCCGCCGGCCACGAGCTGATTCGCCAGGGCCGGCGGGACCTGAGCCTGGTAGGACCGATCAGCGATGCCCTGTTCGACCAGCTGATCGGCGCCGGCTGCGTGGCCCGGGTGGTCGCGGCCTGGGTGGGCAACGTCTCCGAAGGCCTCGGGCACTGCTACCGGCGGGCGGCCGAGCAGAGCCTGCCCCACGCGCTGGAGATCCGCGACCACTCCAACTTCTCGATCTCGCTGGCGCTCTGGGCCGCGGCCTGGAACGCGCCCTTCATGGCGACGCGCACGCTGCTGGGGAGCGACATCCCCAGCCGCAATCCCGACCTGCTGGTGGAGGACGGGTGGGTGCGCGTGCTGCCTGTGAAGCCGGACGTGACCATCCTCCACGTCCAGCGCGCCGACGCCGCCGGCCGGGCGCATGCCTGGGGGCCGCTGGGCATCACCGAAGAGGCGGGGCTGGCCGCGGACCGCGTGATCCTGTGCTGCGAGGAGCTGGTCGACAGCGAGGTCACGCTCTCCGACCCCAACCGCATCCTGCTGCCCGAGACCAAGGTGGTGGCGGTGGTGCACGAGCCGGGAGGCAGCCACCCGGCGCCGCTGCAGGGCTTCTGGAAGCGCGACCACGAGGCGCACCGGGAGTACGCGCAGCGGTCGCGCACCGCCGAGGGCTTCGCCGAGTGGCTCAGGGAGTGGGTGCTGGAGATGCCCGACCGCCGCGCCTATTTGGACCGTGTCGATCCCACGCTGCGCGTCAGCCGGCATCTATTCAGCGCGCCGGTCGACTACGGCGATGAGTAGTCGCGACTACACGCCCCAGGAGCTGATGGTGGCGGCGGCCGCGCGCGAGATCGGCGACGGCGAGCTCGTCTTCGTGGGCATGCGGCTGCCCGTCCTGGCCTACGGCGTCGCCCGCAGCACCCACGCGCCCAACGCCCGCGCCCTCTTCGAACTGGGGCTGCTGCGCGACGCGCCCGCGGAGGCCTTCCTGGGCACCATGGGTGACCCCCCCAACGTGGTGCGCGCGCTCTGGGCCACCCGGATGTCGAACGTGATGGCGCTGCTGGCGCAGGGGCTGGCCGACCTGGGCTTCATCGGCGGCGCGGAGGTCGACCGCTTCGGCAACCTCAACACGTCCTACATCGGCGACCCGGCACGGCCCCAGGTGAAGCTGCCGGGGAGTGGGGGCGGCGCCGACATCGCGATCCTCTCCCGGCGCTGGATCACACTGATGAGCCACGAGCGGCGGCGGCTGGTGGAGCGGGTTTCCTACGTGACCTCGCCCGGTCACGGGGACGGCACGCCTGGCTGGCGACAGCGGAACGGCCTGCTCGGCGGCGGACCGACCGCGATCGTGACGACGCTCGGCGTGCTGCGCTTCCCCGACGGCGGAGGCGACGCGCAGCTCGCCTCCGTGCACCCCGGTCACACCGTCGAGGACGTTCGCGCCGAGACCGGCTGGCCGCTGGCCGTGGCCGCGGATTGCCGCGAGACCGAGCCGCCCAGCGCCGATGAGCTGGAGCACATCCGGCGACTCGACCCCCAGGGCTTCTGGACGGGGGGCACGGCATGAGCGTCGAGGTCCGCGTGCCCGAGGAGAAGGAGCTGCCGGCGGTCTTCGACCAGCTCAGCCGCATCTTCAGCGGGCGCCCGACCGACCCCGAGCGTGTGGAACGGAGCTTGGCGCTGACCGAACGCGAGCGCACGCTGGTGGCGACCGACGGCGGCCGGCTGGTGGGCACCGCCGGCATCTTCAGCCTCGGCATGACCGTGCCGGGCGGCCGCGAGGTGCGCACGGCGGGGATCACGCGGGTCTCGGTGGCGGCCACCCACCGCCGCCGGGGAGTGCTGCGCGAGCTGATGCGCCGCCAGCTGGATGACATCCACCAGCGCGGCGAGCCGCTGGCAGCGCTCTACGCATCGCAGGCGCCGATCTATGGCCGATTCGGCTACGGCGTCGGGACCTGGCACTGTCATCTGGCCGTGCCCCGCGCCCGCTCCGCCTTCGGGGAGCCGGCCCCCGCCGGCGGGTTGCGGATCCTCACCTCCGACGAGGCGCTGGCGCTGCTGCCCGGCCTTTACGAGCGATGGCGGACTGGCCAACCGGGGGCGATCACGCGGTCGGAGGCTTATTGGAAGCTCCGGGTGACCGAGCCCGCCGACCCCCGCCAGGACCGCAGCGCGCCCTGGTTCCTGCTCCACGACGGCGACCGGGGGCCGGACGGCTACGCGATCTACCAGGTCCAGGCGCGCTGGCAGCAGGAGGACCCGGCCGGGACCATCTTCGTCGGCGACCTGGTCGGCCTCGACGCCGGCGCCACGGCCGCGCTGTGGCGCTACTGCCTCGACCTCGACCTGATGAGCAGGACCGAGGCGCACTCGTGCTCGCTGGAAGATCCGCTCCGGCACCTGCTGGCCGATCCCCGGGCAGCTCGAACGACCGTCTACGACGGGGTCTGGCTGCGGCTGGTCGACGTGGGCGCGGCGCTGGGCAGCCGCGCCTACTCCACGCAGGACGCGCTGACGATCGAGGTGCACGACGGCTTCTGCCCCTGGAACGCGGGGCGCTGGCGCCTGGAGGACGGCTGCCGCCGGACGGACTCGGAGCCGGACCTGGTCGTGGACGCCGCCGACCTGGCGGCGACCTACCTGGGCGGGAACAGCTGGACCGCGATGGCCGCGGCCGGCCGCGTCGAGGAGCGCAC
>DASUWN010000044.1:0-10418 GCA_036378395.1 Candidatus Dormiibacterota bacterium | reverse complement strand
AGGTGGGAGACCGCGCGCCCGACTTCAAGCTCGCCAGCACTGGCGGCACCGAGGTGGTCCTCTCCGAAGCGGTCAAGCAGCACGGCGCGACCATCATCGCCTTCTACGTCCTCGACTTCACGCCCGGTTGAAAGACCGAGCTGACCGAGTTCCGGTCCCGGCAGGAGACGATCGAGAAGGCCAACCTGGCGCTCTACGCGATCAGCGTCGACTCGGTCTTCAGCCACCAGGCCTTCGCCGAACAGCTGGGCGGGCTGCCCTTCGAGCTGCTTTCCGATTTCGAGCGCACCGTGGTCGAGGCCTGGGGCGTGATGCGCGAAGACGTTGCCGGCTACCGGGGGATGCCGATGCGCTCGGTCTTCATCCTCGACGGCGACCAGGTCGTGCGCTGGACCTGGATCCGCTCCCAGGAGCAGCCGCTGCCCGACTACGACGAGGTCATCGCCGAAGCGGCCAAGATCGCCGGCGCCGCGGCCAGCTAGGCAGTACGCAGGACCACAAGCGTCCCCGCGATCATGTCGTGCAGTGCCTGGCGCCGGCCGTTGAACAGCGCCACCAGGAAGCCGGCGTAGCAGATCAGCGCGGAGAGCCAGCTGGCGAAGAAGCGGGCATTGGCCCGGCCCAGGCTGAGCCGGCGGCCCTGCTCGTCGACCACCGCGAGGCCGAGGGCCCGCTTGCCGGGGGTGGCCGCCCAGCCTGAGCTGAGCGGCAGCGTCGAGTAGGCCCAGGCGAAGAGGGTCGTAAAGATCAAGATGGGAACCGCCAGCCAGTTGAGCTGAGAGGTCTCGACATGGCGTTGGCCCTGCAGGCCGAGGCCGAAGCCGATCCCGAACCCGATCACAACCGAGATCGCGAAGTAGAAGACGAGGATCACGAAGCTGTCGATGAGGAAGGCGGCGAGCCGGCGGAGGAAGGTCGCGGGCGCCGCGGGCGCCGCGGGCGCCGATGGCGCGCTGGGGATCCACGGCGCGGGCACGGGGTGTTGGTAGGCCGGTGGCGCCGCGGGCACTGGCGCCGGCGGATCAGCTCCATACACCGTCCGCGCGGCGGCCATCGCCTGGTTGGCGCCCCACCCGGCGTCGAGCGCGGCCATGGCCGCCCGGGCCGCGTCGTGCTGCTGCTCGCGCACACCGCCCAGCTCGCGGCGCGCCCAGTCGAACCACTCGGCATAGGTGCGGCGGCGCACATCGCCGCCCTCGGGCGCCAGGTGCCCGCCGCTGACCGAGGCCTGGCGAGCGGCCGCGATCGCATGCTCCCGCGTGCCGCCGCCGAGGATCACCTGGCCCGCCGCCGCCGCCGCGCCGTGGCAGACCGCGGGCTCGCTGGAGAGGTTGCGCTTGGCCCAGACGTACCAGTCGGCGTAGTCCTCGTAGGGCTGGTAGGGATTCACCGCAGCACGTCCAGCCCCGCATAGAGCGCCCGCCAGCGCTCCTGGGCCTCGATCGCGGTGATCTTCCGGAAGCCGATCTCTTCCCCGGGCAGCAGCTGAGCGGCCAGCGGCAGGTCGGCCCGGGCGACGCCGGCCACCACCGGGTAGCCGCCCGCCGTCTGGTGGTCGGCCATGAGGATGATCGGCTGGCCGCTGGGCGGCAGCTGCACGCACCCAAACGCGAGGCCGAAGGAGAGCATCTCCGGGCTCTTGATCTCCAGCTCGCCGCCCTCCAGCCGGTAGCCCATCCGGTCCGCGTTGCGGCTCACCTTCCAGGTCTGGCCGTAAAAGGCGCGACGGGCGGCGGCGGAAAGCCGGCCAAAGTGGGGGCCCTCGATGGCGGCCAGCTCCGGCCGTGGCGAGTAGAGCGGCCACAGCCGCTCCGGTAGGCGCCGCCCGACGACCGCCGGACGCGGCGGCTCCGCGGCCAGCGCGAGCTGATCGCCGGCCTTGAGCGGCCTGCCATGGATCCCGCCCCGCTCCACCAGCTGGTAGGTGGCGACCGAGCCCAGCCAGCGGTCGCCGGCCAGCCCGCCGGCTACGGCGAGGTAGCAGCGGGCGCCCCAACGGCGGCCGCCGAAGGTCAGGCGGTCGCCCTCCGCCAGCCAGAAGCTGGTCCAGGTCGGCGCCTCCTGGCCGTTGACCCGGGGGTCGAGGTCGGCACCGGTCACCGCCACCAAGCAGCGCTCGGCTGCGACCAGGACCGGGCCGTTGAGCATGCACTCGAGAGCGCCGGCGCCCTCCGGGTTGCCGACCAGCCGGTTGGCGGCCATCAGAGCGAAGCGGTCCATGGCGCCGCTGGGCGGGACGCCGGACAGGCGGTGGCCGGGACGGCCGAGGTCCTGGATCGCCGCGTAGAGGCCTGGTTTCTCGACCTGGAGGACCGTCATTAGTCGGTTGCGTAGAACTTCACGCGGTCGCCCGTGCGCAGCAGCAGCGGCGGGTCCGATTCGGGCAGGAACATCGGGAGGTCGGTGTGGCCGAGCAGGTGCCAGCCGCCTGGCGTGGGCAGTGGATAGACGCCGGTCTGGGCGCCCGCGATGGCGACGGAACCGGCGGGGACATGGGTCCGGGGCACGCTCCTTCGCGGCAGCCGGAGCGGCTCCGGCAGCGGTCCCAGGTACGCCCAACCGGGCACGAAGCCGACCATGAATACGCGATAGGTGGGCGCGGTGTGGAGCTTGATCAGCTCCGGCACGCTGAGCTTGACGCGGCGCGCGGTCTCCTCCAGGTCGGGTCCGTCGTAGATCACCGGAATCCGGTGCAGGCGGCCGGGCGCGGGCGGCCGGTGGCGTTCCTTGAGCAGGTTGCGAAGCGTGGTCTGGAGCTGGGTGAAGCTGACCTGCTCGGGGTCGTAGTGGATGGTGACCGAGGCGTAGCCGGGAATCGCCTCGCGCACCCCTCGCCGCTTGCGCAGCGCCGCGGCCAGCCCGATGGCGCGGGTGTTGAGCGCGGTGTCGATCCGGCTGCCGAGCTCGACCAGCGCCGCGGCATCCCCCAGCGGATGCATTTTCAGTTGGGGCTTAGGTTTCGGGGTCGGCGAGGCTGCCGGCGGCATGCGCTGACACAAGCATCGCGTAGAAGGCGCCCGGCAGGAAGCCGATGCAGCAGAGGCAGGCAGAGGCGAGCGCGATCAGCCAGGCGGTGACCATCACCACGGTGGCCACATTCCAGACCACGAACCGGCTCCGCACCCGGCGCCCGGCGGCGACGGGATCGAGCAGATCGCGCGCGCGCCCGGTCCGGGCGAAGACCGCGGCATTGGGCGGCAGCAGTAGGAGCGCCAGCATCGCCCAGCCCAGGCTGGCCAGGCAGGCGCCGCCGACCAGCAGATAGGGCTCGGGCAGCGCCAGTCGCTCGGCGGACACCGCGATCGCGAGGAGCATGGCCACGAAGGGCACCGAAACGATCGCGATGGCAAGCCCGAGCAGGGTGCCCTCGGCCAGGGTCCGCCGGGTTACCGCGAGCGGGGGTGGCGCCGCCCGCGGGTCGGCGGCGGCGGCGCGGGTCGCGGCCAGTGCGTAGCCGAGCAGGATCGGGAAGCTGAGCGGCCAGGCCAGCACCAGCAGGCTGCCGGCCAGCCAGGGGGCGCGGCGCCGGAACGGATAGGTGAAGGATTCGAGCGGGCTGGAATTATGGTGCGGGAGCACCCCCCGACCCCCCGTCATCAGCGCAGCTCGCCGACCAGGTAGAGCGAGCCGCAGGCGAGAACGACCCCATCGTGTCCGGCCAGCCTCCGCGCCTCCGCCAGCGCGTCGAGGGCGGGCTCCCGCACCCGCGCTCCCTCGTCCCACATGGCCGCCAGCCGCTGGGGGTCGGCGGCGCGGTCGCCGGCCGAGGCGGCGCGGGTGAAGACGACCGCGCTCGGTTCGAGCCGGCGCAGACGCTTCAGCATCGCGGGCAGGTCCTTGTCCGCCATCGCCCCGAAAACGAGCACGAGCCGGGCCCCAGCGGCCAACCTGGGAACGTCGGCCAGCAGGTGGTCGATCCCGGCCGGGTTGTGACCCCCGTCGAGGAGGACCACCGGGTCCCGGCTCAGCACCTCCATCCGGCCCGGCCAGCGGGTCGCCGCCAGGCCTTCGGCGACCGCGGCCGGCGTGGCGTCGCCCATGCCCTCGGCGGCCGCCACGCCGAGAGCCGCGTTGGCCGGCTGAAACGAGCCCAGCAGCGGCGCCTTGAGGCCGCGGTGGCGAAAGCCGGGGCCTTCGAGATCGAGCTCGCTGCCCTCCCAGCCGCGCCAGCGCCAGTCGATTCGAAGCTCCTGTCCCAGCCGCCAGAGGCGCGCGCCCACCATTTCGGCGCGGCGCTCGATCTCGGGCAGCGCGCTTCGCTCGGCGGCGGTCACCGCGAGGTTGCCGGGCTTGATGATCGCCGCCTTCTCGCGCGCGATCTCCTCGACCGTCGCGCCCAGGTACTGCGTGTGGTCGAGGGAGACATTGGTCACGATCGCCACCCCGAGGTCGAGGACGTTGGTCGAGTCGAGCCGGCCGCCCATGCCAACCTCGATCACCAACCGGTCCGCACGCCCAGCCAGCCAGGCGATCGCGAGCGCGGTGAGGGCCTCGAACTCGGTCGGCTCGCCCTCGGTCTCGGCCACCCTCTCGAGCGCCGGCCGCAGCCGCTCGACCGCTTCGGCAAACTCGGCCTCGCTCACCGGCTGCCCGCCGAGCTGGATCCGCTCCGTGTAGCTGGCCAGGTGCGGGCTGGGCATGGTGCCGGTGCGCAGCCCGCGCGCCTCCAGGATGGAGGCCAGGAAGGCGGCGGTCGAGCCCTTGCCGTTGGTCCCGGCCACGAGCGCGCCGCGCTTGCCTTGTTGAGGATCGCCGAGCGCGGCCAGCAGGGCGCGGGTACGGCCGAGGCCGAGCTTGACGCCGAACCGGCCGCGCCGGGTGAGGTAGGCGACCGCCTCCTCGTAGGTCAGGGGCGCGACCGGGCCTGGGCGGCCAGCAGCGTGTTGCGCATCAACATCGCCCGCGTCATCAGGCCGACGCCGCCCGGCACGGGCGTCAGCCAGCCCGCCACTCCGGCCACGGCGGGGTCGACGTCGCCCCGCGGTCCACCCTCGCCTGGCGTGATGCCGACGTCGACCACGGCCGCTCCCGGCTTGACCATGTCCGCGGTCACGAAGTGGGGGCGCCCGATCGCCACCACCAGCACCTCGGCGCGGCGGCACTCGGCCCCCACGTCCGGCGTGCGGCTGTGGCAGACGGTGATGGTGGCGTGGCGCTCCAGCAGCAGCAAGGCGACCGGCTTGCCCACGATGTTGCTGCGGCCGACAACGGTGGCATGGGCGCCTTCGAGCGCGATGCCCGCTGCGTCGAGCATCCGGATCACCCCGGCCGGGGTGCACGGTCGGAGGCCGGGCTGGCCGAGCAGGAGCCGCCCGGCGTTGACGGGATGGAAGCCGTCGACGTCCTTGGCGGGGTCGACCGCTTCCACGCAGGCGGCGACGTCGACCTGTGGCGGCAGCGGCTGCTGCACCAGCACCCCGGTCACGACGGGATCGGCGTTGAGGCGCTGGATCAGCGCCACCACCTCCTCGGTGGTCGCGGTCTGGGACAGGCGGTGGTCGGCGGAGTCGATGCCCACCCGCTCGGCGTCGCGGTGCTTGCCGCGCACATAGGTCTCGGAGGCGGGGTCGCTGCCCACCAGCACCACCGCCAGGTGGGGGCGCTGGCGTCCGGCTTCGACCAGCTTGCGAACCCCCGCTTCGACCTCGCCTAAAACCTCCTCGGCGACCGGCTTGCCGCTCAGGCGAACGGCTGTCACTCGAGGCCCAGCTCCCGCCGCGCCGCCGCCTCGGCGGCGCGGATGACGCGGCGGGGGTCCTCGCCGGTGGCGCGCGCCACGCGCAGCGCGTCATCGTGCTCGGCGGCCACGTCGACCGCTTCGTCGCCAAGCTCCTTGACCTTGACGCCGACCTTGCCCCAGCGCGTTTCGACCTCGATCAGCCGGCGCCCGGCGAAGACGCGCTCCCGCCGTGAGACGCGCAGCCCGAGGGCGGAGCTATGACGCAGGACGAGGTCGCTCAGCGGCTGCGTCAGATCGGGTGCGGCCATCACCGACAGCAGGTGGCCGGGGCGGCCCTTCTTCATCAGCGCCGGGGTAACCGTCACGTCGAGGGCGCCCGCGGCCATCAGGTCTTCGACCAGAGCCGCCAGCTGCGTCGGGGGGAGGTCGTCGAGGTTGGTCTCGATGACCGCCACCGTCGCCGCCTCCGGCACCGGCCTTCCCAGCCAGACGCCGAGCGCGTTGCCCGGGAGGTCACGGCCGCCGATCCCGTAGCCGGCGCGGGTCAGCGTCATCGCCGGTCGCTCGAAGCTGGCGACCGTGGCCAGGATGGCGGCGCCCGTGGGCGTGACCAGCTCGATCCCGCGCTCGTCCGGTTCCAGTACGGCGGCCGAACCGGCCAGGATCTGCAGCGTCGCCGGGGCCGGGAGCGGCATCTCGCGCAGCCAGCCGCGCGGAGCCGGCAGAGGCCCGGCGTGGACGCGCTCGACGCCCAGGCTCTCCAGCAGCCAGAAGGTTCCGACCAGGTCGACCAGCGTATCGGCGCCGCCCAGCTCGTGCAGGTGGAGGCTCTCGACCGGCAGGTTGTGGATCTGCGACTCGGCGGCGGCGATCCGGTCGATTGCGCCCAACGTGCGCCGGCGCACCGCCGCCGGCAGTTCCGCCCCCTCGACGGCAGCCTTCAAGGCGGGCACCGTCCGCGGCGGGCCATCGCGGACCTCGACCAGCACGCGCGTGCCTCCGAGGTGGCCGCGCTGCTCGTGGCGGGCGCTGACCCTCACCTCGCGGTCGAGCTCGAGCGCCTCGATCGCGCCCTCGACCACGGCCAGGTCGCCGCCGGCGTCGACCAGCGCGCCCAGCGCCATGTCGCCCGAGATCCCGCTGAAGCAGTCGAAGTAGGCGATCGTCATCGCGAGCGCACGAGTTCGACTCCGAAGGAGCGGAACTCGCCCTCCAGGGGTGGACGCTTGTGCACGCGCACGGTGGCCCGCTCGACGCGAGGGAGCGTGAGCATGCGGTCGGCGATCCGGCCGGCGACCGCCTCGAGGAGGTGGCAGGGCTCCCCCTCGACCACCTCCCGGACCATGTCGTAGGCGCGGGCGTAGTTGACCGTGTGCTCGAGCCGGTCGGTGTGGCTGGCCTGGCCGAGGTCGGCCTCGAGCTCGACGTCGACGGTGAAGCGGGCGCCCAGCTCGCGCTCGGCGGGGAAGACGCCGTGGCGGCCGAAAAAGGTCATGCCCTCCATCAGGATGCGGTCCATCCGGAGGCGATTATCAGATGGTCGGCTTGAACACCATCAGGACGAGGATGACCAGGACGATCACTCCGAGGAGCGGGCCCATCCAGCGGCCGCGCGCGTCCAGGCGCTGGAACTCGGCCGATTCGGGGCCCTCGGCGGCCAGCACCCGGATCTGGCGGCTCAGCGTGGGCGTGTAGCCGAGGTAGGCGAGCAGGATCGCCGCCACCCACAGGACAAGCGCCGAGACGATCCAGCGCTGGAAGCCCCAGGAACCGACTACGAAGGCCATCGCCAGCCCCGAGATGAGGAGCAGGACGTAGCAGGGGTTGGCGATGTAATCGTCCATGAACTTGACCCCGCGCAGCGCGAAGTCGAGGTGCTCAGGGCTCCGCCGGCCGCGCACCAGCCAGACCGCGTAGGAGACGTTGAAGCCGACGGCGACGATCGCGAAGAGGATGTGCAGGGTCTTGACCAGGTCGTAGACCCAGATCGGCATCCCGTAACTCTAGAGGCGCTCGCGGGGGCCGGCCAGGAGGTCGTGGGCGTAGGAGCCGATCACCGAGCTGGCGATCCCGATCCCGATCCCCGCCACCAGGTAGCCGGACCAGCCCAGCCACTCGTGGACGACGAGGTCGAAGCCGACCATGCCCAGGATGGCGGCGACGATGAGCCAGATCACCCGCTCCATCGCCGCGCGACCGCGCTAGCCGCCTGGGGTGCCAGGCGGGGCGCCGCCGCCACCGCCGCCACCGCCGCCCCCGCCGACCCTCGTCCCCGCGGGCAGGATCGTGATCGCGCTGGCGGTCACCGTCCCATCGCTCTCGCGCTGGCCCTGGACGGCGATGGTGACCCCCTGCTGGAGGTCGGAGCGCGAGCCCTGGACCGTCTTGGTGATCGGCGTGGTGTCCGAGAGCTGGACCTTGACCTGCTGGCCCTGGGCGTCGGTCAGGATCAGCGTGTTGCCGTTGAGGGCGCTGACCTGGCCGCTGGTGCCGCGCCCGAAGCTGCCGATGGTGCCGCCACCGGGCCCGGTCGCACCGGTCGCGCCGGTCGCGCCCCTGGTTCCCGTATCCCCAGCCCCGGTCGCGCCCGGAGTCTTGCCGGTGGTGCCCAGGGGCGAGTTGACGGCGACGTTGCTGGCCGGAATCTTGCCCTGCTCGACCTTGGCGCCACCGTAAAAGCCGCCCAGGGCGGCGATCACGACCAGCAGGGAAACCGTCAGGTTGTTCATCACTCGTACCTCAGTGCTTCGATCGGGCGCAGCGCGGCGGCCCGGTTGGCGGGATAGATGCCGAAGAAGAGCCCGATGCCCACGGAGACGCCGAAGGCGAGCACCACCGAAGGGATGGAGACCACCGGCGGAGGCAGGTTGGCCAGGAAGCCGGCCCGCCAGCTGTCGGCGAGCAGGGAGAGGCCGGCGCCGACCGCGATCCCGAGCAGCCCGCCCACGGCGGAGAGGAACATCGACTCGATCAGGAACTGCATCAGGATGTCGCTGCGCCGGGCGCCGATCGCCTTCCGGATGCCGATCTCGCGGGTCCGCTCGGTGACGGTCACCAGCATGATGTTCATGATCCCGATGCCGCCCACGACCAGGGAGATGGCCGCGATCGAGCCCAGCAGCAGGGTCAGCGCACCGGTGACCTGGCTGAACGTGTTCTGGATGTCCTGCTGGCTCTGAGTCGTGAAGTCGGCCTGCGAGGGGTCGCTGATGTGGTGGCGGTCGAGCAGGATCGCGGTCGCTTCCTGCTGGGCGGCCGTGACGTGGTCGGCGTCCGTCGCCTCCGCGATGATCGAGTTGATGTTCTTGCCCCGGCCGCCGCTCAGATAGGCCCAGGCGGTGGTGATCGGGATCACGGCGACGTTGTCCTGGTTGCCGAGGCCGGCCGAGCCCTTGGGCGCGAAGGTGCCGACGACTCTGAAGGTCTGGCGGTTGATCTTGATCGACTGGCCGACCGGGTCCTGGCCGTTGAAGAGCTGGTCGATCACGGTCTGCCCGACGACCACCACCTTGGAGCTGTTGCGTACGTCGTCGGCGGTGAACATCGAGCCGGAGGCGATCTGGTAGTTGCGCACCTCGGGGAACGACTCGGTGCTGCCGGTGGTCTGGGCGAACCAGTTCTGGTTCTGCCAGGTCATGTTGCCCGCGGCTCCGGTGGTCGGGATGGCGACCACGATGTGGGGCGCCTGGTTCTTGTCATTGAGGGCGTTGACGTCGTCCTGGGTCAGGCTCGACCCGCTGCCGAAGCCCTGCGAGACGCCGCCCGACTTGGTGGCGCCGGGATAGATGTAGATGATGTTCGAGCCCAGCGCCGAAACCTGCTGCTGGACCTGGACCGAGGTCCCGTTGCCGACCGCGACCAGTAGGATCACGGCCCCCACGCCGATCAGGATCCCGAGCATGGTCAGGCCCGAGCGGAGCCGGTTGGAGGCGAGGCCCTGCCAGGCCAGGCTCAGGGCCTCGAATACATTCACGAGGCGGCCTCCACGGTCTCCGGCGGGTGCGGCGTCTGCTTGTGGTCGGAAACCACGAGACCGTCCTTCAGCCGCACCACGCGCGTCGCGAAAGCGGCGATGTCGGCCTCGTGCGTGATCAGGACGATGGTGCGTCCCTGCCGGTTGAGGTCGGTGAGCAGGCTCATGATGTCGAGGCTCGATTCGGTGTCCAGGTTGCCGGTCGGCTCGTCGGCGAGCAGGATCGTCGGCTCGGTCACCAGCGCCCGCGCGATCGCGACCCGCTGCTGCTGGCCGCCCGAGAGCTCCGACGGCTGGTGGCGCGCCCGGTTGGCGAGTCCCACCAGCTCCAGCGCCCGCATCGCCCGCTCCCGGCGGCCCTCGTTGGCGTTGGCATAGATGAGAGGCATCTCGACGTTGTGGATCGCCGTCGAGCGCGGGATCAGGTTGAAGCTCTGGAAGACGAAGCCGATCTTGCGGTTGCGGATCGCCGCCAGCTGGTTGTCGTTGAGAGTTCGCACGTCGACGCCGTCGAGCAGGTAGACGCCGGTCGAGGGCAGGTCGAGGCAGCCGATCACGTTCATCAGGGTCGACTTGCCCGAGCCGGAGGAGCCCATGATGGCGACGAAGTCGCCGGCGCCCACCTCGAGGTCGACGCCCCGCAGGGCATGCACCTCGACCTCACCCATGCGGTAGGTCTTGGTGATCGCCTGCAGCGAGATCAGCGATTCCTGCGCCACTAGCCCCCTCGAATGATGGTGCCGCCGCCGAAGCCGCCGCCCCCAC
>DASUWN010000043.1:0-16621 GCA_036378395.1 Candidatus Dormiibacterota bacterium | reverse complement strand
GCCGTCCGAGCTGGCCACCCGGGCGTTCGACCGCTTCGTTCGAGGGCCCGGCTCCGCCGGGTCGGGCCTGGGACTGGCGATCGTCCGCGACATCGCCCGCGCCCACGGGGGAACGGCTCAGCTGGAGAGCGAGCCCGGGATCGGAACGATGGTCAGATTGCGGCTGCCCGCGGAGCACAGCGGCTGACAAAGGCGCTGAACAGGCGCTCCGACCAGGGCGCGTCCGGCATCTCTTCCGGATGCCACTGGACCCCGAGCACAGGGTGATCGGGAGACTCGAGCGCCTCGACGGTGCCATCCTCGGCCCAGGCCACGGCGCGCAGACCGGGCGCGACGTCCTTGACCGCCTGATGGTGCAGGCTGTTGACCTCGAGCCGCTCGCCGACGATCGCGGCCAGCTTGCCGTCAGGTGCGATGCGCACCGGGTGAGCGGGCTGGGAGCGGAGCTCCTTGGGCGTGGGCGGGTGGTGGGGCAGGTCCTGGAAGAGCGATCCGCCGAGGGCGACGTTCAGGAGCTGCACGCCGCGGCAGATGCCGAAGATGGGGAGGCCGCGTGAAATGGCTTCCTCGACCAGCGGGATCTCGAACTGGTCGCGCGGCGGGTCTACCTCGGTGGTCGGATCGGGCGCCTCGCCGTAGTGCGCGGGATCGATGTCCTTGCCGCCGGTCAGCAGCAGCCCATCGAAGCCTTCCAGGTTGGGCGTCTCGAGCAGGACCGGCTCGGCGCCGGCGCGCGCCAGCGCGTCGAGATAGGGCTGGTTGCGGGCGCAGGGCGTCATCGCGATTCGCGGGGGTCGGGGGGTCATCGGGCTCCGAGTCTAGCGATGAGCTCGCTGAGGCTCGAGATAGAGACGCGTCACGCTAACGCGGCTCAGACGACGGCTGGGGCCTTGGACTCTTCGCGGAGAATCTGGCGGACGGCCTCGATCCAGGTCGGGTCGCCGTTCTGCAGCCGCCACAGCCAGTACTCGGACCCCCACAGGAGCACGGTGGTCTCGCCCGAGTCCTTGAGGTCGTGGAAGGTCTGCTCGAGGTCGCTGGGGGCGAAGCTCTTGGGCGTGGCGTAGGTGCTCCAATCGGGCTCCCACGGTTCGGCCTGCGCCTCCGTGATCCAGGTCGGCTTGCCCTGGGTTTCGGCCACCGCGCGCCACTTGGCCACGTGCTCGTCCCAGTTGCCGTCGGCGGTGGCGACGCCATCGTGGCCGAGGAAGTGGTAACCGATTCGCGTGTAGACGTCGAAGCCGAGGATGTCGCCCGGCCGCAGCGCGGCCACGCTGTCGCGCTCGGCGGTGTCGGTGTCGAAGCCCAGCAGACTGCCGATGGTGACGCCGTTGCGGCTGGCGGCCTGGTCGAACTGCATGTTGAAGTGGCTGAACACGTTGACGATCACCGGCCGCTGGTCGCGGGCGCGAACCGCCGCCACCTCGGCCGCGAGCATGTCCTTGCCGATCCACCAGCGGTTGGGCCCGGCCCGGTTGAACGGCTCGTTCTCGACCTGCCAGGCCACCAGGTTGGGGTAGCTCTCGTAGCGATCGACCGTGCGGGATACGAAGTCGAGCGTGGCCACGCGCAGCTCGGCGTCGCGGCCCACGTCCCCACCGTCAGGCACGTGCGGCTGATAGATGGCCGGGATGAAGAACTCAGGCCAGCCCAGCGACTTCATGCCCACCGTCAGCGCCACCGGCTGGTGGGCGGCCAGGGCCGCCTGCATCATCCAGTCCACCTCGTCGTAGCCCCCGGTGGCGTTCACGTCGTCCCAGTAGACGGCCAGCCGGATCACCTTGAAGTGCATGGCGAGCAGCTGGTCGAACGCCTCCTGGTAGTTGAGGTCGAGGGCCGCGGCCCGGCGCTGACTGAAGCTGATGCCGACCTGGACCGGTGCCACCACCTCATGCGCCTTGGCGCGCTGGGGAGTCAGGACGTGGCCGGCGAAAACCGCGAGCAGGACGATGAGAGCCAGCGCGACGTGAGTCGCGCCCCGCTGTGCCAGCCGCCGTACCCCAACTCGACGCATCGCAGGCGTCCCTCATGCTGCGGGCGAGGTCCGACGTGGACAGCACCGCTGTCATGAAGAAGACGCGCGATTCTAGAGACAAGTCGCATGCGGCCTCCTCCCCGCTGGGCGGAGAGGTGCGGCCGCGGAGCGGCGGCGGAGGGGCCCTCGGGGGTGTTTAGCTCGCGAGGCGGTTGGGAACCTGCCGGCCGCTGCGGTCGACCTCCCCTTCCCTTTTCTCCTCGTGGTATTCGGCGTCTCCGTTGACATTCCACGGATCGAGGTCGCTGACGCCGGCGATCCGGCGCGCGACCAGGAGCGCGGTCATCATCGAGTGGTCCTGATTGTTGTACTTGTGGAGGCCGTTGCGCCCGCAGAGCTGCAGGTTGGGCAGCGCCTCGGTCAGCCACCCCCGGATCACCGCCAGGTGCTCCTGGTAGTCGTCGTCGTAGACCGGGTAGGCCTTGGGCTGGCGGACCACCTTGCCGTCGAAGACCTCTTCCGGCCGAGCCATGCCCAGCTGTGCGAGCTCGCGCTTGCCGAGCTCGATCAGCTCGCTGTCGGGCAAGCTCCAGAGGCCGTCGCCCTCAAAGCAGAAGTACTCGAGGCCGAGGCAGGTCTTGCTCTGGTCGGGGACCATCCACTTCGACCAGTTCTTGAAGTTCTGCAACCGGCCGACCTTGACGCCCGCCTCGTGGATGTAGATCCAGTTGTCAGGGAACATGGTCTCGCGGTCGATCATCAGGGCCACCGTCAGGAAGTCGCGGTAGCCGAGCTCCTCGGCCGCCCGCAGGACGGGCTCCGGCGGCGCCGGGTCCAGGCTCCGGATCAGCTCCCGGACGGGCAGCGAGGAGACGAAGTCGGAGCCGACCAGCTCGTGCTCCTCGCCCGACTCGTCGACCGCCAGCACCGAGGTGACGCGGCCGCCGTGGTGCCGGATCTTCTCGACTCGGAAGCCGGTCTTCACCGGGTGGCCCGACTCGCTCATGATCTCGGCCACGCGGTCCCACATCTGGCCCGGACCCAGGCGCGGATAGCGGAACCGGTCGATCAGCGTCTTGATGACGTCGCCCCGGTTCTTCGGCGCGCGCTTCGGAAGCAGCGCGCCCTTGATCGCCTCGACCAGGCTGAGGCCCTTGATCCGCTGCGCCGCCCAGTCCGCCGAGAGCTGGTCGCAGGGGATTCCCCACACCTTCTCCGTGTACGTCTTGAAGAAGATCCGGAAGAGCCGCTTGCCGAAGCGGTTGGAGACCCAATCCTCGAGGCTCCGCTCCGGCTTGCGAGGATGGACGCGCGCCCACGCGTACGAGGTCATGCAGAGGACCGTCTCGAGCAGGCCGAGGTTGCTGAGGGCGTTGAAGGCGCGGAGCGGGTAGTCGAAGTACTTGCCGCGGTAGTAGATCCGCGACAGCCGGCCGCAGCTCAGCATCTCCTCGCCGAGGATCTCGGTCCAGAGCTCTTCGACCTCGTCCGCCTTGGAGAAAAAGCGGTGGCCGCCGATGTCGAACCGGTAGCCGTTGTGCTCGACCGTGCGCGCGATGCCGCCCACGTATTCGGGGTCGGCCTCGAGCACGGTCACGGGGATGCCATGCTTGTTCAGCTCATAGGCTGCGGTGAGCCCGGCCGGGCCACCACCCATCACGATGACGTGCGTGGGCATCAGGGAGGGATCCTGGGTCATATCGAAATGATAGCTTTGATGTAGCTTTACCAGTCCGCCAAAAGATTGAAAGTGCTTCCCTCAGCGTCAGTTTCGGCGCTTGTCGTCCGCCCTCGCCCGCTCTCCCTCCGGCTCCCGCTCTCGGTCCCCGGAGCTTTGCTGCGCGCTCCCGCGCTGCGCCTGGCTCTGCCCGCCTACGTGGTGTCGCGCCTGCTCCTCTTTCTGGCCGGCTGGCTGGCCAACGCGCTCCTCGGCTACGGCCGGCGGTTCGATCCTCAGTACCCGGCCGCCTTCCAGACCTGGCTTTCCTGGGATGCCGTGCACTACCTCCGGATAGCCCAACAGGGTTATCCGAGCTGGCACAGCAGCGTCGAAGTCGGATTCTTTCCGGTGCTGCCGCTGGTGCTCGTCGCGGTCGGCGCCAACCCGGTCTCGGCCCTCATCTTCAGCGTCCTGGCCGGGCTGGCCGGGGTGGTCGTCGTGGTCGCGCTGACTCGCCGGCTGCTGGGCGACGAGTTCGCCGGCAGGACGGCCTGGGTCGCCGCCTTCTGGCCCACCTCGTTCGTGCTCTCGGCGGTCTACACGGAGGGGCTCTTCCTGGCCCTTGCCGCCGGCGCGCTGTGGGCGGCCTGGCGCGGGCGCGTCGTCTGGGTGCTGGTCCTCGGGCTGCTCGCCGGAGCGCTCCGGCCCAACGGCTTCGCACTCGCGGTGCCCCTGCTGATCCTGCTTCCGGGTGGGTGGCGCAAGCTGGCGGCCCTGGCGCCGGCGGCCGGAATGGCCGCCTTCGCGATCTTCCTCTGGGTGCACGCGGGGCACGCAGTTGCATTCGCGCACAGCCAGACCGCAAACCATCACCTCCAGTTCGGAAGCTCGCCGTTCAACCTGGTCCTGGCCGGCAATCCCCAGGCCGTGGTCGGGCTGCTCGCCCTGATCGCAGCCGGCCTCCTGCTCTGGCGGCTGCAGAGGATGCCTGAGCTCGGCCGGCTCGGCCGCTGGCGCTGGGCCGCGGTTGCGATGGTGGTCGCCCTCCTGGCCCCGCCGCTCGCGGCGGGCACACTGGTCTCCTTCGGGCGCTACGCGATCGTCGCCTTTCCGCTCTTCTGGGCGGTGGCCTCGCTCCGGGTCAGGCCCCTGGCGGTCGTCGCCATCCCGGCCGCGGCGGTCGTCACCTTCGGCGCCGGAACCGGCGTGCTGACGCCGTGATCCCCGAAGCCCGCGCTCTCGCCCGGCCCTGGCCGGTCACTTTTGGCGACCTGCTCGAGATCCGGCTGGCGCGGGGCGTTCAGCTGGTGCTGGCGTACGCCGTGGTGCTGCTGCCGGCCCTGAGCGCGAGCTTCATCCAGCCCGTGTGGCAGCTGACCGACGAGGCGCAGCACTACGACGTGCTGGTCCAGTACGCGCACGGCGTCTACCCCGTCGAGGGCGTGACGACGCTCCGCCCGGAGACGGTCGGACTGATGGTCGCCACCGGCAACTACCGCTGGAGCCCGCCCGAGACTCAGCCCCGGCCCGCGGTCGTCGACCCCGCCCAGTTCGAGGCGCCGCCACCCTACCTGTCCGGCTACGCGTTCCAGCTCTGGGTCCGCCGCCACATCTGGTGGTTCTCCTACGAAGCGATGCAGCCGCCGCTCTTCTATGCCGTGGCGACGCCGGTGTGGGCGGTGGCCAACTGGCTGACCGGTCCCTACGAGGCCGTCTACGCCGTGCGCGTCCTCAATGCGCTGGCTCTGGCGCTGCTCGGGCCGATGGCGCTGGTGGCGGCCGGCATGCTGCTGCCGGCGCGGCGGGCTGTCGCTGTCACCAGCGTGCTCGGCGTCGCGGCCCTGCCCGGTCTCCTCCTCAACGCGACCCAGGTCACCAACGACACCTTCGGAGCCGTGCTCGGCTGCGCCACGATCGTGGTCGCCGCGCGCGCCGCCTGGCGGGGCTGGACGTGGCGCCAGGCGGTGCTGGTCGGCGGTCTCTTCGGCCTCACCCTGCTGGCCAAGCTCACCGCCGCCGGGCTCGTGCTCGCGGTGGCGGCGGCCTGGGCCTGGCCCATGTTGCGGCTGGGCGCGCCCTTCGTCCGCCAGTTGCGGTTCGGGATCGCGGCGGCGCTCGCCGCCGCGCTGCCGCTGCTGCCCTGGCTGGTGGTCAACCAGTTCGTGTACGGGCACCTGGTTCCCAGCGCAGCGGCGGCGCGCCTGCTCGGCGCCGGCACCAGCAGCGGTCACTACACGTTCGCGCAGAGCGTTCTCTACTGCTGGATCACCTTCTGGACCGGGGAGCATGAGTGGACGCTGCCCTACTCGATCGCGGTCGCGGTGCTGATGCTGCCGGTCGCGGGCGGCTGCATCGTCGGACTGGCGCGGCTGCTGCGGGGCAACACCGCACTCCGCGCGGTGCCGCCGGTGGCGGCGGTCTTGGGGATTGCCGTGCTGGCCCAGATCGCCTGGGCGCTGATGCTGCCGGCGACCAGCGGGCTGGGAGGCATGACACCCGGTCGCTACCTCTATCCGGTGGTGGTGCCGGCGCTGGTCCTGCTGGTCGCCGGCGGCGTCGCGCTGGTGCGCAGCTCGCTGCTGCAGGCCGCCACCGTCGCCGTGCTGATCGCGGTCTCCGCGATCAACTTCGGCGCCTACGCCGAGGGCAAGACGGCCACCCAGCACGAGGAGCGGAGCGGCCCGCCCACCCGCGTGCCGATCCAGGACGTGCACGCGGAGGGCACCTACAACGGCGTCACGGTGACCGTCGATCGCATGGTCCTCGACCCGCGGGTCGGCTCCGTCTGGGTTCACATCCACGCCAGCAACGTCCACGCGCTGAGCGCCGATTGGTGGCCGGGACCGGCGGTCCGAGCGGCCGGCCACCGCGTCCGCGCCGACTACGCGGCCTCGACGCCCTTCCCGGAGACGCTCGGCCCGCAGACCGACTACTGGGGCTGGATCCGGCTCGGGCTGCCGCCTCGCTACCTGCACCCGGGCGGGACGATGACGCTCACCTTCGAGGATGTGGCCACCAACCACTACCGCGACGTGGGCAATCTCGTGGTCGACGTGCCCGTCCCGAGCACCGTTTCGGGGACCTTCGGCGTGGGCGGCGACGCCACCGCCGAGGCCGGCTGAGGGGCTGGTCTCTTAGACCGGGCCCTTCCGGCGGACCTCGCCCACCCGCACCAGCGCGTCTCGCAGCTCCTGGATCCAATCCGCCTGGTGCCTGCCCACCAGCCTCACGCACCAGGCCAGCGCGTCGCTGCGGCTGCGGGCCACGCCGGCCTCGACCAGCGTGTCCAGGACCAGGCGCTCGGGCATGCGGAGCCGGGTCATGACCGGGATGCTGAGGGCGGTGAAGATGCGGCGGACGCCGCCGGCCTCCGCGCCCCAGGCAACCTTGCGGCCGAACCGTCGCTCGGCCTCGGCGGCGATCCGCATCCGGCCCTCGCGGCTGGTCTCCCGAAAGCCAGCGATGGCCTCGCCGGGGTCGCCCCCACCGTCGGAGGTGGCCAGCCGGCCCACGACCAGGATCTCGTCGCCGTCGGCGGTGACCTCGGGCGGCTCGGTGAACCAGCCTTCGGGCACGCTCTTGGCGAACCAGCCGGCGAGGTCCGCGGATTCACTCACGTTTACATCATTACACCCCGAGCTGGACCGCGATCCCTACGCGGCCTCCGACTCCTCGTTCGGCTTGGGGCCGAGCATCTGGAACTGGTCGACCACGACCTCGGTGCTGAAATGCCTGACGCCGGCGCCGTCCGTCCAGTCACGCGTCTGCAGCCTGCCCTCGGCGTAGATCTGGCGGCCTTTCTTGAGATACTCCCCGGCCACCTCGGCCGGGCGCCCGAAGAGCACCAGGCGGTGGAACTCGGAGTGCTCCTTCTTGTTGCCGGAGTCGTCCTTGCCCGAGTAGGTGTTGGTGACCAGCCGCAGGTTGGTCACCGGCATCCCCTGCTGGGTGAGCCGGACGTCGGGGTCCGCCGCCAGGCGGCCGATGAGGATGACTTTGTTGATCACGGGGTTTTGCCTCCTTTGGTGATGCCGGCCGCGAGGTAGGGCGAGGGGTCGGTCGGGCGGCCGCCGGTCCGAACCTCGAAGTGCAGGTGGGGCCCGGTCGAGAAGCCGGTCGAGCCCAGCTTTCCGATCTCGGCGCCGCGGAAGACGAAGTCGCCCGGCGCGACTTCGAGCTCGTCCAGGTGGGCATAGAGGGTCTGCAAGCCGGCGCCGTGGTCGAGGAGCACGAACTGGCCGTAGCCGGCGTTGCTCCATTCCGCCGCCTCGACCAGGCCGGTTTCAGCGGCCAGGACTGGCGTGTCCAGCGGCGCCGCCAGGTCGACACCGGAGTGAAAGTGGTGGGTCGGGCAGGCGGCGCTGTAGGGCTCGAGCTCGAAGCTCGTGCAGCCGTAGCCCTGCGTCTGGACCGCGCTCGCCACCGGGTTGGCCAGCGGCACGGCCCCGATGGGCACCGGCGACGGCGAAGGTACCGGCGCGGGTGCCGCGGCATAGGCGCCGCCCGCCAGGGCCACCCCGACCCCGGCCCCCACCAGGCCCAGCGCCCGCAGCATCAGGCCGCCTTGACCGCGTTCGCGGCCAGCTTGACCATGCGGTCGGCCTCGTGGTGGATCGCGCTCTCCGCCTTGGAGCCGACCTTGGAGGCGGCGTGCATCGCGCCCGGCACCTTGAAGCACAGCCAGAGCGCGGCGAGCGCGAAAAAGTGGCCGGCGAGCGTCTTCGTGTTGGCCTCGAGCTGGAAGCCGACGCCCAGCACCAGCAGCTGGAGCGGCTGCATAAGGAGCGTCGTGACCAGCGTGTGGCCCCAGGTGCGCGCGAAGTGCTGGGTCTCGGGAAGCACCGTGAGCAGGGCGGCGATGGGCGCCAGGATGGCGAGCAGCACGAGCAGGGCGTAGCGAATGACGTAGGCGAATCCGAGCAGGAGCATGCCGCCCGCCAGCCCGGCGAGCACTACGCCCTGAAGCGGCACCACGGCGGGCCGGTCGATCCAGTCGCCGAGCACGGTCCGGAAGTCGAGGGTCGTCGACTTGAGCAGAATCGAACGGCAGAGAACGTTGTTGAAGTCGACGGCGGCCTGCATCAGGGGGAGCGAGAAGTTGATCAGCGCGGCCGAGATGACGATTCGCGGCAGCAGGATCCGGGCCGTGTACTGAGTGCGGGTACCGTGGCCGAACATGACTCTGAAGAAGGCCCATGCCACGACCGGCACCAGCGCGGCATCGGCAAGGGCGACCGCGAAGGGCTGGAAGTGACGGATCGTGGGGTCATCGGTGAAGGCACCGAAGGTCGCCTCGGCGTTGTAGGTGCCGACCAGGTACTTGCTCAGCAAATCGGCCAGCTCGCGCGCCGGCGCCAGCAGCGCCTTCACGGGATCGAGAAGGTCGTGGATCTGGGTCAGGATCCCGACGATCTCTTTGAGCTGGTCCATCAGTGCTTGGGCGCCAGCGACCCGGTGAGCACGTTGACCAGGACCCCGGCCATCTCGACGCCGATGGTTCCGATCACGATCCGCTGGATCCACTGCTTGGCCTGGGTCACCGAGTGAGGGTCGACCGAGGTCATCTTCCAGAGGAAGGCGAATACAAACGCCAGCGCGCCGATCGAGCCGACCAGAGCCTGGGCGGCCGCGATCCACTTGTTGATGAGTTCCACGACCGGGGTGAGAGCGGGATCCATGGCTGTCCTCCTTGGTTTTGGGGCAGCCTAGGAGAGCTCACGCCGGACCCCCAACGGGGCCTGTTAAGGCCCGAGCCGCCTCAGGAGGACGGAGACGCGGGCTGCCGGTGCGGGTGGCGCTCGGGGAGCTCGGTGTCGTGCCGGGCCAGGAGCGCAGCCGTCCAGTCCATGTCCATCAAGTTGCCGGTTGAGGCCTCTGCCATCATCTCCGGGCCCTCGGGCTGAGAGGTGATCAGCACCAGCTCGGATGGCTCCAAGGCGTGAAAGCAGTGCGGCACGGTGGTCGCGGCCCTGGTCAAGGGCTAAATTGCCACCATGCCAACACTGGTCATCAGCGCAGCCAGCGGCCCCGGCGATCCGACCCGAGCCAGCATTCCCTTCCACATCGCCGCCAACGGCGCCCTCGCGGCCGGCGTCGAGGTGAGCGTCGTGCTCGCGGGCGACGCCAGCGAGCTGATCAAGCCGGGCGTGGCGGAGTCGGTCCGCGGCGTCGGCATCCCGCCGCTCGCCGACCTCCTGGAGAAGTGCCGGACGGGCGGCGTCACGCTCCACGTTTGAAAGGGCTGCGCAGAGGCCCGTGGGGTCTCGGAGCTCGGAGAGGGAATGGTCTGGACCTCACCGCCCGGCTTCGTCGAGCTGGTGATGGCGGCCGACCGCACGCTCAGCTTCTAGAGCACAAAACGAGCCCGGTCCGCCGGAGCTAGGGGAGGATTGCCGGGCTCACCGAAGACGACGCTCGAGAGCGCCGGATCTTGCGCGCCTACGAAGCGAGTGCGGCCGGCGCCTCGAGTTCCTCGCGCACGCGCACGTCCTCAGGTAGGAAGAAGGCCGGCTCCCAGGCGCCACCCGCCAGCCGGACGGCGACTCCCACCACCGGGTGGCGGGGTCCGCGGGTGAGCATGAAGCGGACGTCGGGGCTGACGACGACAGCGGGCACAGCCATCGATCCCACCACCACGGCGTCCCCCGGACGCAACAGGCTCTTGTGCACGGCGAGTTTGTACTCTCGCCCGGCGACGAACCGGCGACGAAGTTGGTGGTTTTTGGTCGGCGTCACCGGCAAGACCTCGCGGAGCCCGTAGCGTACGGGCATGGCGACCCGGAAGCTCGCCGAGTACGGCCGCAAGCGCCGCTTCGCGGCGACGCCCGAACCACCGCCCGCTGAGAAGGCGCCGGCTCGGCGGCGGACCAAGCTGCCGCGCTTCGTGGTCCAGGAGCATCACGCGACGCGGCTCCACTGGGACTTCCGGCTCGAGCACGACGGAGTGCTGGTCTCCTGGGCGGTGCCCAAAGGCATCCCCCAAGACCCGAAGCAGAACCATCTCGCCGTCCACGTCGAGGACCACCCGCTCGACTACATCGACTTCGCCGGCGAGATCCCGCGCGGCAACTACGGGGCCGGCCAGGTCTCGATCTGGGACCACGGCACCTACGAGACCGAGAAGTGGTGGCTGGGCCCCGACGCGGCTAAGCAGGAGGTGCGGGTCGTCCTCCATGGCGGGCGGCTCGAGGGCCGCTACGTTCTGTTTCAGACCAACGGCAAGAACTGGATGATCCACCGCATGGATCCGCCCCAGGATCCGGAGCGGGTCTCGATGCCGGGGCAGGTGGTGCCGATGATGGCCAAGCTGGCTTCGGGGATTCCCAGCGATGAGGCCAAATGGGGCTTCGAGTTCAAGTGGGACGGCATCCGGGCGGTCGTCTACAGCGCCGGCGGGACGCTGCGGATCCAGTCCCGCAACCTCGAGGACATCACCCGCCGCTATCCGGAGCTGCGTCCACTGAGCGAGTCATTGGGGTCGCATGAGGTGGTCCTCGACGGCGAGATCGTGGCCCTCGACTCCAGCGGCCGGCCCAGCTTCGAGGTCCTCCAGCAGCGAATGGGCCTCAACGCCGAAAGCGAGATCCGGCGCAAGATGCGCGAGGTGCCAGCCGTGTACATGGTCTTCGACGTGATCTACCTCGATGGGCGGTCGCTGCTGAAGATGCCCTATCGCGAGCGGCGGGGGCGGCTGGAAGGGCTCGAGCTGAACGGTCCGGCGTGGCAGGTGCCGCCGTGGGTCGCGGGTGACGGCGAGGCGCTTCGGCAGGCCTCGGCGCGCAACGGCTTAGAGGGGATCATGGCCAAGCGCCTGGACAGCCCCTACGAGCCCGGCCGCCGGAGCGGCGCCTGGCTCAAGATCAAAAACCACCTCCGGCAGGAGTTCGTGATCTGCGGCTGGGAACCGGGCGAGGGCCGGCGCGCCGGACTTCCGGGCTCGCTGCTGCTCGGCTACTACGACGGCGACGAGCTGGTCTACGCGGGCAAGGTGGGGACCGGCTTCACGGAGAAGACGCTCGAGGTGCTGAAGCGGAAGTTGGAACCACTGAAGACCGATCGCCAGGTCTTCGACCGCCGGCCCTCGCCGGTGCCGCGGACGGCGCAGCCAGTCGAGCCCAAGCTGGTGTGCGAGGTCGAGTTCAACGAGTGGACCAAGACCGGGCAGCTGCGAGCGCCCTCGTTCAAAGGCTTCCGTACCGACAAGTCGCCGCGCGACGTGATGCGCGAAGGGCCGGTGGGCTGATGGCGGCCAGCAAGACAGTCGAGGTCCGGATCGAGGACAAGACACTCAAGCTGAGCAACCTCGACAAGGTCCTCTACCCGGCGGCCGGGTTCACCAAGGCGCAGATGATCGACTACTACACGCGCATCGCGCCGGCGCTCATCCCCCACTTGAGCGGCCGCCCGCTGACGCTCAAGCGGTACCCAAACGGCGTCGACGAGGAGTTCTTCTTCGAGAAGAACTGTCCCAAGCACCGTCCGGACTGGGTGCACACGGCGGAGGTGTGGAGCTGGGGCAACAACCGCAACATGTACTACTGCGTGGCCGACGACCTGCCGACGCTCGTCTGGGTCGCCAACCTGGCGTCGATCGAGCTGCACACGTCGCTCTCCTTGGGCAAGAAGATCGAGCAGCCGACATGCCTCGTCTTCGACCTCGACCCGGGCCCGCCGGCGGACATCGTCGACTGCTGCGAGGTCGGCATCTGGGTGCGCGACCTGTTTGCCTCGGTGGGGATGAAGTCCTTCGCCAAGACGTCCGGATCGAAGGGGTTGCAGCTGTACGTGCCGCTGAACACCGCCGTCGACTACACGGCGACCAAGGAGGTGTCGAAAGGCATCGCGATGCACTTCGAGCGCGAGCATCCGGACCGCGTCGTGCACCAGCAGCTGAAGGAGCTGCGGCGCGGCAAGATCCTCATCGACTGGAGCCAGAACGACCAGTACAAGACGACGGTCAACGTTTACTCGCTGCGCGCGCGAGAGCATCCGACGGTATCGACGCCGGTGACGTGGGACGAGGTTTCCGAGTGCCTCGAGCGCCGCGATGCCTCACTGCTGCGGTTCATGTCGGACCAGGTATTGGAGCGGGTTGACGCAATTGGCGACCTGTTCGAGCCCGTTCTCAAGCTGAAGCAGAAGCTGGCCTCGGGCCTGCCCACCACTGATGCGCCCAAGAAGCGCGTCATGCGGGCGCCGGCCTCCGAGGAGGCACGAGAGAAGATGCGGGAGCGGATGCGGTCGCGGGTCAGCCAGCGGGGGCGCCGGGAGACCCGCGAACCCTCCTAGTCCTAATCCTTGCGTTTGTCTTGGCCCTTGTTCTTCTGGGCGTTGCTGATCTTGGCGGCGCGCTCCTTGGACATGCCCTTGTCGCGCAGCGCCTCGTAGGTGTCGGGATTCTTGACGCTGGGGCCGTGCGTCTTGCCTGGCATAAACCAAGCATACGAACGTAGCCGCACCCGGCCGACTAGCTGATCCGGCGCGTCACCCAGTAAACCGCGAACCCGAGGATGGCCAGCGCGAGCGCGGCCAGGAGGGCTGACTCGATGCTCTGGAACGCCCAGAACCGCTCAGCCGGCTGATAGTGCTGGATGGCGTAGGCGACGCTCCCAGCCGGCTTGAAGCCTCCGTTGCTAAGCACACGGCCCGCTGAGTCGTAGTACGAAGGCTGATCGAGCCACCATGCGTCGGGGTAGGCGGTCGGCGGGTTGTTGAAGTTGGACATGTCACGCGCGGTGTAGGCGAGCGCCGGCTGGTAGAGCGGTCGCACGGTCTCGGCGAGCGCGATCCGGACCACCACGAAGCTGACGAGCGTGGCCGCCATGGCGGGTATGGAGCGGCCGATGACGGCGCCCCAGGCCACGCCGAGCGCCAGGGCGAACAGGGTCGCGGCCGCGGTCAGCGGCGCCTGCTGGTCAAAGAACGCCCAATGGTTGGCGCGGGCACTGGCGACGTTGAGGAGCCATACCTCGAGCAACCCCGCGGCGGCCGCCGCCAGCAGCAGCGGGATCGCGACCAGCACCAGCTTGACCGTGAACCAGCGCAGCCGGGTCACGCCCTGCGTCCAGGCCAGGCGGTGGGTGCCGTTCTCGACCTCGCGCGCGACCAGCGGCGCGCCGATGAACGCGCCCGCCAGGCCCGGCAGCACCGCCAGCCCGTAGTTGTAGAGGTTGAGGCCGACGATGAACTGCGCGACCCGGCCCGGCAGGTCGTCGGCAAGGCAGACGCTGTGTCCGGGACCACTGCAGGCGGCGGCCTGGAGCTGGCTGCCGACGAACCAGGTCAACGTCATCAGCAGCCCCGCCAGCAGCGCCGCCCAGAGCGCCTCGAAGCGGTGCTGGCGCCAGGTCGTCCAGATCACGTGAGCGCCTCCTGCAGCTGCGGCGCTGGCAGGGCTCCCGCTTCGGGGGCCGCCAGGTAGGCGATCACCAGCTCCTCGAGCGCGAGTGGCTCCCGGCGCCAGCCGGCGGGCAGGTAGGGCAGCGGCCCACGCACCCAGAACGAGCTCTGGCGGTCGGTGTGGTGGGCGCGCACCACCTCCACGCCGGGTGGCTGCTGACCGTCCGCCAGCCGGGGACCGACCAGCAGGTGGTGGGCGGCGAGCAGCTCGTCGATCTCCCCGGAGGCCTGGAACTGCCCACCGGCGAGGATGACGAGGTAGTCGCACACGCGCTCGAGATCCGCGACCAGGTGGGAGGAGAGGACCACGCTCATCCCGTCGCCGGCCGCCGCCTCGGCCAGGCCCTGCAGGAACTCGCGCCGCGCGAGCGGATCCAGGCGCGCCACCGGCTCATCCAGCAGTAGCATCTCGGGGCGCTTGCCCAGCGCGACGGCGAGCGCGACCTGGGCGCGCTGCCCACCCGAGAGCTGGCCGACGCGCCGGTTGAGGCCGATCCCGAGTGCGTTCAGCCGGGCCTCGGCGCCGCGCTGGTCCCAGCGCCGGTTGAGCGCCCGCCCGAAGCGGAGCATCGCGGCGACCGTGAAGCTCGGATAGAGCGGCGTCTCCTGGGCGACGAAGCCGACGCGGTCGAGCAGCAGGAGCTGCTGCTCGGGCGAGCGGCCAAGCACCTTGACCTCGCCCTCGGTCGGCCGCGCCAGGCCCGCGGCGAGATGGAGGAAGGTCGTCTTGCCGGCGCCGTTGGGTCCGACCAGCCCGATGACCTTGCCGGCCGGCAGCCGGATCGAGCATTGGTGCAGGGCCCAGGTCGCTCCGAAGCGCTTGCTGACGGCGCTGGCCTCGATGGCGGCGATCACGCCACCACCGCGCTCGCGCTGGCGTGGAGGACGTGGTCGAAGAGGGCAGCCAGGGCGCGATCGTCGAGGCCCGCGGCGCGGGCCTTTTCGATCCAGCCCTCGAGGTCGGCGCGCAGCGCCCGGTAGCTGGCCGGCGCGACCGCGGCCGGCGCCTGCTCGCTGACGAAGGTGCCCGAGCCCGGCCGGCTGACGACCAGCCCTTCGTGCTCGAGGTCGCGGTAGGCGCGGAGCACGGTGTTGGGATTCAGAGCCACCTGGGCCGAGACCTCCTTGACCGTCGGGAGCCGGTCGCCCGGCTTGAGGATGCCGAAGAGCACGGCCTGGCGCACCTGCTGCATGAGCTGGACGTAATAGGAGACGCCGGAGCGGGGATCGAGGTGGAACTCGACTAGCGCCAAAGTGCTAGCACATTAGCACTTTGCCCGGAAGCTGTCCCAGGGGTTAGGCAGGCAGCTCCGGAAAGGGTCCGAAGAAAGCCGGTGGTCCGGCGGAGCCGGCCGTCCCCGCGATCGGGCGATCCAGCGCATCCCGCCCCTCGGCCAGGCTCATCGGGTCGCTGGTCGCCGGCGCCCATCCACTGGAAGAACCGGAGCCGGCGCGCCCGTCCGGCTTGGGTGAATTCGCCTCCGATCTGGCCATAGGTATCGGCCACCATGCGCATCCGGCGCAGCCGTTCGGTGCGCCAGCGGAAGAACTCGGCCGCGTAGACGACCTCGGCTCGGGCGTCGGCCAGCGGCTTCCCGTTCTCGAGGGTGATCAGCAGGCTCAGCTTCGCGGCGCGCTCGACCATCAGCCGGAAGGCGCGATCGAGGATCTCGGGACCTCGGCGATCCGCTCCTGCGTGGCCGGGTCCTCGACCGCGAAGGTCTTGCCCCCCGCCGCGCCGACCGAGTCACCCGCGATGAGCATCCGCTGCGGGGCCAGCTTGAGGGCCTTCTCGACCCCCCTGCTCGGCGACGCTCACGGTGGGTCCAGCATAGTCATGTGAGCGTGGCCCCAGCCCGACCCCGGGTGGTGATCGTGGGCGCCGGATTCGGCGGCCTGACGGCGGCGCGCGCCCTCAAGCGCCAGCCGGTCGACACGCTTGTCGTGGACCGCAACAACTACCACCTGTTCACGCCGCTCCTCTACCAGGTCGCCTCCTCCCTGCTCGACCCGGGCGAGATCGCGCAGCCGGTTCGCGGCCTGCTGCGACCGCTGCCCAACTGCGACTTCCGGATGACGGCGGTGACCGGTTTCGACCTTGAAGCCCGGCGCGTCCTCAGCGACAGCGGCGCCATCGACTACGACTACCTGGTGGTCGCCGCCGGCTCGATCAGCAACTACTTCGGCAATGCCGATCTGGAGCGGCACGCGATCGGGCTCAAGAAACTGCCCGAGGGCCTCGCCGTGCGGAACTGGGTGCTCAGCTGCTTCGAGCGCGCCAGCTGGTGCGACGACCCCGAGGAGCGGCGGCGGCTGCTGACCTTCGTGGTGGCTGGCGGCGGGCCGACCGGGGTCGAGATGGCGGGGGCGGTTTCCGAGCTGCGGCTGGTCATCCGCCGCGAGTACCGGCTGGACATGAGCGAGGTCCGGGTGGTGCTGATCGAGGGCACCGAGCACGTGCTCGGCACCTTCGATCCGCGCCTCAGCGAGGCCGCCGCCCGCTCGCTGCGCTCGAAGCACGTCGAGCTCTGGCTGAACACGCTGGTCGAGCAGGCCGACGCTGCTGGAGTGAAGACCAAGGACGGGCG
>DASUWN010000042.1:0-23279 GCA_036378395.1 Candidatus Dormiibacterota bacterium | reverse complement strand
CCACGAAGCTGACTGCGGCCTCGATCGTCGCGTCCGACGTCTCTGGTCCGCGCACGACCTCGCAGAGCTGCATCACGGTCACCGGATGAAAGAAGTGCATGTTGCAGCAGCGCTCGGGGCGCGTCGTGAAGGCCGCCAAGCGCGAGACGGCGATGGTGCTCGAGTTGGAGGCGAGGACAGCGTCGGGTGGCGCCGACGCTTCCAGCTGCTCCCAGACCTCGCGTTTGACATCGAGGTTCTCGAAAACGGCTTCGATCACGAGGCCGGCATCGGCGGCAGCGCGGGCCAGGTCGGGGCTGTTCTCGATCGCGTTGAGCGCGGTCTCCGCCTGCTGGTCGCTCAGCCGGCCTTTCTCGACCGCCCGGGCGGCCAGCTTGCGGTTCTGCTCGGTGGCGCGCTCGAGCTGGGCCGCGTCGGCGTCGACCAGGTTGACCGCGTAGCGACCGCTGTAGCCGATCTGGAGTGCGATCTGGGAGCCCATCGTCCCGGCTCCGACCACGACCACCCGCTTGATCTCTGACATGCAGAATCTCCCCAGTGAAGGTGAGCATGGACCAGTTCGAGGCCGCGGTCGGGGAGGCCATCGACTCCATCCCGGCCGAGTTCCAGCCGTACCTCGAGAATACTGAGTTCCTGATCGCGGAGTCGTCTCCGGAGGGGCTGCTTGGGCTTTACGAGGGTGGGGGCGCGCTCGACGACGGCTGGCCACAGCGAGTGACGGTCTTCAAACGCGAGCACGAGCGATCGGCGGCGGACTGGGAGGAGCTGGTGGCGGAGGTCCGGAGGACGATCCTGCACGAGGTCGGCCACCACTTCGGCATGGACGAGGCCGACCTCCCGTTCTGAGGCCCTGGCGCGTCAGCCGATGGTCCAGAAGGCCCTGTCCCAGAGAACCAGTGGATCACCCGGGCCGGCGCCGGCGGCGTGAACCCGGCCGACCACGATCTCGTGGTCACCCCCCGGGTGGACCACCTCGACCGCGCATTCCAGCCATCCGATCGCGTCCTGAAGGATCGGCAGTCCGTTGCCCCCCAACCGGTGGGCGACGCCGTCCCAACCCCGGCTGACCGCCGGCGCCCGGCCCGAGAAGCGCTCGGCCAGGAAGTCGTGCTGGCGCCCGAAGATGCTCACGTTGAAGGCGGCGTGGGTGCGGATCAGCTGCCGCGTCTGGCTCTCGAGGTCGAGACAGGCGAGGATCAGCGGGGGCTGCAGGGAGAGCGAGGTGAGGCTGGTCACCGTCAGACCGCGGAAGCCCTGCTCCTCGCGCGTGCTGAGCAGCGCGACTCCCGCCGCCAATCGGGACAGAGCCTCCCGCAGGTCGCGCGCCTCCACGTCCTCTCTTATATGCGGCTCTGGGGGGCGAAAGCCCCGGTTTCCCGGGAAACCCGGGCCATCCGGTGCGTCGAAGAGCAGGTTTCCCGGGAAACCGGCGTTTAGGGCATCGCGGAGCGGTGGCTAGAATCGGGATTCGCTCGGACTGGGCGGCGACGTAGCCAAGTGGTAAGGCAGAGGTCTGCAAAACCTCCATCCCGAGTTCGATTCTCGGCGTCGCCTCCACCCCTTCAGCGCCCAGCCGGCCCGAATTGGGCCTCAGTAGAATTCAGGCCACATGGGCGAAGCCCCGATCAAGATGCCCCAGCTCGGTGAGTCGGTCACCGAGGGCACCGTCGACCGCTGGCTCAAGAAGGAAGGCGAGTTCGTAAAGCGCGACGAGCCCCTGGTCGAGGTGGTGACGGACAAGGTCAACGCCGAGATCCCCTCGCCCTTCGAAGGCAAGCTGGTCAAGATCAGTGTCGCCGAGGGCACGACGGTCAACGTCGGCGTCGAGATCGCCGTGATGGACGTCGAGGGCGTGGGTGAGGCCCCGCCGACCACCGCGCCCCAGGCCTCGCAGCCGGAGCAGGTCGCGGCGGTCGCCACCGCCAATCCGCCCCCGCCGGCGGCCGCCGACGCCGGAACCGGAACCGGAACCGCCACCGCCACCGCCACCGCCATTTCGGAACGGCCCCGCTTCTCGCCCGCCGTTCGCCGCCTGGCCGAGGAGAACGGCATCGACCCCTCCACCATCTCCGGCACCGGCGAGGGCGGCCGGGTGACGCGCGACGACGTGCTCGCCTACCTCGAGAAGGGCGGTGCTCCACAAGCACCGGCCGCCGCAGCGCCGGCGGCGCCACCGGCCCCGGCGGCTGCCGCCGCCCCAGCACCGCCGCCCGCGCCGCAGCCCGCCGGCGACCGCGAAGAGCTGGTCCGCATCAGCGCCGTGCGCCGCTCGATCGCCGAGCACATGACGCGCAGCCTCGCCACCTCCCCCCACGCCTGGTCGCTGCAGGAGATCGACATGACCGAGCTGGTCCGCTACCGGGAGGCCGAAAAGGAAGGCTTCCGGCAGCGGCACGGCTTCACGCTCACCTACCTCCCCTTCGTCGCCCAGGTTCTCTCCGAGGCCTTGAAAGAGCACCCCTTCCTCAACGCCAGCTGGACCGACGAGGGGATCCTGCTCAAGAAGTACGTCAACCTCGGCATCGCCGTCGCCTACAGCGAAGGCTTGATCGTGCCCGTGGTCAAGGACGCCGACCGGCTCGGCTTCACCGACCTCGCTCGGGCCATCAACGACGTCGTCACCCGCGCCCGCGACAAAAAGCTTCAACCCGACGATGTCAAGGGCGGGACCTTCACCCTCAACAACACCGGCGCGACGGGCTCGATCGCCAGCCAGCCGATCATCAACCAGCCCCAGGCGGCCATCCTCACCACCGAAGCCATCGTCAAGCGGCCGGTCGTGATCGGTGAGGGGATCGCGGTGCGGCACATCATGAACATGTGCCTCTCCTTCGATCACCGCGTGATCGACGGAATGTTGGTGGGGCAGTTCCTCGGTTACATGAAGCAGCGTCTGGAGTCCTGGACGCCGGCCAGCATCAGGATCTGAATATGACCGAGGTACTCAAGCCCCAGCGCCGGATCCCGGAGTGGATCAAGGTCCGCGCCCACCAGGGCGACAACTACCGTGAGCTCAAGGGCCTGGTCCGCGAGCGCCGCCTCCACACCGTGTGCGAGGAAGCGCAGTGCCCGAACATATTCGACTGCTGGAACCGGCGCACCGCCACCTTCATGATCCTGGGCGACACCTGCACCCGCGCCTGCCGCTTCTGCGCAGTCACCTCGGGGCGGCCCAGCGAGCTCGACCTCGGCGAGCCGCTGCGGGTCGCTGACTCGGTCGCCGAGCTCGGCCTCCGGCACGCCGTGATCACCAGCGTCGACCGCGACGACCTCCGCGACGGTGGGGCCCGGATCTTCGCCCGCACCATCCGCGCCATCCGCCGGCGCAGCCCGGGGACCACGGTCGAGGTTCTGACCCCGGACTTCCAGGGCGACCAGGAGGCGATCCGGACCGTGGTCGAGGCCGGCCCCGACATCTTCAACCACAACACGGAGACGGTTCCCCGCCTATACGCCCGGATCCGCCCCAAGGCGGTCTATGCCAACAGCCTGGCGCTGCTCCGCTACGTCAAGGAGCTGCGGCCGGACATGGTCACCAAGTCCGGCGTCATGGTCGGGCTGGGCGAGGAAAAGGACGAGCTGCTTGCCGTCTTCCGCGACATGCGCGAACACCGGATCGACGTCCTCACGGTCGGCCAGTACCTCCGCCCCACCCCGAAGCACGCCGAGGTCGTTCGTTACTACCGGCCCGAAGAGTTCGTGGAGCTGAAGCAGGCCGCACTGGCGATGGGCTTCGGCCACGTAGAGTCGGGTCCGCTCGTTCGTTCCTCTTACCACGCAGATGAGCAAATCCCAACCGACCGTACGCGCGTACTGGCTGGGTAGGATCGGTTACCGCCCGGCCTGGGCCCTCCAGCGGGCGCTGGTCGAGCAAGTGCGCGCCGGCACCGCGCCCAGCACTTTGCTGCTGCTCGAGCACGAGCACGTGTTCTCGATGGGCCGGCGCGCCACCCTCGACCACGTGCTCTGGGACGGTGCCGAGCGCGACCGGCGCGGCGTCGAGGTCGTGTGGTCGGACCGCGGCGGGGACGTCACCTATCACGGGCCGGGCCAGCTGGTCGGCTATCCCATCCTCGACCTGCCGGCCCTGGGCACCGACATCCTGGGCCTGATCCGCGGCCTGGAGCGATCGCTGATCGCATACCTGGCCGAGCTCGGGATCGCCGCTGAGCCGGGCGCTCCCGGCTACACCGGCGTCTGGGCCGGCGACGCCAAGGTGGCCGCCATCGGAGTCAAGCTCAACCACCACCACGTCAGCAGCCACGGCTTCGCACTCAACCTGCACGCCGACCTCGACTACTTCGGCGGCATCGTGCCCTGCGGCATCGAGGACAAGGCGGTGACGTCGGTGGACCGGCTCGGACGCCGGCCGACCGTCCACGCCGCGGCGAAGGGCTACGCCGCCCACTTCGCGCGCGAGTTCGGCTGCCAGGTCGAGTGGAAGCCTGCCTCCGAGCTGGCCGGGCTCCCCGCCCAGGCGCCCCCCGAACCCGAGCGGCTTCGCCTGCTGCCCCTCGCCACGAGCGGTTAACCAGCTTCGACCCCGAGCAGCCCGTTCCTATAATCCGGGCCAGCGACCGGGTTATGGCCCTTCAACTCTTCTTGGCGATCCAATGGCGTGTCCCGGGTTGGCTGCAGACGCCGAGCTGGTACCGCCCGCTGTCTCGGCTTTTCGGCCACTGGGTGCGCGAGCACCAGGCGCTGGGCGTATTCGGCGCCATCTTCGCGGAGGAGCTCGGAGTGCCGTTGCCGGCGCCTGGCGACGTCGTCGTCGCGCTCGCCGGCTATCTCACCACCACCCACGCCCTGGCGCTGTGGTCCGCCTACGTCGCCGTCGTCGTCGGCGCGACCCTGGGCGCCACCTGCCTCTTTCTGCTCAGCCGCCGCTTCGGCCAGCCCTTCGTGCTGCGCTTCGGCCGCTACGCCGGACTGACCGAGGAGCGCTTCGAGCGCGCGGAGCGGACCTTTCGCCGCTGGGGCCCCTGGGCGATCATCTTCGGCCGCCACATCCCGGGCCTGCGCATCTACCTCTCGGCGCTGGCGGGCATCTTCGGGGTCCGGCTGATCGTGTTCGTGCCTTCGGTGTTCGTCTCGGCCGCGGCCTGGGCGGCCATCTTCCTTACCATCGGCCGCCTCCTCGGCCCCCGCAGCCGCTTTCTATTCCGGCTCCTGCCCGCCCACCTCGTGCCCTGGTTCCTGGCCGTGCTGGTCGTGATCGGACTGGTCGTGATCGCCTGGGAGCGGGGTTGGCGGCCCGGGTTCCTGAATTCGCGACGGACCCCTACACCATCACCGCCAGAGGTGCCTAAAGGTCAGGTCGAGCTACATAAAACTTGACAGGGACAGTGTCGCTTAGTGCTACCATCTCACTCATGGCTGCGCTTCCTGACGACCGTCTGGTCCCCCTCAATGAAGTCGCCCACGAGAACGAAGTGATGATCCTGCCGGACTTCCCCGCCCTCCTCGATGATGGCCGTGAAGTCTGGGTGACCGCGGTGCTCGAGCGCACAGCGGTGGTCGAGCCCGCGCCGGGCGAGCCCAAGATCCTGGTCAACCGCGCCCGCTGCCGGGTCGATCCAAGCATCCTTCGCTACGGACCGATCGCTGCGCGCGATGCCGCCAGGCGCGGCCGCGAGGCCGCCCGCCGCAACCGGGCCGCTCGCCAGCAGCAGCCCGCGGCTTAGCTTCCCCGCCGGCTCTGAATACGGGAGGTCAGCGATGAAAATCGCCTGCGTGCTCGACAACTGGTTCGAGGACTCCGAATTCCAAAAGCCTTACGACGCGTTCATTGCCGCCGGCCACCAGGTCGACATCGTCGGTACGGAGGCGGGCAAAGAGCTCAAGGGCAAAAAGGGCACGGTCACGACCCGCTCCGACAGGGCCTTCGGCGAGGTGCGCCCGGCGGACTACGACGCCCTTCTCATCCCGGGCGGCGACTCGCCCGATCATCTCCGGGCACACCCCGAGCCCGTCGCCTTCGTAACGCACTTCTTCGAGACCGGCAAGCCGATCTTCGCCATCTGCCACGGCCCGCAGCTGTTTCTTACCGCGGACACCTACAGGGGCTATCGGATGACGGCGTGGAAGACAGTGCAGGGCGACCTTCAGAAGGCCGGCGCCGACGTCGTCGACGAGGAGGTCGTCGTCGACCGCAACCTGGTCACCTCGCGCATGCCGGCCGACATTCCGGCCTTCATCAGGGAGTCGGAGAAGCTGCTCGAGAGCGGCGTCGGCGCGACCGGTTAGCCCTTAACCGCTGGCGCCTCACCCCAGCGCGGAACGGGGCGCTGGTCGCTGTCTCTGAACTCGGGCGCAAATTTCCCAGCATTGTCGGCGCTCTGTCGTTGAGGGTTCGTTGACTGAAAGCAATGGAAATCCTTGAACTGCCGTTCGAGCGCCCGGCCGTCAGCCCCAAGAAGTTCGACTTCCAGGGCTTGAGCGACGTCCTGTTCGAGAGCGCCGACCTGCTCGAGGAGGCTCGAGGTGCCGACGACCCTGAGTTCCTGAAGGCCGCCGTCGAGCTGGCAGTTCGCTCCCTCTACACCGCGAGCGCCGCACTCGACCGGCACTTTGGCAAGCCCAGCGCCGCAGCGGCCGCGGCTCCCGCGCCCAAGCTTCGGGCGGCCATCGTCTCCGGCCCCTGGCCGGCGGCCCAAGCCCAGGTCTGACCGAGTTCCGGCTTACCTCAGGTGCTCGTAGGCGGGCACCGTGAGGAAGTCGATGAACTGGTCGGAAAGCGCGACGTGCTCGAACACGGTCCGCGCCTCCTCGAAGCGGCCCTTGGCCCACAGTTCCTCGCCGTAGTGCTTCCGTAGGCTGGCCATCTCCTCGTTCTCGATCTCCCGGACCAGCCCTTCGCTGACCACCGCGCCCGAGTCCAACTTGACCCCGTGGTGAACCCACTGCCAGATCTGCGAGCGTGAGATCTCGGCGGTGGCGGCGTCCTCCATCAGGTTGTTGATGGCCGCCGCGCCGTTGCCGCGCAGCCAGGACTCGATGTACTGGATGCCCACGTTCACGTTCTGGCGGACGCCGGCTTCGGTGACCTTGCCACCGGGGATGTGGGTGTCGATCAGCCGGCTGCCGGTCACCTCGACCTCGGGACGGAGCCGCTCGAGCTGGTTCGGCCGCTCACCCAGGACCTCATCGAAGCACTGCGTCGCCACCTCGACCAGGTCGGGATGCGCTACCCAGGTGCCGTCGAAGCCGTCGCCCGCCTCGCGCACCTTGTCCTCCCTCACCTTCTCGAGAGCGACCCGGTTGACCTCAGCATCCTTGCGGCTGGGAATGAACGCGGCCATCCCCCCCATCGCGAAGGTCCCGCGCTGGTGGCAGGTCTTGACCAGCAGCTCGGTGTAGGCCCGCATGAAGGGAACCGTCATCGTGACCTCGCCGCGGTCGGGCAGGATCTTGTCGCTCCGGGTGTGGAACTTCTTGATCACGCTGAAGATGTAGTCCCAGCGCCCGGCGTTGAGTCCGATCGAGTGCTCGCGCAGCTCGTAAAGGATCTCTTCCATCTCGAAGGCGGCGAGGATGGTCTCGATCAGCACCGTGGCTCGGATGGTTCCGGTGGGCGCGCCCAGCTCGCTCTCGGCGAAGTTGAAGACGTCGTTCCAGAGCCGGGCCTCGAGGTGGCTCTCCAGCTTGGGCAGGTAGAAGCACGTGCTCAGACCCTTGGCGCGGCGGCGCTGGAGGTTGTGGAAGACGTAGAGCCCGAAGTCGAAGAGGCTCCCCGAGACCGGGTCGCCGTCGACCTGGAGGTGCTTCTCGAGCAGGTGCCAGCCGCGGGGACGGACCAGCAGGTACGCCGTTTTGTCGTTGAGCCGGTAGTCCTTGCCCTCCGGGCTGCTGAACTCGATCGTGCCCTCGATGGCGTCGATCAGGTTGATGTGGCCGTCGAGGTTGTTGGCCCAGGTCGGCGAGTTGGCGTCCTCGAAGTCGGCCATGAAGACGCGTGCCCCCGAGTTGAGCGCGTTGATCATCATCTTGCGCTCCACCGGCCCCGTGATCTCGACGCGGCGATCGAGCAGGTCCGGCGGTGGCGGCGCCGTCTTCCAGGAGCTTTCCCGAACCTGGCGCGTCTCGGAGAGGAAGTCGGGGACCTCGCCCGCGTCCAGGCGCTCCTGGCGGCGCCGCCGCTCGTCCAGCAGCTCCTCACGGCGGGCGTTGAACTTGTGGTGGAGGCGAACGACAAAGTCGAGCGCGTCCCGACTCAGGATCTCCTGCTGCCGGCCCTTGACCTCACCCAGGACTTCGACCTTGCTTTCGATGGCCATCAAAAATCTCTCCTTGAGCGTGTGAGCTCAGATCGACTCTACACGTCGAGCTGGAAGCGGCAGGAGCAGCGCCGCAGACAGCACACCCAGCACCAGCGCGGCGCCGATCGCCACCGTGTAGCTGCCCGAGCGATCGACGATCAAGCCGGCCACAGGGGGCCCGAACAGCGAGCCGATCGCCGCTGAGGTATAGAGGAAGCCGACGCTGCCGCCGAGGCCGCGAGCGCCGAAGAGCTCGGCGACCACGCTCGGCGAGAGCGCGACCCAACCCCCATAGCCGAATCCGAGCAGGAGGGCGAACACGACCAGGCCGGCGTAGGAAGGGAAGGCCAGCCAGACGGCGAAGCTGAGGCCCAGCAGCGCCGTGCTCGCCTGGTACGTGCGCACGACCCCGAGGCGGGCGGCTGCCCAGCCCAGCGTCGTCCGGCTGGCCGTGCTGCCGATGCCGATGGCCCCGATCAGCGCCGCCGCGGTGACCGGCGCGATGCCTCTTTGGACCGCGAAGGGCACCAGGTGCACGAAGGCCATGAAGAGCGCGAAGGAGGCCAGGATGCCGCCGCCGTACATGACCATGAATCGCCGGCTCCTGACGGCGGCACCGAGCCGCAGGTCGGCCCCGGCCACGTGCGGTGGCCGGCGCGCAAAAGCGGCCGCCAGGCTGAGTAAGACGACCGTCCCGACCGCCAGCACCAGGTACGTGCGCCGCCAGCCCCAGGCCGTGATCCCGGCGGCGGCGAGCGGCGGAACCAGGAGCGTCCCCACCCCGATCCCGGTAACCGCAATGCCGATCGCGAGGCTGCGGCGGCGCGGGTCGAACCAGCCGCCCACGGCCGCCACCAGCGGCACATAGCCGCATGCGGTCCCGATGCCGACGCCGAGACCGTAGGCGAGGTACCCGATCCAGATGTTGGGCGCCAGCGAGGTCAGCCCGAGCCCCGCCGCCATCACCACCATCCCCACCAGCAGGACGCGCCGCGGTCCCAGCCGGTCGGCGAGGAGTCCGGTCACCGAGCCAAGCGCGAACCAGAGGAAGGACGTGATCGAAAACACGGCCGAGGTCGACGCCCGGTTGACGTGGAACTCGCGCGCCATGGGGTCGAAGAAAGCCCCAAAGCTGTAGGCCACGCCGAAGACGGTGAACATCGACAGGAAGGCCGCGGCGACGACCAGCCAGCCGGCCCTCGGGTTGTGGGGAGCGCTGGTGCCGAGGCCCAGATTTGAACTGGGGACACCCGCATTTTCAGTGCGGTGCTCTACCAAGCTGAGCTACCTCGGCACTTCCGAAGGGATTGTACTCAGGCCACGAATGGTGCACTGAATTACAGCAATTTCTTAGTGCGCTCCTATCATTAATAGGGTGAGGAGGGTTGTTTATCGGAGAGTCGTGCCGCGGCGGCTCCCCAAGCGCTGGCGACCGCGCTCACAGCACGCGCCGATCCGCCTCCCCACACCCATCCGTGAGCTTTTCACGACTGACCCGCCGGCGGTCCTCGCCGTAGCAACCCTGATCGTCCTGGGCGAGCTCAACTTGCTCGCCATGGGGGCCGACGACCTGGCGGTGCACCAGCTGCTGGCCGTGGTGATCGGAGCCGGCCTGGTCATGTTCGGACAGAGGATGCGCGCCGAGTCGCTGCGCTGGCTGGGCTGGGCCGCTTACGGCGTCGCCGTCGCGCTCCTGCTCGCGGTCGACCTCTTGGGGACCCGCGCCTACGGCGCCCAGCGCTGGATTGCGGTCGGCTCGGTCGAGCTCCAGCCGTCCGAGCTCGCCAAGCTCGGGCTGCTGCTGGTACTGGCCGTGGTGCTTGGTGTCCGGCGGCCAAGCCGCGGGCGAGTCGCCGGAGCACTGGCGCTGGCCGCCGTCCCGATCGTCCTCACGGTCCTCCAGCCCGACCTCAGCACGACCGCGCTGCTGACCGTGGTCGTGCTTTCCGCGCTGCTCCTCGCGCGCGTGCCGTACCGGGTGATCGGGGGAATGGCTCTCGCCGCCGCGGTCGCGGCTCCGATCGCGCTGCGCTTTCTGCACTCGTACCAGGTGCAGCGCCTGCACGCATTCCTGGCTCATGGTGCCGATCCCCAAGGCGCGGGCTACTCCACGCTCCAGGCCCACATCGCGATCGCCTCGGGCGGCTTTTTCGGAACCGTGCATGCGCCCATCCACCAGCTCCTGGCGTCCTATCTGCCCGCGCGACACACCGATCTCGCCTTCGCCAGCCTGGTCGAACAGTGGGGCTTTGTGGCCGGGGCGGCCGCGCTGCTGGCGGTCGTGATTCTGGTCTGGAGGCTGGTGGCGGCCGCCACCCAGGCGCGCGCGCCGGTGCCCGGGCTGGTGGCCGGCGCGCTGGCCGTCCTCTTCTCGACCGAGGTCGCCGTTTCCGTCGCCGGCAACCTCGGCCTGACGCCGCTGGCGGGCGTGCCCTTTCCGTTCGTGAGCTACGGCGGCACGGCGGCCGCGGTCCACCTGGCCGCCCTCGGGATCGTGCTCGGAGCCCGGCGCCAGGCTCGGCGCCAGTTTCTCCCCCGCGCGGTGACGGCGCGGCTGAGTCCGCGGCTGGTGCGCCTCACGGGGATGGCCATGGCCGGGCTGGTGGCGAGCCTCGGAGCGCTGACATACCACGACCAGCAGGCGCTTGGCGCGACCTTTGCCGGCTATGGCGTCGCGCAGATGACGCGCTGCACGATCCTGCCCGCGTCGCGGGGCGTGATCGAGGACCGCCACGGCGCGCCGCTGGCCGTCAATGACCCGTCCGGTCGCGTCTACGTGGTTCCCGCCCTGCTCCTGCAGCAGCCAGCCGCCCTCAGCCGGCTCGCAGAGCTGATGGGCCGGCCCCCTGACGCGCTGGCGCGCCAGGTTGTCGAAAAGGCCAGCCTGCCCGGCCTCGATCTTGGGGCCGTCACGGCCGACGCCGCCGCCAAGGTCGACGCCGCCCACCTGCCGGCGGTGACGGTGATTCCGTCGCAGGTCCGGCGCTACCCGACCGGCCGGCTGCTGGGCCCGGTACTCGGCTTCACCGGCATGATCACGGCCGAGGACCTGCCCGCCTACCGCGGCTACCCGCCAGGCGCCATCATCGGCCGCTCCGGAATGGAGCGCGAGTACGACGCGCTGCTTCGGGGCCGCGACGGGCGGCTGTGCGTCTACGTCGACCCCCAGAACCGCCCGGTCGCGATCGCCGACGTCGTGCTGCCTCAGCCCGGGAACACGCTGCGGCTGTCGATCGACCTCGCCCTCCAGCAGGAGGCGGATGCGGTCATCCAGAGGGCGTTCGACGCCAACCACCAGGCCGACCTGGCGGCGGGCGTGATCCTGGACGGCAAGACCGGTCAGGTGCTGGCGATGGTCAGCCTCCCTTCCTACGACAACAACATCTACGGGCCGCCCCTCGATCTGCCCGCCCTCGAGCGCGCCTTCCAGTCGCCGGGCAACGCCATGCTCGAGCATGCGACCCAGGTCGCGGCGCCGCCCGGCTCGACCTTCAAGCTCGTCGTCGCCGCCGCCGACACCGTTTACAACGCGATTCCGCCCGCCGAGGTGATCCCGACCGGGTACTGGTTCAACATGGGCGGCGGCTGGTCGTTCCACGGCTGGGGCTATCTGCCGCCTCAGAACCTGAGCCAGGCCATCGCCTGGTCGAACGACGTCTACTTCTACAAGCTCGGTCTGGCGTTGGGGCCGGAGAACATGGCCGGCATCGCCTCCCGGGTCGGCGCCGGCGTACGGACTGGCATCGACCTGCCCGGCGAGTCAGCGGGCCTGGTCGGGACTCCGGCGCTGATGGACGCGCTTGGCCAGAACTGGTACCCCGCGACCACAGCCTTCATGGGCATCGGCCAGGGCTACACTACCGCGACTCCGATCCAGGTCGCGCGCTGGACGCTGACCGTCAGTTCGGGCCGCCTCTACACACCCCGCCTGGCGATGGCCGAACGAGGGCCTGACGACGAAGGTTACGTGTCCCTGCCGGGCCCCTCCGCCGCGCCGCTCGACTTCGCCCCCAACCTGCGTCCGGTCCAGGAGGGAATGCGGTTGGCGGTGACCCAGGGCACCGCCACCATGCTGGCTCCGCTGCCCATCCCCTTCGGCGCCAAGACGGGCTCCGCCGAGGACCCCTCGACGCGCGGCGGCGCCAATGCCTGGTTCACCTGCGCCGGTCCCTACAACGACCCTGAGGTGGTGGCGACGCTGTTCTTCCGGGGCGGCGGTGAGGGCAATGTCGTGGCCGAGCCGCCGACCACCGAGATCATGCAGTGGTACTCGGCGCACCGCGACCAGGTCCGCGCCTCGGTGGCGGTGCAGCCGCCCGCGCTGGACCTCCGGGTTTAGGCCGCGGCCGCCAGGCCGCCGAACCCCCGCAGCACCTCCGGCCGGCCCAGGCACAGCGCCGCCCCCTCGGCCACGCAGGTCAGCGGCCGGTCGGCGATGCGCACCGTGAAGCCCAGCTCGGATTCCATGCGCGCCGCGAAACCGGCCAGCAGCGCCCCGCCCCCGAAGGCGACCACGCCGTCGCGCATGATGTCGGTCACCGCCTGGGGCGGCAGGTCTTCGGTCAGCGTCGCCGCCAGCGCCTCGACGACGGTGTCGACCGTCGGCGCCAGGGCTGACGCCAGCTCCTCGGCCTTGAGGTTGACACGGCGCGGCCGCCCGGTGGCGGCGTCGCGACCTTCGATGGTCACCTCGCCGGTCGCCGACAGCGCCATCTTGGCCTCCTCGGCGGTCAGCTCGCCGACCAGGATCTGGTGCTCGGCCCGCAGGTGGTTGAGCACGGCCTGAGTCATCTCGTCGCCGGCGACTCGACAGGAACGCGAAGTGAGGATGCCTCCGAAGCAGAAGGCGGTGATCTCGCTGGTTCCACCGCCGATGTCGACCACCATCTGCGCCGTCCTGAGCATCGGGTCCAGCCCGGCGCCGAGAGCCCCGGCGATCGGTTCGGGAACCAGGTCGACGCGGCCCAAGCCGGCCTCGGAAGCGGCCTCGAGCAGCGCCTGCCGCTCGAGCGTGGTGGCCCCGGCGGGCACGCCGATCACGGCGCGCGGCCGGATCTTCTCCCAGACCCGAGTGTCCATCCGGCGCAGGATCGCGACCACGAAGGCGCGCGCCGCCTGTAGATCGGTGATCACCCCGTCCTGGAGTGGGCGGACGACGCTCATTCCGGAAGGCGTCCTCCCCATCATGTCGCGCGCCGCGCGGCCGACGACGACCGGAGCCCGCTCGTCGCCGTTGCGAACGATCATTACCGAGGGCTCGTCGAGCACGATTCCGCGCTGCGGGTGGTAGACGACGGTGTTGGCGGTCCCGAGATCGATCCCGAGACCGGGGCGAATCGCCACCCTCATGCCTGCTGTTCCCCTCCGAAATCGATGAAATCCGACTGCGCTCAATCTAAAGCGTGATAGTGCCGCACACCAAATTTGACGCAATCGAACTGTGGGCACAAGCGTCACTTCTCTTAACAACGGCGGCCTTTGATGGCTGCCAGCGCCTGGCAACCTCGGTAGGCGTCACACCCGCCTGGCCGGGCGGTCTTCCTCCTCACGCTCCCCTCGCCGCCCGGCCACGCGCTCCACCTGGAGCGCTGGAACGAGGAGCCACCGTTGATTCGAGACTTCACCGCCGGCCTTGCCACGTTTGCCCTCTCGCTCGGCATGTCAATCCTGATGCCGGCCCATAGCAGCCACCCACTGGCGTCCGGCCTTCCGCCGCTCCAGCAGGGCCTGGTCGACAGTCAGGTCAGCAGCCACGCCGCCAGCGAGCGTGCCGACGAGGCGGCGGCAGAGCAGGCCACGGCAGCCGCGGCGGCCCCACCGCAGCCGCCTTCAGTCCAGGACGTGATCCGCGGCGCCTTCCAGCCCATGGGCGACCAAGCGGTCGGCTGGGCGGAGCAGATCGCCTTCTGCGAGTCCACCTACGACCCGCACGCCGTCAACACCGATTCCGGTGCCGAGGGACTCTTCCAGTTCCTGCCCTCGACGTGGGCGGGCACCCCCTTCGCCAGCCAGTCGCCGTTCGATCCGGTCGCCAACGCCCGGGCGGCGGCCTGGCTTCTCCAAACGTACGGGCCGAGCCAGTGGGAGTGCCAGGCCTCCTGACCGCGCTGAGGAACTTCTAACAAACTACCCAGAACCGTCTTACGAGTCCCGTCCACGCTGCCGGCATGGCGGCTGGACGGAGGCTCCTCGCGGTCGGCTTCTCGCTCGCGGCCATCGCCACCAGCGGCGTCGCCTACCGCGACGTCCGCGCGGAGACTGAGCGGGCCCCGGCGCCCGCGTCCTCGGCACGTCCGGTGCCAAGCGCTACCCCGAGCACGGCGCCATCGGCGACCCCCGCTCCGAGTCCCACTCCAATCTCGGCGCCCGACACCCGCACGCTGGAGGCGTCGCTCGGTTCGATCATCGCGGGCAGCGGTGCCGAGGTCTCATTGAGTTTCGTGGATCCGGCCACCAGCGCCCAGGTCTCGATTGACGGCGGCGCTCCCTGGGTCGCCGCCAGCACCTACAAGCTCCCGCTCCTGATGGACGAGACCGACCTCATCGCGAACGGCACGGCGAGCTCGAACGACGTGCTGTGCTTCACCGACGCCGACTACGAGGACGGCTACTTCGACGACTACGCCGATGGCGACTGCTTCACGCGGGATGTGCTCATGCAGCGGGTCGGCAAGGAGTCTGACAACACCGCGGCCCACATCCTCGTCCGCTACCTCGGCGGAGCCGGCCCGCTCAACGCCTTCGCGGCCGCCAACGGCGCCACTTCATCCGGGTTCTACGACCCCAATCAGACCACCGCTGCCGACTTGTCGGCCCTGCTGCTCCACGAGCGAACCGCCCCGGCGGCTGCCCAGGCCGAGCTCCGCGCGCTGCTCACCCACACGCTGTATGAGTCCGGGGTGCCGGCCGGCGTGCCCGCGACCGCCACGGTCATCCACAAGGTGGGCATGCTCGATGCCGTCACCAACGACGCGGCCCTGGTGCTGGGGCCTCGCCCTTACGTGCTGGCGGTGCTGGTCGACGGGCTCGACCGCGACGCCGGCTGGTCGCTGATCGCGAGGCTTTCGGCCGCCGTCTGGCAGTGGGAGGCGAGCACCTGATTGACGCGGTTCGAGGCTGACTCAACGGGGCCGCCGGCCGCCCCCGATTCAGACGTCGGCCGCCACCTCTTCCACGGCCCGGTCGAGGACCTCCACCACGTGGTCAAGCTGCTCCTCCGAGATCACGAAGGGCGGACACACGCCGACCACGTCGAGGGGAAGGCTGCGGACGATGACGCCCTGCTCCAGGGCCTTGGCCGCGACCCGCGGGGCGACCCGCATTTCGGGGCCGAAGCGCTCCTTGGTTGAGGAATCACACACCAGCTCGATCCCGGCCATAAGGCCCAGGCCCCGAACATTGCCGACGATCCGATGTCGCTCCAGCCGGCGCAGGCCGCCGAGGAGGCGCTCGCCAAGCTGGGCGGCCCGCTCCACCAATCCCTCCTCCTCGATCACCTGCAGGTTGCGGAGTCCGACCGCGCACGCGGTCGCGTGGCCGCTGTAGGTGAAGCCGTGGGGAAGGGTGCCCTTGATGGCTCGCAGCACGTCATGAATGTGGCGGCTGAGAACCACGCCCGAGAGCGGTAGGTAGCCGGAGGTAACTCCCTTGGCGAAGATCATGAGGTCGGCCTGGATTCCCCAGTGCTCCTGCGCGAACCAGCGGCCGGTACGCCCAAAGCCGGTGATCACCTCGTCCGCGATCAGCAGCACCCCGTGCCGGTCGCAGACCTGGCGCAGCTGCGGGAAGTAGTCCGGCGGAGGAACGATGACGCCGCCGGCGCCCTGGACCGGCTCGACGACCACCGCCGCCACCGTTTCCGGCCCGGCGTCGAGGATCACCTGCTCGACGGCTCGGGCGTAGTGGACGCCCGCGCTTTCGCCGTTGGCCGCTTCGTAGCGGTAGGGATCGGGCGAAGGAGCGTGGAGGAAGCCAGGCGTCACCGGCTGGAACTGGGTCTTGAAGAGGTCGATCCCGGTGGCGGCCATGGCACCGAGGGTGAGCCCGTGGTAGTCGCGGACCCGGGAGACGATCGTGTTGCGTCCGGGCTGGCCCTGGACGTACCAGTAGAGGCGCGCCAGCTTGTAGGCGGTGTCGTTGGCCTCAGCCCCACCGGAGGCGAAGAAGGTGACCTCGAGGTCGCCGGGCGCCAGCTCCGCCAGCTTGGCCGCCAGCTCGATGGCGGGCGGGGAGCCGAAGCCGTTGTAGGCGGAGGTGTAGGCGAGCGACCGCATCTGCTCGGAGGCCGCGTCCGCCAGCTCGGCGCGTCCGTGGCCCACGTTGACGTTCCAGAGCGAGGCCATGGCGTCGATATAGGTGCGGCCGCGAAGGTCGGTCACCTCCGCCCCGCGGCCGGAGGTGAAGATGACCTGGGGCAGGGTCCCGGGCGGCGCCCCGAGGTCGCCCATCGGGTGCAGGAAATAGGTCCGGTCGAGCTCTTCGAGCCGCGAGAGGGCGGTCTCCTGGTCGAGCACCGGCCCAGTCTACGGCGGCCGAGGCTGCCCCGCCGGCAAGGCCGCCAGCGCACTTTAATGAGCGCGATGGAGATCAACGTCACGGTCGAGATCCCGATGGGCAGCCGCAACAAGTACGAGCTCGACCACGTCACCGGTCGCATCCGTCTCGACCGCACGCTCTTCACCGCAACGCGGTATCCGGCCGATTACGGCTTCATTGAGCAGACCTTGAGCGAGGACGGCGACCCCCTCGACTGCCTGGTCATGGTCTCCGAGCCCACATTTCCAGGCTGTTTGATCGTCGCCCGGCCGATCGGTGTGTTCTGGATGCGGGACGAGAAGGGCCCAGACGCCAAGATCCTTGCCGTGCCCGCGGCCGACAGCCGCCAGGAGGTGAACGACATCGAAGAGCTGCCCAAGTACGTGCTGCTCGAGATCAGCCACTTCTTCGACATCTACAAGGACCTGGAGCCCGGCAAGTCGAGCGACGTCCACGGCTGGGAGGGGCACCTGCAGGCGGAACGCGAGATCGAGCGGTCGCGCCAGCGGTTCGAGGCGGCGGGGGCCAGAGATGGTGGGCGGTGAGAGCTTCGAACTCCCGACCTCCTCGGTGTAAGCGAGGCGCTCTAGCCGGCTGAGCTAACCGCCCGGATCCATGACTCGGACCGGCGGCAAGTCTACCGAGGCGCCAGCAGCTCCAGCGCCCGGTTGAGGGGCGCGTCGCCGGCATAGCCGAGCGACGGCTGCACAGGGTCGAACTCCGGCTGACCGCTGGGCTGGTCGACCGGAACCTCGGGCTGGAGGCCGACCTTGTCGATGCTCCGCCCATCCGGAAGGAACCAATGCTGAACTGTGAGGTGGAGATCGCCGCCGTCTTCGAGCGGGAAGTCGACCTGCACCGAGCCCTTGCCGAAGGTCTTGGTGCCGACCAGCTGGGCGCGGTGGTGCGCCTCCAGCGAACCGGCCACGATCTCGGCGGAAGAGGCGGTGCTGCCGTTGACCAGGACCACGAGCGGAATCGAGCCGGCCGGGTGGTCGCCGCTGACGTAGGTCCGTTCGACGTGGCCACCGCGATCCCGGACCTCGAACGCCTCGCCGCTGGAGACGAAGCGGCTGATCATCGCCGCCGCGGCCGAAATGTACCCGCCCGGGTTGTCGCGGAGGTCGAGGATCACGCCCGAGGCGCTCCCGAGGTTGGCCTTGAGCTGGGCGTCGAACTGGCTCTGGGTGGAGTCGCCGAACTGGTACACGCGCACGTAGAGGACGGGGCCGAGCAGCAGCGAGACCACCATCGGGCTCGAGAAGTTGGCCCGCTGGATGTTGAACGTCAGCGACTGGCCGGCGCGGTCCACCACCATCGACACCGAGGTCCCGATCGGTCCCCGGATCAGCGCCGAGGCCGCCTGCTCGGAGAGGCCCCTGGCATCGCGGCCGTCGATGCTGAGGATCTCATCGCCGGTGCGGAGGCCCGAAGCGGCCGCCGGCGAGCCGGGCACCAGGCCGGAGATCACCGGGTGGTCGCCCTGGAAGCTGACGTAGATGCCGATCACGCCGGTGTGGCGCCCGGCGTAGTTGTCCTGCTGCGACCGGAACTGCTGCGGGTCGTAGTAGGTGCTGTAGGGATCGCCGAGCGCCTGCACCATGCCCCGCACGGTGCCGCCGGAGAGCTTCCGGTAGTCGAGGTGGGAGCTGTAGTAGCGGGCCTCGATCACGTGCAGCGCCTGGTTGACCGCGGCCTGGTCGATCGCCCCTTTGGGCTGCCCGATGGCGAGCACCGGCACGTAGTCGGGATAGGTCTGGTCCGCGAAGATCCCGCCCCCGGCACCGACCAGGATCCCCAGAACGAGCGCCGCGGCTGCGATCAGCCGCGGACGCCGGCTCAGCATCCGAGCCAGGTGCAGGGGTTGTAGGGCACTCCGTTGTAGCGGATCTCGAAGTGGAGGTGGGGTCCGGTCGAGTAGCCGGTGGACCCCTCGTAGCCGATCACGGCCCCCCTCAGCACCGGCCCATTGTGGATCGCGAAGTGATCCATGTGGCCGTACAGCGTCGAGTAGCCGCTGCCATGGACGATGATCACGTAGTTGCCGTAGCCGTAGCTGCCGGGATAGACGGTGGCGATCCCGGAATCGGCGGCGTGAATCGGGGTCAGGTAGTTGGCGCCGATATCGAGGCCGGTGTGCTTGCGGTGGGGGTAGGGGCAGCTGTAGTCGACCATCTCGCCCAGTAACTGAGAGCATCCGAACGGCTGCGTGATCGGCCCGCGCTCCGGCCACATGAACTGGCCGCTGCCACCGCCCAGCTGCTGCGCCGCCAGGTCGTACTGCTGCTGCAGGTAGGCGACCTGGGCGTCCGCCACCTTCTTGGCGTCCTCCAGCTCGGCCTGCTTGGCGGCCAGCTGGGCCGCCAGCTGCTGCTGGTACGCCAGTGCCTGGTTCTGCTGGCCGATGGTGACGTCGAGGTCGGCCTTTTGCTGTTGCTGCTTGGTCAGGAGCGTCTCCTGCTCGGCCTTCTTCTGGTTGAGGCCGTCGCGCAGCACCTGGAGCAGCTGCTTGTCCGACTTCAGGCTCGAAAGCAGCTGCTCGTCGCCGCGAACGATGTCCTGCATGACCACGACGCGGTCCAGAAGCTGGTTGAAGTCCTTCGAGGTCAAGACCAGCTGCATGTAGTCGAGCTTGCCATGCTTGTCCATCGCCCGCACCCGCTGGTCGAGGACCTGCTCGCGGATCTGGATGTGGGCCGAGGCGCGATCGATCTCCGCCTCCTTGAGCCGAATCTGGCGCGAAAGATCATCGATCTGCTTCTGGGTGGCAGCGATCTGAGCCTCTTGGTCGGCCCGCTGCTTCTGGAGCACGGCCAGGACGGCGTCGAGCTTGGCGATCGCGGCCTGGACGTTGGCAAGGTTCTTTTTGATGTCGTCCAGCTGCTGCTGGATCTGGTTGGCCTGGTTCTGGGCGTCGATGACCTGCTGGCACATGGGGTCGGTGGGATCGCAAGAGACGGCGGCCGACGCCGGCGCCGGAGCCAACGCGGGCAGCGCGAGCAGGAGGATCACCGGCAGGCAGGCGAGCCGGCGCCCGATCACAGGCGCACGAACCTCCGGACGCCGATGTAGCTGCCCATCGCACCCAGCAGCGCCCCGCCCAGCAGCAGGTCCTGGCCCAGCGTGCCCACGAAGCGGGGATCGTAGCTGAGGGGGATGAAGAAGAGGTCGGATCGGAAGCGCTCGACGAAGGGCCGGTACGCGAGCAGGAGGAGGCCGATCGCCAGCGCCGCCGCCAGCACTCCGGTCATCACCCCCTCCATCACGAAGGGACCGCGGACGAACCACTCGGTGGCGCCCACCAGCTTCATCACCTCGATCTCCTGGCGGCGGTGGTAGACCGCGGTGCGGATCGTGTTCATCACGATCACCACCGACACCACCACCAGCATCGCCATCAGCACCACGCCCGCCAGCTCGAGCCAGCCCGAGAGCCGGATCATCCGGTTGATGAAGTCGCCCTGGAAGTCGGTGGGGTCGGTCCGGTCGGCGCCTCGCCACTGCCGGGCGAGCTGGTCGATCGCCTGCACGTCGCCCAGCCGCTTGACGTGGACCTCGAGCTTGGCCGGCACCGGGTTGCCCTCCATCTGGGCCACCAGCTGCGCATTGCTGGGGTCGGAGGCGAACCGGTTCAGCTCCTCGTCCTTGGTCACGAATGTGACCGAGGCGACGCGGGGGTCGACCTCCAGCTGACGCTTGAACTCGTAAACAGCGGGGAGCGGAGTCTGGTCGGCGACGCTGATCGAGATCACGCTGACGCGCGACTTGTAGGTGTCGAGGATGCCGGCCAGGGTGTGTCCGAGCAGCAGGTTGACGCCGGCCAGCATCAGGATCAGCGTGATCGAGACCACGGCGGCCAGGCTGACGCCGGCGTTGCGCCAGAAGCTCTGCCAGGCGCTGTTAAGCGCGAAGAGCAGATGCCTGAAGAGCCTCATGGTATCTCCCGGCCCGGTCGTCTCTGACCACCTGGCCGTCTTCGATCACCACTACCCGCCGGCGCAGCAGGTCGACGATCTCCCGGTTGTGGGTCGCCATCACGATGGTGGCGCCATCGTTGTTGATCTTCAAGAAGAGCTGCATGATCTCCCAGGCGGTCGCCGGGTCGAGGTTGCCGGTCGGCTCGTCGGCGACGATCAACCGCGGGGCGTGGACCAGCGCGCGGGCGATCGCGACGCGCTGCTGCTCTCCGCCCGAGAGCTCGCGCGGATACTTGCTGCCTTTGCCGGCCAGACCGACCGTCTCCAGCGCGGCTTCGCTGCGCTCGCGGATCACGCGGCCCGGGTCGCCCGCCACGCGCAGGGCGAAGGCGACGTTCTCGTAGACCGTGAGCCGGTGCAGGAGCTTGAAGTCCTGAAAAACCATGCCCACCTGGCGGTGGAAGTAGGGCAGCTTGCGCCGCTTCATGCGGCCCAGCTCGACGCCGTTGACGAAGATCTTGCCGCGCGTCGGGCGCTCCTCGCGGATCAGGAGCCGGATCAGGCTGGACTTGCCCGCGCCCGAGGGACCGACCAGGAAGACGAAGTCGCCTTCAGGCACGTTGAGTTCGATGTCCCTGAGAGCTTCGGTGCCGTTCGGGTACCGCTTCCAGACGTGCTGAAAGCTGATGACCGGCCGGCTTTGAAAGTCCGGTGCTATGACCATGTGCTGGATTTGTTGCGAGGACGCGGCGCCACGGCGCCGGAAGAAAGCTTGCGTCAGTATAGGCTGACCCTCCTAGAGGGTCAAACCCATTCGGTTAGCTACTTGCCGTAGCTTCTTCGCGCTGGGTCAGCCGCCACCGCAGCCAGCCCTCCAGGAAGGGCTCGATCTCGCCTTCCAGGACGGCCTGGACGTTGCCCACCTCGACGCCGGTCCGGACGTCCTTGACCAGCGTGTACGGCTGCAGCACGTAGTTGCGGATCTGGCTGCCGAACTCGGCCGGCATGACGTCGCCGCGCAGCTCCTCGCGCCGGCGGGCGGCCTCCTCCCGCTGCCGCTGGAAGAGCCGCGATTTGAGCACCTTCATGGCCGACTCCCGGTTCTTCATCTGGGAGCGCTCGTTCTGTGAGGTGACGACGATCCCGGTCGGCAGGTGTGTGAGGCGAACCGCGGAGTCGGTCTTGTTGACGTGCTGGCCGCCGGCGCCGGTCGAGCGATAGGTGTCGATCCGGAGGTCGTCAGGGTTGATCTCGACCTCCTCCTCCTCCCCCGCCTCCAGCTCCGGCATCACCTCGACCAGCGCGAAGGAGGTATGCCGCCGGTGGTTCTGGTCGAACGGTGAGATCCGGACCAGGCGATGAACGCCGTGCTCGGCCCGCAGCAGGCCGTAGGCCCGCCTGCCGCGGAGGATCAGGGTGGCGCCCTTCAGCCCCGCCTCATCGCCCGGTGTCGCCTCCAGCAGCTCCACCTCGCACCCGGGGCGCAGGACCGATACCTGTGCCGGACCCGGCTGGGCCCACTTGGAGTACATCCGCAGCAGCATCTCGACCCAGTCCTGGGCGTCGATGCCGCCCGCGCCAGCGCTGATGGAAAGGATCGCGTTGTGGTCGGAGTATGGCTCGTTGAAGAGCAGCTCCAATTCCCGCTGCTCGAGGTCGCGCTCCAGGGCGCGCAGATCCGTGCTGACCTGAGCCTCAAGCACCGCGTCATCGGCGGCCAGATCGCTCAGCTCGACGAGGTCGCGCGCTCGCCGCTCGAGGCGTTCGATCGACTCGATCTCGTCGCGGAGCTCGGACGACTCGCGGGCCAGACCGCCGGCGTGGTTGGGATCGTCCCAGGCGCCGGGGGCGCCGAGCTGCTGCTCTAGCTCTCCCAGCCGGCGCTGCTTGCCGGGGAGGTCAAAGATGCTCCTTCAGCTGCAGGATCCGCCGCAGCGCGGAGTCGGCGCTTCCGGGGGGATTAGCGCCCATGGCACCGTTTGTACTTCTTGCCCGAGCCGCACCAGCAGGGATCGTTGCGGCCCAGCTTGGTGGCGGCGCCGACCGCGGCGGGCACGGCTTCGACCCTGGCCGGCGCACCGCTCGGCACGTCTCCGTTCGGGCCGCTCATGCGGGTGCTGCGAACCGGCTGGGCCGCCGGCACCGGAGGCGAAGGCGTCTCCGCGGGCTGGACCTGCACCCGGAACATGTTGGCCACGATGTCGGCCTGGATCGACTCCACCAGCTCCTGGAACATCTGGAAGGCTTCGTTCTTGTACTCGATCAGCGGATCTCGCTGGCCGTAGGCCCGGAGTCCGATGCCTTCCCGGAAGTGCTCCATCTGGGTCAGGTAGTCGATCCACTTGGTGTCGATCGCCCGCAGCATCACGTAGCGCTCGACCTGGCGCATGATCTCGGGCCCGATCTGCTCCACCTTCTGGTCGTAGGCGGTCCGCGCCGCCTCGTCCAGGAAGTCGATCAGCCCCGCCTGGCCGCCGCGCATGGCCTCGGCCGGGATGGTGGTGTCGGGCGCGATCGGAAAGTACTGGCCGAGGTACTGGATCAGGCCGTCGACGTCCCAGTTCTCCGG
>DASUWN010000041.1:0-8940 GCA_036378395.1 Candidatus Dormiibacterota bacterium | reverse complement strand
GCGGCGGGCTGTCCGAGCACTACGTCGTGGTGGAGCTGCGGGCGGGCGCGGCCGCCTCCCTGCCGATCGCCGGCCGCCCGGACCGGCCCGCGCTGGCCGAGCTGGAAGCGGCCGCCGCGGCGGCGGGTGCGCGATCGATCGTGGCGGTGGGCGCGGGCGTCGTCCTGGATCTCGCCAAGCTGGCCGGCGCCCGGGCCGGGACCGGCGTCGTGCTGGTCCCGGCGGGAGCCGAGCCGTGGCGAGCGGTGACCACCTTCGCGACGGTCGACAACGGCGACGGCACGCGAACGAGCACCCCGGACAGCCGGCTCGGCGGCGCGCGGATCGTGGTCGACGCCGGCCTGTGGGCGGCCGTGCCCGCCGAGGCGGCGGCGCTGCACCGGCTCGACTCCGCGATCCATGCCATCGAGTCGCTCCTCAGCCGGCGGTCCCAGCCCTATTCGCAGGCGCTGGCGACAGGCGCCCTGACGGCGCTCGGCGACCCCGAGCAGCCGGTGCGCGGGGTGGTGGGCTCCTTCCTCGCCGCCGAGGCGTTCGGGTCCACCAAGCTCGGAATCGCCCACGCGCTGGCCTCGCCGCTTGGCGCCGCCCTCGGCGTGAGCCACGACTCGCTGAACTGCATCCTGGGATGCCAGCTGCCACGCCAGTGGCCGGACGCCCCCGCCTGGCTTTGGGCCGGCCGCGCGCTCGGGACGAAGGCCTCAGGGGATGGCGTGGCGGCGGCGCTGGGCCGGATGCGAGCCAAGGCGGGCCTCGCCGGCTCCCTGCGCGAGGCCGGGATCGCCTGGTCCGACGTGGACGGCGTCGTGGACCGCGCATTGCGCAGCTCGGGCATTCCCTTCCTGCCCCGCGCCGTCGGGCGGGAGGAGCTGGTGGCCTTCGCCCGCCTGTGCTGGGAGGGCGCGGCCTGACCCGCTTCTAGTCAGACTCTGCGGCGCGGCGACTCATCGCCTGCGTGAAGCCGGCCAGGCCGAAGCTGCGGAAGGCGACCGCCGCCAGCACGAAGGTGGCCGCGATCAGGACCGTCGAGAGGGCGGCCAGGGTGGGGTCCTGGAACTTCTGCATGTAGGTGTACATGGCGACCGGGAGCGTCGGCTGGCGGGGGCTGACCATGAAGATGGTGGCGTCGACCTCGTCGAAGCTGATCACAAAGCTGAGCACCAGCGCCGCGACCAGCGAGCGCCGTATCTGGGGCAGCGTGACATGCCAGAGCACCCTCAGCGACGAGGCGCCCAGATCCAGCGCGGCCTCCTCCAGCCGGCGGTCCACCCGGACCAGGCCGGACGCGATGATGGTGACCATGAAGGGCAGGATCAGCACCGTGTGCGCGACGACCAGGGACGGGAAGCTGCCGTAGACGCGGATGCGCAGGAACAGCATGAAAGCCGCCAGCCCGATCGAAACCTTGGGCACGAGCATCGGCGAGAGCAGGAAGGCGTTGACCGCCGAGCGCCCCGGGAAGCTGTAGCGGACCAGGGCCATCGCCGCCAGTCCCCCGGCCACCAGCGCGAGCGCGGTGGCGACGATCCCGATCTCGACGCTGAGCACGGCGGCGTCACCGAATCCAGGCTGGTCGGCGAGATTCTGGTACCAGCGGGTGGATAGTCTCGGCGGCGGCCAGGCGCCATAGGCCACGCTGTTGAACGAGTTGACGATCACGATCGCGATCGGCGCCACCATGAAGAGCAGCACCGCCGCCAGGAACGCGTTGAGGCTCACCGAGCGCGAGCGCATCAGGCGGGCCTGGCCGTCAAGCGCAGCAGCCGGTTGAACACCAGCACGGTGGCCAGCGCCAGTACCAGCAGGGCGTAGGACTCGACCGCCGCCAGCGGCCAGTCCAGCTGCCCGACGTCGTTGTAGATGAGCCCGGCCAGCACCTGGACCCGGCCGCCGCCGAGCAGGGTGGGAGTGGCGAACGCGCTGATGGACAGTGCGAAGACCAGCTGGCAGCCGACAACGACGCCCTGGATGGTCAGCGGCAGCAGGATGCGGAGAAACACCTGCAATCGCGAGGCGCCGAGATCCTGCGCGGCCTCGACGAGGCTTGGATTCATCTGGCTGAGCACGCCGAGGATCGGGAGGACCATGAAGGGCAGAAGGATGTGGACCATGGCGACGGTGACGCCGCTGAACTCGAAAAGTATCCGCAGCGGCCGGGCCAGGATGTGCAGGTCGAGCAGGATGGTGTTGATGACCCCGTGGTCGCCGAGCATCAGCTCCCAGCCGTAGGAGCGCACGATCACGCTCGTTAGCAGCGGTGAGAAGAGCAGGAATAGGGCGAGGCCGCGCACCGTGGTCCCGCGGATGCGATCGATGGCGAGCGCCACCGGATAGCCGACCAGCGCGCTGATCACCACGGTCACGGCGCCCAGCTTCATGCTGGTGCCGATCACGCCCCAGTAGTACCGGTTGGAGGCGAAGCGGACGAGGTTGGCGCCCGTCAGCCCGCTCATGACCTGGCCCTCTTCCACCCGCTGGAAGGCGAGCAGGAGCAGGACCACCATGGCCGCCGCGAAGAACAGCAGCATGGCTGCCATGGCGGGGCCGAGGAGCGCGTAGCCGCGCCACCCCCGGCCGCTGGTCACCATGGCCCGGGCCCGCTTCCCAAGCGTGTCAGCACACCCTCAGATGTTCGCCTTGATGTTCTGGTCCCACTTCTGGCGCCACTCGGTGTTGTTCTTGGCAGGAATCGTCCAGTCGATGGGCAGCAGCTTCTCGATCGTGGCCTTGCTGAAGGCGGGCAGGCCGGACAGCTCGGCCGACAGCTGCGACTTCACGTTGGCGGGGGCCTCGATGCTGGTCTCCGCCCACTGGGCGCACCACTTGGGCGAGATCATCTCGTTGATGATGTCCTGGCAGACCTCCTGCTGGTCCTTGGTGTTGCCCTTGACCGACTGGAGGTAGACCGGGATCGGGATCGCGCCCTCCTTCGGCACCGAGTAAGCGACCGGCGCCCCGTTCTTCTTGAACTGGAGACCGGTGCCGTTGAAGCAGCTGGTGATGCTGGAGGTGCCGTTGGAGAGGATGTCCTGCCACTGCGGGTTGGAGCTGACCAGGGCCCGGATCTGCTTGGCGTGTGAGCGCCAGAGGGACCATCCGGGATCCATGTTGGTGAGGCCGCCGCCGTTGAGCTTGGCGGCCGCGAAGACCACGTACCACCAGTAGTCGAAGAGCGACAGCTTGCCCGCGTACTTGGGGTCCCAGACGTCCGCCCACGACGTGGGCGCGCTCGGAATCACGCTCGGGTTGTAGAGGATGCCCACCTGGTCGGCGCCGATGCCGATGCCCTTTTTGTTGTCCCGCCTCAGAGCCGGCGCGATGTCCTTGGAGTTCGGCATCGCCGAGTAGTCGAGGGCGTTCCACATGTCGTCGGTATCGCCCAGCACCGAGGTCTGGGCGTTGAAGAAGCCGAGGTTCACGAAGGGCTGGTCGGGCGTGGTCCGCTTGGCGGCCACCATCTTCGGGTAGCCGACCAGGTTGCTGTCCTCGTAGATGTCGATGGTCACGTTCGGATGGGCGGCCATGTACTCCTTGGCGAAGGCTTTCGGCATCACCCCGAGGTTCCCGCCCAGGAAGACGAACATCCGGACGTTGACCGGGTTCTTCTTGCCGGAACCCCCGCCCGAAGATCCCAGGCCGCCGCCTCCACAGGCGGCCAGCACGGCGCTGCCCAGGGCCGCGCCACCCAGTGCCAGGGCGTCGCGACGTGTGATCTTCCGCTTCATCTCTTCCCTCCAGTGGCCGGTGGGGAGCGCCCACCGGTGTTTTTCGGCCGTGCCCTACTCCGTCACCAGCACGGCGCTGTCGACGCCCCAGCCCACCTGGACCGGATCGCCGAGTCTGATGTCGAGACGGCCGTCGTTCGGCACCTGTGCGACCACGGTGTGCCCGCTGGCCAGTCTCACGTGATAGCGAATGAACGAACCCAGGTAGACGGTGTCCTCGAGGGTGCCGTCGAAGACGTTGTCGGCCTGGCCGGCGAGGCGCTCGCCGACCCGGACCTTCTCCAAGCGCACGGAGGCGGCCGACCCGGCTCCCCGCACGCGGAAGCTGAGCTTCCCCGAGGTCAACAGGCCGTCGCGCACCTCGCCCTCGAAAAGGTTGGTGTCTCCGACAAACTGCGCGACGAACCGGCTGACCGGCTTCTCGTACAGGTCTGTCGGCTCTCCCACCTGGAGCAGGCGGCCGTCGTTCATGATGCCGATCCGGTCCGACATCGCCATCGCCTCGCCCTGGTCGTGGGTCACGTAGACGAAGGTGGTTCCGGAGGCGCGCTGGATCTGCTTGAGGGCGATCTGCATCTGCAGCCGAAGCCGCAGGTCGAGGGCTCCCAGCGGCTCGTCGAGGAGCAGCAGGGCCGGCCGGTTGACGAGAGCGCGGGCGATCGCGACCCGCTGCTGCTGGCCGCCGGACAGCTGGGACGGCATGCGCTTCTCGTAACCGGTGAGCTGGACGAGCTCCAGCACCTCCCGGACTCGATTCGTTATCTCGGCCGAAGGCAGGCGCTTCATCTTGAGGCCGAACGCGACGTTGTCGACGACAGTCATATGCGGAAAGAGCGCCAGGTGCTGAAAGACGAGATTGGTCGGCCGGCGGTTGGCGGGCCGGCCGCCCATGGCCTCGCCCTGGATCCGGATCTCCCCGGTGGTCGCCTGTTCGAGGCCCGCGATCAGGCGCAGCGTGGTGCTCTTGCCGCAGCCACTGGGACCCAGCAGCGAGAAGAACTCGCCGGCGCGGATCGCGAGGCTGACGTGGTCGACCGCGAGGTGGCCGCCCTCGTACACCTTGACGACGTCGACCAGCTCGGCGTCGCTGGTCGTGATCGTCGGCGCTGGAGAGGCCGCGGCGGTCAGCTCTTCCTCTCCTCCGCGGAGTCCGCGTCGGCGACCATGAAGCCGTAGTCGCCGGCGTCGACCTTGGTGACATGCTCGCGCAGCAGGACCAGGATCGAGCGGTCGAAGGGGGCCGTGATCGTCTCCAGCGTCTCGAATGTGTAAGGGCTCACGACCCGGCCGAGCACGGTGCCCTTGGGGACCTCGCGGGTGAGCTGGTCGAGGCTGACCTCCGGGTAAAGCAGCCCGCCCTGGTGCGGCCGCAGGGTGACCAGCGTGCTGACCACGACCTGCTCGGCGGGCAGCTCAGGCTCGCCGTCGATCATGCCCAGCCGCTTCATCACGTTGGTGATGCCGCGGACGCCCTTGGCCCGGAAGTGGGAGCTCAGCTTCTGGCCGCCGCCGAGCTCGCTGACCACCGACGGGATCCCCTGCTCCCGCGCGTGGTTGGCGAACGATCCGGGGAACGAGGGGCCCCGGAACAGGACCTCGACCCCGAAGGCGCGCGACAGGTCCTCGTCATCGTCGTGGATGTAGACGTAATCGACGGTGGCCAGGTTCCCACCCGCGTGCAGGTCGACCAGGTACTGGCAGCGGGGCAGGAACTCGGTGCAGATGGTGTGCGCGAGCTGCTCGGTGAGCATCCCGTCCGGGTCGCCCGGGAAGACCCGGTTGAGGTTGTTCATGTCGATGGGCGTGTTGCGCGTGAGGGTCTGCAGCGCGTAGGGATTGGCGACCGGAAGAGCGACCAGGCTGCCCCGCAGCCCGGCGGGGTCGACGGTTTCCAGCACCTCGCGGATGATCTCGATGCTGAGCGGCTCGTCGCCGTGGATGCCGCCCACCAATCCCAGGGTGGGGCCTGGCTGGGCGCCCTTCAGCTCGTGGATGTGGAGCTCGAGGCGGTGCCCGTTGGCGATGTTCATGACTGGCACCGTAGAGATCGAACGGCCGTTACCCAAGCTCAAGGCAGACTCCTTTTGACGTCGGATGGTTCAGTCTCGAATCCCAGCTCGGCCGAGATCGAGCGGGTCTCGATGAGCAGCTGGCGCACCGCCGCGTCGGCCGCCTCCCGCGTGAATCGGGCAGCCGGTCCCGCAACCGAGATGGCCCCCACGGGCTCGCCGCTGGAGCTGAAGAAGGGTGCCGCCACGCAGCGCTGCCCGACCGCGAACTCCTCTTCGTGGCGCGCATGGCCGCAGCGGCGCACGCCGGCCAGCTCCTCTTCCAGGGCGCTCCACGCCGCCGGCGGCATCCGGTCGCGATCGGACAGGATGTCGTTGGCGCGGTCCTCGGACATGAAGGCCAGGATCGCCTTCCCGGTGGCGCTGGTGGTCGGAGAGATCAGATCGCCCACGCGCGCGACGATGCGCAGCGCGTGCTCCGATTCGCGCCGCGAGACCAGGACGATGTGGTCGAACTCCACCAGGCTCAGGCTCACGCTCTCCCCCGTGAGCTCGGCCAGGCGCTCGACGCGGTCTCGGAAGCGGCCATGGTGCCCCATCCGCTGCAGGGAGCGCAGCGCGAGCCTCTCCAACCTGGGTCCTGGCTCGAGGGCATGGTCGGTGCCGCGCCGCCGCACGAATCCGCGGGTCACCAGCAGGGATACCAGGCGCGAGGCCGTGCTCACGGGCATCCCCGTGCGCTGGCCGGCCTCGGTGATCGTGAGCCCCGGTTCGTCGCCGATCAGGCTGACGAGATCGAGCAGGCGCCCGAGATAGCTGGGCTCGGCCGCCTCGACCACACGGGCGTGCTCTCTCAATAATGAGAACCATATTCTAGTCAGTGAGAAATTGGCAGCCCGGGAACCGCTCGGGCGCTCGGTGTCTGAACAGGGGAAGGCCATGACCGACCGGGAAGCGCCGCCGATCGTCTTTCGCGACGCCGCCCTCCTGGATCCGGAGGCGAGCGCGCTGGCGGCCGGTCGATCGATCCTGGTCGAGAGCGGCCGGATCGCCGAGATCGGCGACCGGACGCTGGCCGCGCCGGGCGCGCTCGAGGTCGACCTGCGGGGCCGGACCCTGATGCCGGGCCTGATCGACGCCCACGTCCATGTGAACGCGGTCACCGGCGACCTGTCGGCGATCCCAGAATGGTCGGCGTCCTACGTGGCGGCGCGGGCCTCCCACGTCCTCCGCGGGATGCTCCTGCGCGGATTCACCACCGTGCGCGACGTGGCGGGCGCGGATTACGGCCTCGCCGACGCCGTCGACGAAGGTTGGTTCGAGGGGCCACGGCTGATATTCGGCGGCAAGGCGCTGTCCCAGACCGGCGGTCATGGCGACGCCCGCCACCGCGGGCGGGACGCCATCGAATGCTGCTACTGCTCACCGGCCCTCAACCGCGTGTGCGACGGCGTCGCCGAGGTGCGCAAGGCGGCCCGCGACGAGATCAGGCGGGGTGCCCGGCACCTCAAGATCATGCTCGGCGGCGGCGTCGCCTCCCCGACCGACCGGGTGGACAGCGTCCAGTTCTCGATCGGCGAGATCGAGGCGGTGGTGGAGGAGGCGGAGAACGCCAACCTGTACGTCACGGGCCACGCCTACACCGCGGAGGCCGTGAACCGCGGACTGAGGTGTGGCGTCCGCTGCATCGAGCACGGGAATCTCATCGATGGCAGCAGCGTCGAACTGTTCCTCGAACGGCGCGCCTTCTACGTGCCGACGCTGGCCACCTATGCCGCTCTGGCCGAGCACGGCTTGGAGTTCGGGCTGCCCGCCGCCAGCCATCGAAAGGTCTTCGAAGTTCTCGACAAGGGCCGCAACGCCCTCGAGCTCGCCCACCGGGCGGGCGTCGAGATCGCCTACGGGACCGACCTGCTGGGCGGGATGCACGAATACCAGCTCAGCGAATTCCAGCTGCGCTCCGAGGTCCAGCCGCTGAGCTCGATCGTCAGGGCGGCCACGTCCACGGCGGCCAGGCTGCTGCGGATGGAGGGCCAGGTCGGCCGGATCGCGCCGGGGGCATTCGCCGACCTGCTGGTGGTCGACGGCGATCCGCTCACAGATCTTTCCGCGCTGACCAATCCCGAGCAGCGGCTGCCGCTGATCATGAAAGCGGGCCGCGTGATCAAGGACGCGCTGGCGCTGGTTCCCGAGCGCGGAGCGGCACGATGAAGATCGGTCTTGCGCTGCCGGCATACGACCTCGAGACGCTCAGGCCTCTCACGACAGGTGAGATCCTGTCGGAGGCGCTGCGCGCCGAGGCGCAGGGATTCGACTCGATCTGGCTCATGGATCACTACTTCATGGTTCGCGGCCGGCATCGGGTTGCCGGGCACGAGCCCCTGGTCACTCTCGCTCACATCGCCTCCCAGACGAGCCGGATCGCGCTCGGGGTGATGGTCCTGTGCAACGGCTTCCGGACCACCCCACAGCTCGCGCGCGAGGCGGCGGCCCTTGCCGACGCCAGCGCTGGAAGGTTCATCCTCGGGCTCGGCTGCGGTTCTCAACCCGCCGAGCACGAAGCCTTCGGCATCCCCTTCGATCACCGCGTGAGCCGGCTGGAGGAGAGCCTGGCCGTTCTCAAGCCGCTGATGAGTGGAAGCGCCGTGGATCACAAGGGCCGCTATTCAAGCCTCGAGGCGGCCGCGATTGCGACCACCGCCCCTCCTCCACCGGTCTGGGTCGCCGCGTTCGGACCCCGGATGATGGCGCTGGCCGCGCGCTACGCGGACGGCCACATAACGGCCTGGCACGGCCCCGATCCGGCCGCCTTCATCGCCCACCGCGACGGGCTGCGGGCGGCGCTGTCGGCCGCGGGACGGCCGGCCCCGGCGGTCGAAGTGGTGGCGGGCATCCTCGCGCTGCCGGCGAGGTCGGCCGAGGTCGAAGGCGTGATGCGGCGGGCGGCCGGGCTGGCTCCGAGCGCGGGCGACCGGATCGAGGATCGGGTCATCGTCGGCGGAGTGGACCGCATCGCCGAAGCGCTGGCGGGCTATGCCGAGCTGGGCGTGGACCACGCCGTCATCGCCATGTCGCCCTGGCAGTTCGGACGCTTCGAGCCCGATGCCGCCGATCGCCTGGCGGGCGTGATCGAGAGACTGCGCTGACAACGGGCGGGCGCACGCCGGAAGGTGGTCGCGTCCGCGGAGACAGCGCCTTGTGCGCGC
>DASUWN010000040.1:0-17524 GCA_036378395.1 Candidatus Dormiibacterota bacterium | reverse complement strand
AAGACCAGGATCGGCGGGAAGAGGAGCGAGTCGATCCGGTCCAGGACGCCGCCGTGTCCTGGGATCAGGTTCGAGGAGTCCTTGACGCCCGCCACCCGCTTCATCTGCGACTCGACCAGGTCGCCGACCTCGGCCGAAAGTCCGATCAGGAGTCCGATCACCACCGCGTGCAACGGTCCGATCTCGAGTCCGGTAACCGAACCGAGCAGCATCACCGGGGCGCAGAGCAGGATCCCCGCCACCGCCCCCTCGACGGTCTTGTGGGGGCTGATGCCCTGGAAGAACGGCGTGTGCCCGACCGCCCGCCCGACCAGCAGGGCGGCGGTGTCGCTCACCACCACGGCCAGGATCGTGAACAGGATCCAGGCCATGCCGTCGCGCGGCGCCGAGGCGTACAGCAGCAGGTAGTAGTTGAAGGGGAGACCGATATAGATCGCGCCCCCCAGGCCCATCGCCCAGCGCCCGAGCCCACCCCGGCGCTCGGGCAGGATCAGGAAGGCCGCCAGTCCGACGACCAGCGCCAGCGACAGCACGAGCTCGATGTCGACGCGCTTGAGCAGCGTGCCGCTGAAGGCGAAGTAAGCGCCCAGCGGGAAGATCAGCCAGGAGGGCGCTCGGAAGCCGATCTTGTGGGAGAGGCCGCGAAACTCCCAGAGCGCGAGGCCGCCGACGACGACGACGAGCACGCGGATCCCCCACTCCCCGGCCAGGAGCAGGGCGAGGAAGGCGAACAGGATGGCGCCTCCGCTGAGGATGCGGATCAGCAGCGGGCTCGGCTGCCAGCGCGGCTTGGCCACGGCTTTGACGGTCATCCCGAACTCGCCCCCACCAGATCCGGCCGGCCGCCAAAGCGGCGGACGCGGCCCTGGTAGTCGCGGACCGCGAGCTCGAGCTCCGCTTTGTCGAAATCCGGCCACAGCACGTCGGTCAGGTAGAGCTCCGAATAGGCGGACTGCCAGAGCAGGAAGTTGCTCATGCGCTTCTCGCCGGCAGTCCGAATGATGAGGTCGGGATCGGGCAGCTCGGGATGGTAGAGGCGGGCGGCGATGGAGTCTTCATCGATCGTCTCGGCGGGCACTCCGTCGGCCACCAGCCGGCGCACCGCGTCCACCACCTCGGCCCGGCCGCCGTAGTTGAGGCAGACGTTGAGGACGCCGTGGCGGTTGCCGGCCGTGCGTCCTTCCGCGGCCTGGATGCGCTCGCGCATGCGCTCCGAGAGCTCGTCCTGGCGCCCGCTTACCACCAGCCGGATGCCGCGCTCGTCGAGCTCGTCGATCTCGCGCTGGATGGACTCGTGGAAGAGCCGCATCAGCGCCCGGACCTCGGTGCGCGGGCGGGCCCAGTTCTCGGTCGAGAAGGCATAGACGGAGAGGATGTGGACGCCCAGGTCTTCGCACGCGTACATCACGCGCTTCATCGCGCGCACCCCGGCGCGGTGACCGAAGCTGTGGGGCCGCCCTCGCCTCCGGGCCCAGCGCCCGTTGCCGTCCATGATGATGCCCACGTGGTGGGGCGGCGGGGGAGCTTCCACGGCGGCTGACAGTCTGACCGCTAACGCCTAGAGCGTCAGCCCGGTCAGACCTCCATCACCTCGGCTTCCTTGCGGGCGGCCAGTGCGTCGATCTGCTGGATGTGCTGGTCGGTGAGCTTCTGCAGCTGCTCCTGCGCGCGCTTGGACTCGTCCTGCGGCAGCTCACCGTCCTTCTCCTGCTGCTGGATGCGGTGGATCTCGTCGCGCCGGATGTTGCGGACCGCGACCCGCGCGTCCTCCGCCCTCTCCCGCGCCATCCGGACGTACTCCTTGCGCCGCTCTTCGGTCAATGGCGGAATCGGCACGCGCACGACCTGGCCGTCGTTGGCGGGGTTGAGGCCCTGACCCGAGTCGCGGATCGCCTTCTCCACGGCGCCGATCTGGCTCCGGTCGTACACCTGCACCACCAGCAGCCTGGGCTCGGGCGCTGAGATCTGCGCCAGCTGGTTGAGCGGCGTCGGAGTGCCGTAGTAGGGCACCATCACCTTCTCGATCAGCGCCGGGTTGGCGCGACCGGTCCGGATCGTGGTCAGCTCGTGCAGGAGGTGCTCGACGGACTTGTCCATCTTGAGCTCGGCGTCGAGCAGGATCTCGTCGATCATCCCATCGCTCCCACCAGCGTTCCGATCTCCTCACCCATCGCGACCCGCTCGATGTTCCCCTCCTTGAGGAGGTCGAACACGATGATCGGGATGCCGTTGTCCATGCACAGCGTAAGCGCGGTGTTGTCCATCACCTCGATGCCGCGGTTGAGCACCTCGAGATAGTCCAGCCGCTCCAGCTTCTCGGCGTCGGGATGCTTGACCGGGTCGGCGGTGTAGACCCCGTCGACCTTGGTCGCCTTGAGAATCACGTCGACCTCGAGCTCGACCGCGCGCAACGCGGCGGTGGTGTCGGTGGTGAAGTAGGGGTTGCCGGTCCCGGCCGCGAGCAGGACGACGCGGCCCTTCTCCAGATGGCGCACGGCGCGGCGGCGGATGTAGGGCTCCGCCACCTGCGGCATCTGGATCGCGGTCATCGTGCGCGCCGGGAGCCCACCCCGCTCCAGCGCGTCCTGGAGCGCGAGGGCGTTGATGACCGTGCCCAGCATTCCCATGTAGTCAGCGGTGGCGCGGTCGAACCCGAGTTCTGCGAACTGGGCGCCACGCACCAGGTTGCCGCCCCCGACCACCAGCGCCACCTGGACGCCGTGGTCGTGGACGGCCCTCACCTGGTCGGCGATCCGGCCGACCACCTCGTGGTCGATGCCGCGCTCCCGCTCGCCGCCCAGCGCCTCACCGCTGAGCTTGAGCAGGATCCGGTGGTAGCGCGGCTCTCCCTCCACTTGGGCTGGTTTCCTCAGTCGCCTTTGACGTCGAAGCGGGCGAAGCGGCGGATCACGATGTTCTCCTGGAGGCGGGAGATGTTCTCCTTGACCAGGTTCTCGATCTTGGTCTTGTTGTCGCGGACCCAGATCTGCTCGAGCAGGCAGTTCTCCTCGTAGAACTTGTTCAGCCTACCCTCGACGATCTTGGGGATCGCCTGGGCCGGCCGGCCCGAGTTCTCCGCCTCCCGCTGTGCGATCTGGCGCTCGGCCTCGACCAGGTCGGCCGGGACTTCCTCGCGGCTGATCCAGCGCGGCCGCGCGGCCGCGATGTGGATCGCCAGCTCGCGGGCCAGCTGCCGGAAGTCGTCGCCCTTGGCGACGAAGTCCGACTCGCAGTCCAGCTCGACCAGCACACCGACCTGCGGCGGGTAGTCGCCCGTCCTGTGGAGATAGGACTCCACGACGCCGTTGGCGGTCTCGCGGCCGACCCGCTTGGACGCCTTGGCGATGCCCTTCTCGCGCAGGATGGTGACCGCCTGGTTGAGGTCGCCACCGGACTCCTCGAGCGCGCTCTTGCAGTCCATCATCCCGGCGCCGGTCATGTCGCGCAGGGTCTTGACCTGCTCCATCGATACAGCCATCTCGTTGTTCTCTCTTTTCTCTTATCGTGCGTCGTCGTCCGCGCCGCGGCCGAGGAACTCGTCCTCGGAAACGTCGGGCAGGTAGTCCTCGTCCTCTTCGTCGAGGTACTCCTCCATGTACTCGTAGCGCGGCGCCTCGTAGAACTCGCGCTCCTCGACCGGCGGAGCCAGCTCGCCGCGGGCTTCAGCCTGCTGCCGGCCGTCCAGGCAGGCGTCGGCGATCTTGCCCGTGATCAGCTTCACCGCCCGAATCGCGTCGTCGTTGCCCGGGATCACCCACTGGATGAGGTCGGGGTCGCAGTTGCTGTCGGTGATCGCGACCACCGGGATCTTGAGCCGGTTGGCCTCGGTCACCGCGATGTGCTCCTTGCGCGGATCGACCACGAAGACCGCTCCCGGCAGCCGCTTCATGTCGGCGATGCCGTCGAAGTGGAACATCAGCCGGTCGAGCTCGTCCTGGAGCCGCTTGGCCTCCTTCTTGGGCAGCTGCTCGAACACGCCGGTCTGCTGCATCTGGCGCAGCTCGCGCAGACGGTCGATGCGCCGCTTGACGGTGCTGAAGTTGGTCAGCATGCCGCCCATCCAGCGGCGGTTGACGAAGAACATGCCGCTCCGGACGGCCTCGCCCTGGATCGTCTCCTGCGCCTGCTTCTTGGTGCCGACGAACAGGACCGGCCGGCCGGTGGAAGCCGTGTCGCGGACGAAGGTCCAGGCGTCGTCGAGAAGCCGGACCGTCTTCTGCAGGTCGATGATGTGGATCCCGTTGCGGGCCGTGAAGATGTACGGCCGCATCTTGGGGTTCCAGCGGCTGGTCTGGTGCCCGAAGTGGACCCCGGCCTCCAGCAGCTGCTTGAGCGTTACTTGTGCCACGTTTCGAGTCGCCTCCGTTAAATTCCTCCGCCCGGCTCGGCCGCTGGGGGAGCGGACAGGGCTGTGGCCGGGCGTGCGTACTCAACCGCGGGGGTTGGCGAGCCGAATTATACCCGGGGCTACGCTGTCCCAACCGCGACCAGCTGCCGGCCCGGAAGGACGGCGCCGGTCCCCCGCCGGAACTGCTGCAAGCGCTCGCCGATGGCCGTCAGCACGCGGCCGGTGGCCTCCTCGCCGAGGGTCCGGCGGAGCTGGGTGGCGACCGGGCCGCGAGCCTCGTCGGCGAGCAGCCGCTCGAAAGCTTCGAACTTGCGGTCGGCGGTCACCCGGAGGCACCTGATGTCCGTGAAGCCGGCGGCGGAGAGCGCGCCGGCCAGGCGGTCCTCGGAGCCCAGCCGCCGCACCATCAGCAGCGGGCTGCCGGCGGGCACGTCGACCCCCATCTCGCCCAGCACCTCGAGCGGGATCACGAAGCGGGGATTGCCGGCTTCGGTCCAGACGCTGCAGGCGAAGCGAGCGCCGGACGCGAGGGCGGCCCGGATCGCCCGCAGCGCCGCCACCTCGTCCTCGATCAGCATCACGACGTTGCGGGCGACCGCGGCCTCGAAGCCGCTGCCATCCTTCCCCAGCTGCTGCAGATCGGCAACCTCGAACTCGACGTCGGTCCGGCCCTCGGCGCTCTGACGCGCGACGCCGATCATCTCGGGCGATCCGTCGACCGCGACCACATGGCCGCCGGGAGCGACCGCGTCCGCCAGCTTGAACGCCATCTCGCCCGAACCGCACCCGCACTCGAGCACGCGCAACCCGGGACGGATGCGCGCCAGGCTGAACAGGGTGTCGGTGGCCGCTGCCATGGCCGCCTCGCGCGCCTCGGCCCCGGCCTTCCAGCTGGCAGCCAGGTCGGCGCTCTGCCAGGTGGTCAACTCGAAGTGGCGCGAGTGCGGGAGCGGCGGGCGGGGGCGCCTTTTCCGGCGCCTTTGGGCCCCGGGCAGCGCGGATAGTCGGAGCAGGACTTGAAGGTGCCGTAGCGGCCCTGGCGCTCGACCAGCGGCTTGCCGCAGACGGGGCAGGGTTCGTCGAGCACCTTGGGCTCGGCGCGCTGCCGGGGCTGGCCGTCCTTGCCACGATTGGCGCGGTAGGTGCACTCCGGATAGCGGCTGCAGGAGAGGAACGGACCATAGCGGCCCTGCCGCTCCAAGAGCTCGCCCTCGCCGCACTGCGGACACTTCTGGCCGGTCGGCTTCGACTCCGCCGCCTGCCCCTTGCGGATGTACTTGCACTCCGGATAGCCCGAGCAGCCGACGAACTCGCCGTAGCGCCCGCGCCGGACGACCAGCGGCCGGCCGCACTCGGGACAGCTCTCCTCGAGCGTCCGCGGCTGGGCGGGCTCGCCGGTGGGCAGGACCGCCTGGCGGTAGCGGCACTTCGGATAGCGCGAGCAGCCCTTGAAGGGGCCGAAGCGGCTGGCCTTGAGGACCAGGTGCCCCTCGTGGCACTCGGGACACTCCTCGCCGGTGTCGGCGGGGAGCGCCTCGCTGGCCGCGCTCAGCATCCGCTCCAGCGGCAGGTAGAAGTCGCCGACGACGGGCACCCAGTCGACACTGCCCGACTCGACCTGGTCCAGCCGCTCCTCCAGGGCCGCCGTGTACTTGTCGTCGGCGATCTCGCGGAAGTGGTCGACCATGATCTGGTTGACCGCCTCGCCCAGCGGCGTCGAATGCAGACGGCGCTCCCGCTGCTCGACGTAGCCGTGGTCCTGGATGGTGGCCACGATGCTGGCGTAGGTCGAAGGCCGGCCGATGCCCCGCTCCTCCAGCTCCTTGATCAGCGTCGCCTCCGAGTAGCGCGGCGGCGGCTGCGTGAAGTGCTGCTCGGGCTGGAGCTCGTGGAAGCGGAGCCTCTCGCCTGGCGTCAGCTCGGGCAGGCCTTGCTCGCCCTCCTCTTCATCCTCGGTCGAGCGCTCCCAGATCTTGTAGAAGCCGTCGAAGGTGAGCACCGAACCGCTCGCCCGCAGCACGTAAGGGCCGGCCTCAATCTCAGCGCTGGTGTTGGCGTACTGGGCGGGCGCCATCCGGCTGGCCACGAAGCGGCGCCAGACCAGCTCGTAGAGCCGGAACTGGTCGGCGGTCAAGAAGCGGCGGATGTCCTCCGGCCGGCGCGTGGGATCGGTGGGCCGGATCGCCTCGTGTGCCTCCTGGGCCCCCGGGCGCGCCTTTTCGGTGCGCGGCCGGCCAAGGTAGCGCTCGCCCAGGCTGTCCTTGATCCAGCCGCGGACCTTGCCGTCGGCCTCGCCCGAGATGCGGGTGGAGTCGGTGCGCATGTAGGTAATGAGGCCGGTGGCGCCCTCGGCGCCGAGCTCGATCCCCTCGTAGAGGTTTTGGGCGAGCCGCATCGTCTTGCGCGGCGGAAACCGCAGCCGGCTGGAAGCGTCCTGCTGCAGCGTCGAGGTGATGTAGGGCGGGGGCGCGCTCTTCGAGCGCTGCTTGCGCTCGACGTCGCGGACCACGTAGGTGGCGCCCTCGAGGGCCGCGATCGCCGCCTGGGCCTCCTCCTCGGTGCGGAGCTCGAGCTTCTCGCCGGCCGCCGCATCGAGCCGGCGCAGCAGCCGGGCCTTGAAGCTGCGCTCCTCCTCGAGCTTGGAGAGCAGGGCGTCGACCGTCCACGACTCCTCGGCCACGAAGGCGCGGATCTCGTTCTCGCGGTCGACGACCAGCCGCAGCGCTACCGACTGCACGCGGCCGGCGCCGATGCCCTTCTGGACCTTGCTCCAGAGGAAGGGGCTGATCCGGTAGCCGACCAGGCGGTCGACGACGCGCCGCGCCTGCTGGGCGTTGACCAGGCGCATGTCGATCGTGCGTGGGTGGTCGAGTGCCCTCCGGACCGCGTCATTGGTGATCTCGTGGAACTCGATCCGCTTCGGCTGCTGGAGCTTGAGCACCTCCGCCAGGTGCCAGGCGATGGCCTCGCCCTCGCGGTCGGGGTCGGAGGCGAGGATGACGTCGCGATCCTTGCGGGCGGCCGCCTGCAGCTCGCGGATGGTGGCGGCGCGGCTGTCCACGACCTGGTACTCGGGCTCGAAGTCCTTCTCCACGTCGACCGCCAGCCGGCTCTCGGGCAGGTCGCGGACGTGGCCCATCGAGGCGCGCACGTCGAAGCGGTCGCCGAGGAATCGCTTGAGAGTCCGGGCCTTGGCCGGGGACTCGACGATGATCAGGCCTTCAGGCATGTGAGGTTTCGATATACCCAAATCGCGGCGCTATCTGTTCCACGTCTTCCTGATGAACGCCTCCCCGCGCCGGCTCACCCGGCCCTCCAGCTCGAGCCCGGTCAACCTGGCCAGCACTTCGCCGAAAGGGAGGTTCAGCTTGCGCGCGAGCTCGGCCGGCGTCAACGGCAGTGCTTCGGAGAGGTGCACAAGCAGAGCGTCGGCGCTGCCGCTGGGCGGCGACGCGACCCCCAGGGTAGCCGGTGGCCGGAGCGGATCATCGAGGACCTCGAGGCTGGCACCGGCCAGCGCCAGCACGTCGCGGGCGTTCTGGACCAGCCCCGCGCCGTCCCGCAGCAGCTGGTGGCAGCCGACGCTGAGCGGCGAGAAGATGCTGCCCGGGACGGCCATCACCTCTTTGGACTGGGCCAGCGCCGCCTCGGCCGTGATCAGGGCGCCTGACCCGGGGGCGGCCTCGACGACCACGACCACGTCGGCCAGGCCGGCGATGGTCCAGTTCCGCATCGGGAAGTGGCGGCGCTGGGGCGGGGTGCCGTCCGCGAACTGGCTGACCAGCGCGCCGCCGGCCTGCAGGATCCGCTGGGCGAGGTCGGCGTTGGCGCGCGGGTAGATGACGTCGACGCCGGTCCCGAGGACGGCGATCGTGCAGCCGCCGCCCGCCAGGGCGCCCTCGTGGGCGGCTGCGTCGACGCCGAGGGCGAGGCCGCTGATGACGACCGCGCCCGCGGCCGCCAGGTCGGTGGCCAGGCGCTCGGCGACGGCTTCGCCGTAGGGCGTCGGGCGGCGGGCCCCGACGATGGCGATGCGTGGGCCGGGCGGCGGCGGCCACCGGCCTCTGGTTCGGAGGTCAGGCTGCCGCATCGGCGAGCCGGTAGCCCAGCGCCTCGAGGACGTGGCGGTCCTCGACGGCCTCGGCGCCTTCCAGGTCGGCCAACGTGCGGGCCACCCGCCAGGCCCTCTGGAAGCCGCGCGCGGTCAGGCCCCGGCGCTGGGCCCAGCTCTCCAGGGCGCGCCGGGCGTCAGGGCGGATCCCACTCAGGCGGCGCAGCTGGCGCGTGCTGAGCTGGGCGTTGAGGCAGCCCTGCCTTTCGAGCTGGCGGCCGCGGGCGGCGACCACGCGGACGCGAACGGTGGCGGAAGACTCGCCCGCGGGCTCCGACGCCAGCTCGTGGAGCGGAGTGCGGGCGACGTGGACCTGGAGGTCGATCCGGTCCAGAAGCGGTCCCGAGAGCGAGCGCCGGTAGGCGTCGATCGCGCCCGGCGTGCAGCGGCAGGCGTTGACCTCATCGCCCTCCCAGCCGCAGGGGCAGGGATTGGTGGCCGCAATTAGAAGGAAGCGCGCGGGGTAGCGGACCGAGCCGGCGCTCCGGGTGATCGCCACCCGGCCCTCCTCCAGCGGCTGCCGGAGCGCCTGGAGCGTGGAGGGGTCGAACTCGGCCAGCTCGTCCAGAAACAGGACCCCGTTGTGGGCACGCGAGATCTCGCCGGGTCGGGCCAGCGAGGCGCCCCCGCCGACCAGTCCCGCCATCGAGATCGTGTGGTGCGGGCTGCGGAAGGGGCGCCGGCTGCTGAGCGGCTGGGCGGGGTCGATCTCGCCGAGCACGCTCCGGAGCTGGGCGACTTCGAGCGCCTCGTCCACCGTGAGCGGTGGCAGCATGCCCGGCAGGCAGCGGGCGAGCATGGTCTTGCCCGAACCCGGTGGGCCGGTGAACAAGACGTGGTGCCCGCCCGCCGCCGCCGCCTCCAGCGCGCGCCGGGCCGCATCTTGACCGTGGACCTCGGCCAGGTCCTCGCCCTCCTCGGGTGGGAGAACGGGCGCCTCTTGCCTGACCTGGACCGGGAGCTCGAGGCCGCTCAGCAGGTGCCCGCAGACCTCGGCCAGGGTCGTGCAGGGCACCACCTCGATGCCTTCGGCGAGCGCCGCCTCGGCGGCGTCCTCGGCGGGCACGAAAACGCGGCTGAGGCCGCGCTTGGCCAGCCCGCGGGCCGCGACCAGGACTCCGTTGACGTGGCGGACGGCGCCGTCCAGGGAGAGCTCGCCAAGGAAGGCCGCGCCTTCCGGCGGCTGGCGCCGCTGATCGGCGAGGACGATCGCGATCGCCAGCGCCAGGTCGAGGGCGGTGCCCTCCTTGCGCAGCTCGGGCGGCGCCAGGTTGACCGTCAATTTGCGCTGGCTGGGGAACTCGAGGCCCGAGTTGCGGATCGCGGCCCGGACGCGGTCCTTCGCCTCCCGCATCGAGCCGGACGCGAGGCCGATCAGGAAGAAGCCGGGGCCGGCGCCGCCGGCGATGTCGGCCTCGACCTCGACCGGGATCACCTCCAGGCCGCGCAGGATCGCGGAGCGGACGCAGGCCACCATCTCGGCGGCCGAGGCTACGGGCGCGCGGCCGGCGGCGGAACCCCTGTTAAGGCGCCTCCGGGATCGGGACCGGGACGGTCAGCTCGGGTTCGGGCGTCCGCCCGGCAGGAATGTCACCTCGGGCGGCGGCGCGACGACTTCGAACGCAACGTCCTCCAGCTTCTCGCCGTCGACGCTCACGTCCCACCGGTACACGCCAGCACGCAATGGGACGACAGCTGGGATGACAAACGTCTGGTCTAGATCGGTGCCCGGGCGCAGGCCGGGGGGCCGGCCGACCTCCACCTTTGCCTCCGCATAGACACCGTCCCCATTCGGCGCGGGAACGGATTGGCCATCCTCAGTAACGAGATCGAACCTCACAGTCAATCGTCTGTTGGCCTCGGCCCACGGGATCCGCATATGGACCGCGAGAACCATTGAAATATTCGGGTTGATTGCCATAACGCGCGACCACCCTCCGCCAAGGATGTACAGCTTTCCGCCCACGGCCTGTGCCGAATCGCACAGGAGAACGGTCACTCGGATTGGCGAGAGGCTAGGCCTCACCTAGCGATATAGGTCGGCGGGGAATCTACCCGGAGAAGCGACCCACCTTGTGGCTTCAGTTGAGTCTCATCGGGAGGTAGCAACGTCGGAACCGACATGGTGATGCGATCCGACGTGGACTCCCAGGACTCCCAGTAGGGGACGCAGTAGATCAGATCCTCGTCGACCTCATCGATCACGGCGTAACAGCGATTGCCCTCGTAATCGTGAACGCGGACAAGGCTTCCCTTCGCCAGCGGGTACCAGAGGACGTGCGCCGTCTCGGCTAGTGCCGTAAGCCTGCCGTCGGAGTCGACCGAGTTGAAGTCGGTCGCGATCTCCGCAACCAACGCCTCACTCATGTTCACCATCCTCCCCATTGTTACCCTCCGCCCTCAGTGGGTTCGGGCGAGGATCACTGAAAGCGGTCAGAAGCGTAACGCGGTCGGCCTCCGATGGCTCTTTGCTAAATGTCACCAGCGCGTGCCTGGGGGGTGGCTCATCTTGGATCACGTCGTAACCGAGTCTCCGGATGGCCCCAACTGTAGATTCGAGTACGAAAGGATGCTGGAGGCCACGACCCTCCAGCCGAGGCTATTCCATCGTCGCTCGAGCGAGATCGTCCGCCGCGAGGTCGACGCCGCACACGACCGATAGCCCCCAGTGCGGCTCCAACTGCAGCTTTCGACGCTTGACCGCCTCCCTCTTGATCGACGACGCGAAGGCATCTGGTGGCAAGATTCCAAAGCGCACCACGACCGCAGCGTCGGGGAGTAGCGGCCCCTGAGGTGCATGCGGCGTAGGCAGAGTTCCAGGTGGAGCGTTTACCTCAGCATCGTCCATCATCGGCGCGGGGCGCGATCGACCACGTGCATCTCCACCCGTTCAATCCTCGGCAGTCTATGGAGGGGGCTTCCCGGATCGAGCCTGGCCCTGCATCTAGTCGCTCAACGGGCGCGCGGCCGGCGGCGGAACCCCTGTTAAGGCGCCTCCGGGATCGGGACCGGGACGGTCAGCTCGGGTTCGGGCGTCCAGGCGCCTTCGGCGTCGACGTAGCCGGCGGGCTGGTCTGCCTCGTGGGAGAGGACCAGCAGCCAGCGGTGGTCGGCCGCCTCCTCGATCAGGCGCCCCTTGGCTTCGAGGGTGCGCAGGACGTCGAGGTCGGTGGCGGAGTTCCAGGGGATGCGCAGGTGGGAGCGGGTGGCGATCACATCGCCGGTGACCGCGCAGGCGAGGTCTTCGGAGGCGCGAAAGATGCAGAACTGGTGGCCCGGCGTGTGCCCGCCGGTGTGGCGCATCACGATCCCGGGCATGATCTCCGCCTCGCCATCGATGAACTCGACCTGGCCCGCCTCCTCCAGGGGCTGGAAGTCGTCGGGCATGTAGCCGGCGCGCGACCGCGGGTCGGGGTTGAGCGCGAACTCCCACTCCGACTGCTGGATGAAGTGCCTGGCCTTGGGGAACGTGATCTCGACGCCGCCGTCCCGGCTCCGGCGGGTGAAGCCGCCGGCGTGGTCCCAGTGCAGGTGAGTGGCGAGGACGACGTCGACCTCGTCTGGCCGCACCCCGACCGCCTTCAGCGACGCCAGCAGGCCGTCCGGCTCCCAGACGCCGTCGCGCTGAGCGCGCTTCTCGTCGAGCTTGGTGCCGATGCCGGTCTCGCAGACGATGACCTTGCCGCGGTGCTTGACGATCACGCCGGCGCAGGCGGCGAGCACCTGGTTGCGCTCGTTGGCGGGTTTCTGGCGCTCCCACAGCACCTTGGGAATGACGCCGAAGAGCGAGCCTCCGTCGGGGCGCCAGCCACCCGCGACCAGTAAATGAATCTCGAACTCGCCGAGTCGCACCGCGAGTCAAATTAATGCCGAACTGCGGCGACAGATAGTAGCCGCACAGGGGCCCGGCGTAACTTAGACTTCGAGCCCGATGCCGAGATCAATGTGGAGAGGCGTGGTCAGCTTCGGGATGGTTTCCATTCCGATCCGTCTGTTCGTCGCCACCGAGTCCCACGGCGTGTCCTTCAACCAGCTCTGCGAGGAGCACATGAGCCGCATCCGCTACAAGCGCTGGTGCGAGAAGGGCGAGCACGAGGTCTCCTACGGCGACATCGTCAAGGGCTATGAGGTCTCCAAGGATCAGTACGTCGTCGTCACCGACGAGGAGTTGGAGAACCTTCCCCTCCCGACCTCACACACGGTCGAGATCTCGGAGTTCGTCGATCGCGACGACATCAACGCCGGCCTCTACTTCGCGGGCGCCTACTACGTCGAACCCGAAGACGTTGGACGCAAGCCCTACGCGCTGCTGAAGCGAGCGCTGGAGGAGACCGGCAAGGTGGCGGTCGCGAAGATCGCCTTCCGCGATCGCGAGCACCTCTGCGCGCTGTCGCCGCTCGAGGGGCTGATGCTGATGAACACGCTCCACTGGCCCGACGAGATCCGGTCCACCGAGGGGATCAAGACGGTCGACGGGGAGATCAAGATCTCGGATCGCGAGCTGACCATGGCCAAGACGCTGGTCGAGTCGCTGGCGGACGAGTTCGACCCCGACCGCTACCACGACGAGTACAAGGACGCGCTGATGCAGATCGTCCAGGCCAAGGTCGAGGGTGAGGAGGTCGTGGCCGCGCCGGAGGTCGAGGAGGCGCCTAAGGTCATGGACCTGATGGAGGCGCTCAAGGCGTCGGTCGATGCGGCTCGCAAGACGAAGGGCGACCGCAAGGGGCTCAAGGTCGCGGAGGAGGCGCGCGAGGCGCGCGAGGCTTCCGCCGAGCCCGCTCGGGGTCGGCGCCGCAAGACGGCTTAGCGGCCGCTGGTTTCCCGGGAAACCGGGGCTTGGGCCGGGCCGGTGGCCGGGGTTTCCCGGGAAACCGGGGCTTGGGCTGGGCCTAGAAGGGGAAGCGGGTCAGGCCGTAGGCCGGGCTGCCCGGCGGGGTGCGGCCGGCGATCACCACCCGCGGCCGGTGGCGCACGCATTCGGCCGGGTGGATGTCGGCCCGGAGGCCGTTGAAGATCGGAAAACGGAGCGTGCCGTCCGGCGCCCAGTCCGAGTAGCGCACGCTGATCACCAGCTCGGGCCGGACCCAGTGCACCGGTGCGCCCATCATCACCGGCGCCGGGTCCAGGGGCGACTCGGCGACCTCCAGGCGGCGGAGCTCGGCCGCGATGGTCGCCGTGGAGGCGGCGTCGAAGCCACCAACGACCGCGCCGCAGGGAAGCAGCCGGCCCCGCTCGTAGAAGCCGACCAGGAGCGCCCCGAACGGGTCGGCGCCCTCTGACGGAAGCCAGCCGGTGACGACGAAGTCGTCGCTCTTGACCGCCTTGACCTTGAGCCAGAAGGGGGAGCGCTGGCCGGGCACGTAGGTGCTGTCGCGGTGCTTGGCCATCACGCCCTCGAGCCCGCGCTCGAGGCAGGCCTCGAAGAGCTCGACCCCCTCGCCTTCGATGTGGTCGGGCACGACGATCGCGCCGGCGGCGCCGACCGCCTTGCGCAGCCGCTGCTTGCGGCGCACGAGCGGCTGCCGGAGCTGCGGCTTGCCGTCCAGCCAGAGCAGGTCGAAGGCGATAAACGAAAGCCCGACGTCGGCGCGGGCGCGGCCGCCGAGCCGCTTGCGCAGGCGCTCCAGATCGGGCCTGCCCTCGGGATCGGTGGCGACCAGCTCGCCGTCGAGGATGGTCGCGGCGGGCAGCCGGTCGGCGGTCGCGACGACCTCGGGCAGCTGATCGGTGAGGTCGTTGAAGCGGCGGTCGAGCAGGCGCACCTCGCCGCCCGGCCGCTTGAGCAGCAGGCAGCGGAGGCCGTCCCACTTGACCTCGAAGAGGTAGTCCGGCGAGCTGAAGGGGGCCTCGGCCGATCCCGCCTGCATGGGCCGGATCGCGGTCGGGAACTCTTCGAGCTCGATCGGGAGCCGCTCGGCCGTGTCCACGGTCACGGCCAAGCCTAGGCGTTGCGCGCGATGGCGGCGTAGGGCGGGACGAAGAAGGCCTCGGGGTCGGCCTCGACCAGCGTCAGCGCAAGGCAGATCTGGCGCAGCCGCTCGCGAGCTCGCCGGCGCGCTCCGGGCCGACCATCAGGCCGCTGTCCGCACCGCCAGCAGCACCGACGTCTCGGGTGAAAGCTGCACCTCGACGGTGTTGAAGCCAGGCGTCTCGAGCCAGATCCGGCGCGTCCGGTCTTCCGCTGCCGAAAGTCCCGGCGTGAAGTCGTCGAGGACGACGATCCCCCCTGGCCGCAGCAGCGGCGCCAGCTGCTCCGGGGCTTCCGGGTCGTGCTTGGGGCCGCCGTCCGAGAACAGCAGGTCGAAGGGCGCGAAGCGCGCGGCATCCGACCAGTCGCCATGCAGCGCGCGGACGCCGAGGACGTCGCCGAGCACGTCGGCGGCCACCGCGGCGCGGTCGGGGTCGATCTCGACCGTGACCAGCGAGGTGCCCGAGCGCATCCCGCTCACCAGCCAGGCCGACCCCACACCACCGGCGGTGCCGAGCTCTCCCAGCCGGCCGCGCTCGGGGAAGGCGGCCAGCGCCTGCAGTAAGCGGCCGGTCTCGGGCCGGCTGGCCTGGTCGATGCCCGCCACCCGAGCCGCCTCGACCGCGGTCCAGACCAGTGGCGGCAGGCCTTCCGGCGACGTGTAGAAACGGAGGCCGGGCTCTCGGGTCAAAAGGGATCCTCGATCAGCTCGACCGAGGTGACCTCGCCCTCGCGGTCGAGCTTGAGCGCGATCACGGCGAAGTCGATCGGGCCGCGCCAGCCGGCCAGCGCTCGGTACTCGGCCGCGGCGGCACCGAGGGCGCGCCGCTTGCGAACGCCGACGGCCTCGGCCGGGGCGCCGAAGGTGGCCGAGGTGCGGGTCTTGACCTCGACCATTACCAGCCGCGCGCCGTCGCGGCAGATGAGGTCGATCTCACCCCGGCGGGCCAGGAAGCCGGAGCCGATCACCTTCCAGCCGCGGGCCTCGAGCAGCGCGGCGGCGATCCGCTCACCGCGGCGGCCGGTCTCAATCGCGGTGGGCAAGCTCGGCCTCCGGCTGCACGCCGCCGTTCAGCCCCAGCACCGCGCGGATCGGCGCCCAGGACATGCGGTGGATCGGACTCGGCCCCAGCGCCCGGAGCGCCGCCTTGTGGGCCGCCGTCGCGTATCCCTTGTGGAGCGCGAAGCCATAGCCGGGATAGAGCGAGTCGTATTCCCGCATCAGCCGGTCGCGGTGGACCTTGGCCACGATCGACGCCGCCATGATCGAGGCACAGGTGGCGTCGCCCTTGATCACCGCCAGCTGGGGCAGGCGCAGGTCGGGGACGTCCCAGGCGTCGATCAGCAGGTACTGCGCGGGCGGTTGGAGAGTGCCCACCGCCAGCTCCATCGCCCGCTGGCGAGCGTAGGTGAGGCCGAAGCGGTCGATGTCCTCGGGCGGCACCTCCCCAATCCCATAGGCGATCGCCAGCCGCCGGATCCGGCGGTCGAGGCGTTCGCGGTCGGGGGCCAGCACCTGCTTGGAGTCGTTGAGGCCGGGCAGCCGGGCGCCGATCGGCAGGACGACCGCCGCCGCCACCGCCGGACCTGCCAGCGGCCCCAGGCCGACCTCGTCGATCCCGGCCACGATGCTGAAGCCCATCGCCAGCGCGAAGCGCTCCGACGCCCAGAGCTGGGGCCGGCGCGTCCGCTTGCGAGGTTTGCCGGGGCGCGCCTGGACGGTCATCGCGGGCAGGTTACTGGAGCGGTCCGCGGCGCGCCAACCGCCTTAACAGCCCGCTACTCCTCGGTCGCGGGCTCCTCTTCGGCGGCCGGCGGGGCGGCCACGCGGCCGCGGCGCGTCCGAGCCGGAGCGGCCTCGGTGGCCGGCGCCTCCTTGGCCCGCCGCTCGCGGATCCGGGCCTCCTTGCCCACCTTGCCCCTGAGGTAGTAGAGCCGCGCCTGGCGGACCTCGCCGTGGCGCACGACCTCGATCTTGTCGATGCGGGGCGAGTGGATGAGGAAGGTCCGCTCGACGCCGACACCGTGGGTCACGCGGCGGACTGTGAAGTTGCGGCGCAGGCCACCGCCCGTGACCCGGATCACGAGGCCCTCGAAGACCTGGATCCGCTCGCGGGTGCCCTCCACGACCTTGGCGTGGACCTTGACGGTGTCGCCGGGCCGGAGCTCGGGGACGCTCTCCTTCTGCTGCTCGCGCTCGAGCTGTTCGATGACATTCATTTCGCTGTCTCCGTGAGTCTGCCCAAACGCGCAGGCCGGGCGTGTTCGCGCCGCCAGGCCGCGATGCGGGCGTGGTTGCCGGACAGCAGCACCTCGGGCACCTGCATGCCCCGGTACTCGGCCGGCCGGGTGAACTGGGGATAGCCACCGCCGAGGGCGGAGGCGTCCTGCTCGATGGAGCGGGGATCGCCGACCACGCCGGGCACCAGCCGGGCGACGGCGTCGATGAGGACCATGGCCGGCAGCTCGGCGCCGCTCAGCACGTAGGGGCCGATCGAGATCTCGCGGTCGGCGAGCGCGTCGCGGACGCGGTCGTCGATGCCCTCGTAGCGGCCGCAGACGACGATCAGGCCCGGCTCCCGGGCCAGCTCGGCGGCCAGCTCCTGCGTCAGCTGCTCGCCCCACGGCTCCATCAGGACGACCGGGCCCCGGTTGCGCGGGCGCAGGCTCTCGACCGCCTCGAAGATCGGCTCCGGCTTGAGCACCATCCCGGCCCCGCCGCCGAAGGGCACATCGTCCACTTGGCGGCGGCGGTCGTGGGTGAAGCCGCGGAGGTCGTGTGCCTCCAGCTCGATCAGCCCGGCCTTGACGGCGCGGCCGACCACGCCGGTGGCGAAGACCGGGCCGAACAGCTCGGGGAAGATCGAGAGCACGTCGAATCTCACGCCGTCTCGACCTCCAGCAGCCAGTCGGCGACGACGACGCGGTCCTGGGCCAGGTCGACCTCGAGCACCGCCTCGTGGGTCGCCGGGACCAGGTGCTCGACGTTGCCCCGCCGCGCCACCCAGACGTCATTGGCCGGCCGTTCGAGGACCTCCGCAATCCGGCCCAGCGACTCGCCCGAACGGGTGCGCACCTCGAGCCCCACCAGCTG
>DASUWN010000039.1:0-12109 GCA_036378395.1 Candidatus Dormiibacterota bacterium | reverse complement strand
CGACCGCTTCTGGGCGGTCGCCAACCGCTACCCACTGATGGAGAAGGCGCGAGGCTTCCTGGCTGGAGTGGCGTTCGCCGAGGGCCGCGACCCGGAGGTCGACTAGAAGCCCGGCTTCTAGGGCGTCAGGACGATCTTGGTGGCCTCCCGCGCGTCGAACATGCGGTAGGCCTCCGCCGCCTCGTCGAGCTTCATCCGGTGGCTGATGATGCGGTCGGGCTGCAGCCGCCCGGCGGCGATCAGGTCGAGCAGCGGCCGCATGTAGGCCTGCACGTTGCACCAGCCGGCGCGGAAGGTCAGGTCGGCCAGCCACGCGTGCATGAGCGGGAATGGCCACTCGGTCTTGGAGGGGACGCCCACGCTCGAGATCCGGCCCCCGCCGCGAACGCAGCCGATCGCGGTCTCGATCGCGGAGGTATGGCCGACGCACTCGACGGCGGCGTCGACGCCGTGGCCTTCGGTCACCGACTTGAGGTACTCGACCGGGTGCACCTGATTGCCGTTGACCGGCCGGGCGCCGAGTTCCTGGGCCAGCTCGAGGCGGTCGTCGACCATGTCGACCGCGAAGACTCGGGCGGGACCGAAGAGTTGTGAAGTCATGACCGCGCAGAGGCCGACCGGGCCGGCGCCGACGACCGCGATGGTGTCGCCGGGCGTGATCTCGGCCCGCTCCGCCCCGAAGTAAGCGGTGGCGAGGATGTCGCCGACGAAGATCGCTTGCTCGTCCGGCATCTCGTCCGGGATCGCCTCCAGCGTGTGATCAGCGAGCGGCACGACGACGAACTCGGCCTGGCCGCCACCCAGGTCGCCGAAGTACTCGCCGTGGCCGAAGGTGCCCTTGTTGACGCACTGCGCGTACCAGCCACGGCGGCAGAGGTAGCAGTGGCCGCAGGCGGTGAAGAAGGAGGACACGACGCGGTCGCCGGGGTGGAAGCGGTGCACCTCCGGGCCGACCTCCTCCACCACGCCCACGAACTCGTGACCGAGCACGGCGCCGGGATTGATCGGAGTGTGCCCGTGGTAGATGTGCAGGTCGGACCCGCAGATCGCGGAGAGCGTTACGCGCACCAGGACGTCCGTGCCCGTCTTAAGCGCCGGCTTGGGCACGTCGGTGACCTGGAAGTCGCCCTTGTCCTGGAAGGTGACCGCCTTCACCTACGCGATTCTAATCTTGGCCCTTGTCAGACTCCCCGGTCGAATATATAGTGATACGCGGACTGTCACTTATCTTGTAATTCTTAATCGTCGGAGGTGCCCATGCACGAGCTTCTCTGGTTGATCGTGGTGGTGGTCGCGATCGCGATCCTGCTGGCTATTGCCGTGGTCGGGGTGATCCGCCGTCAGCGGAAGCCGTTCCCGACCCAGATGTTCCCGGCGAACTACGTGGATCCCTACGAGCGCCGGATTCCGGAGATCGAGGCCATGTTCGTGAACCAGCCTCGCGAGGCGGTCGCCGCCGCCAAGCTGCTGGTCGACGACATGCTGACGCGGATGGGCTACCCGGTGCGGATCTCGAACGACGAGCGCGCACGCGACCTCCGCCGCTACGACCGCACGCTGGCCGACCGCTACCGCAGCGCCGCCTCGCTGAAGAGCGCGCCGAGCACCGAAGACCTCCGGCGATCGCTCCAGAACTACCTCGCCATCGCGCGCGACACAGTCGACAAGGCCCGCGCGCACCACAAGCGGCACGAGCAGCCGGCCGTCCGCGAGGACGAGACCCGGCCTCAGATCGCGGGCTAACCCCCCTGCCTCCAGAGCTCCTCCCCCGGTCACGGGGGAGGAGTTGGAGGAGGGGGCGGGGGAGGAGTTGAGGAGGGGGGCTGCCGCAGGCGGCCGCTAACCTGAAGCTGGTGAAACTACGAGGCGCCGCCGTGCTCATCACCGGCGCCTCATCCGGCATCGGCGCCGCCACCGCCCTCCGCTTCGCCCGCGAGCACGCCCGCCTCGCCATCTGCGCGCGGCGTCTCGACCGCCTCCACGAGGTCGCCGAGAAATGCCGGCAGGCCGGCGCCGAGGCGGTGATCGTCAGACGCACCGACGTCTCGCGGCCGGCCGAGGTGCGCGCCTTCGTGGCGGGCGCCCTGCGCGACTTCGACCGGGTCGACGTCCTGGTCAACAACGCCGGACTGGGCTGGCGCGGCCGCTTCGAGCGGATGCCCGAGGAGGAGATCCAGCAGCTCCTCGGCACCAACCTGGTCGGCCTCGCCGTCGCGACCCAGGCCGTTCTGCCGGCGATGCTCGAGCTCAACCGGGGCGTGATCATCAACGTAGCCTCCGTCGTCGGCTTTCGCGCCGTTCCTTACTCGGCCTTCTACTCAGCGACCAAGCACGCGGTGGCCGGACTCTCCCACGCCCTGCGCGGCGAGCTGAGCGGCACCGGGGTCAAGGTCTGCGCGGTCTACCCCGGCACCACCGACACCGAGTTCTTCGGCAGGGACGACCGGGGGCCGATGATGGTCAGCTCCGACTGGGTGGCGCGGGCGGTCGTGCGGACCGCCCGCTGGCCCCGGCGGGACGTGATCATCGCGCCCTACCGGCTTGCCCAACTGGTCGAGCCGGTGCTGGGAGGCCCGCTCGATCACCTGATCGGGGAGTACCGGCGCCGGAAGGACCCAAGGCTGGCCCCGCCGGTTCCACAGCATCCGGCCTAGCCTTCGACCGGCTTCGCGACCTCGAGACTTGCCTCTTCGAGCAGCTTCTCGAGCTGGTGCGCGTTCTTGACGCTCCAGTTCGAATAGTTGTTGTTCATGATCGCGTGGACTTCCTCGACGTGCTCCTCGAGGGCCCGGATCCGCGGCACCCACTCGGCCAGCTCCTCGTCTTTGTAGTCCCACCGGAAGCGCACGTTGGGCGGCGCGCCCTTCAGGTTCCACGTCTCCTGGTTGCGCCCGTGGAAGCGGATGAAGGCGAACTTGTCCGAGGTCGCCTCGGCGATTCCGGGCATCGCGGTGTGGCCGGCGTGGGGCGGAGCGTCGACGGCGACGAAGGGGATTCCGCGCAGACGGAGGAACTCCAGCGTTCCCTCGCGGTGCTCATCGTCGAGCCAGTCGCGCTTGCGGAACTCGACCGCGATGTCGAAACCGAACATGCGCTCCTGGACCTGCTCGATGTAGGTGAGCGCCTTGCGCGAGGGATAGAACCAGGGCGGGAACTGGAAGAAGACGGCGCCCAGCCGGCCCGCCGCGAGGAGCGGCTCGAGAGCGTCGCGGAAGGCCTCCCAGGCCTCGTCGACGACCTCGGGCGGAACCTGTTCGAGATAGACGCTCTTCTTCTCGAGCAGCTCTCGGGGCAGCCCCTCCCGGATGTCTTTGGGCAGCGCCTTCGGCTGCATCGGGTGCTGGGTGAAAAGCGAGAAGGCTTTGACATCGAAGCGGAAGCTGTCGGGAGTGCGCTCCACCCACAGCTCCGAGTTCTCCTTCTTCGGCATCCCGTAGTAGGTGCTGTCGACCTCGACCAGGGGGAACTGGCTGGCGTAGAAGCGCAGCCGTTCCTCGGAGCTCGTGCAGTCGGCGGGATAGAAGGCGCGGGAATCGATCAGCGACTTGTCGATCCAGCCCGCGATGCCGCACCTGACCATGGTCCCGATCAGTATCATTCGCGCGCGCATGCGAAGGCTCCCGGTCTGGTTCACCCACTGGTACACCTACCGGGGGGCGGTCGGCATCGTCAGCGGCCTGGCGATCGCGCTGCTGATGTTCGGCCTCTACCGGATCGACTTTCCGGGCGTCCATCCCGAGGACCGCTTCTTCCCCGAGGACTCGGCGCCGGCCTCCGACGTGGTGATCGTGGGCATCGACGACAAGTCGATCGCCGCCCCTGACCCCTACGGGGGCCACTGGCCTTTCACGCGCGATCGCTTCGCGCTCGCCCTCGACCAGCTGAGCAAGGCCAAGGCGGCGGCGGTCGCATTCGACGTCGGGTTCTCGGAGTCCTACTCGGACAAGAACAACGGCGACCAGCAGTTCCACGACTCGCTGGTCCGAGCGGCTCAAGCCAAGGTGCCGGTGATCCTTTCCTACGGCGCCTCCAAGCTGTCGGCTGGGACTCACGACATCGTCATGGATCCCAAGGCCCCCGACGAGATTCCCATCCGGTCCTTCCGCTGTGCGGACGCCTCCAACGACGAGTACGCGCCCTGCCAGCAGAAGATCGCCACCCTGGCTTCCACGAACATCGACGCCGACTCCGACGGCGTCGTGCGCCGGATGGCGATGTTCGTCAAGCCGGCCTGCGCGGGCCGGGACAGCGACTGTCCGGCCGACCTCAACCCACTCGGCTTCGCGGGCTACCAGCGCTATTTCCTGGGCGACCAGGCGGACCGAGTCCCGCTGGCCTGGACGCCGCAGGGCGCGACCTTCGGCAGCGGCTGGACCTCGCCACTGTGGGTCGACGGCACCGGTCACGCCGACATCAACTATCTCGGCGCGCCGGGGACCTTCCCGGCCCACGGCCAGTACGTGTCCTTCTCCGACGTCGCCAGCGGCAACTTCGATCCCAGCAAGGTGCAGGGGAAGGTGGTCCTGATCGGCGCCTACAACGCGACCGGCCTGCACGACGAGCACATCGTCCCCGTCGCCACGGGGGATGCCTACATGCAGGGGATCGAGATCCACGCCAGCTTCGTCAGCCAGCTCGAGCGCCAGCTCCAGGGCAGCTTCCTGCAGCCCGAACCCCCCGCGCTGGTCCTGCTCGTGATGCTGATGCTCGGCGTCGGGCTGGGCTGGCTGGTGGCCCGGCTGAGCCTGATCAAGGGCGCACTGGCGGTGGTTGGCCTGCTCGCCGCCTATACGGGCTTCTGGATCTTCGGCATGGAGGCGATGCGGACCGTCCCCAACATCTTCCACACCTGGCTCGTGATGGGCCTCGCCTATACCAGCGTCACCGCCTACCGGTTCCTCTATGAAGACCGCGAGAAGCGCAAGGTGACGACGATCTTCGGCCAGTACCTGAAGCCCGAGCTGGTCGCCAAGCTGGCTTCGGCGCGGACGCTCGAGGAGCTGACCCTGGGCGGTGAGCGGCGCGACGTGTCGCTGCTCTTCGTCGACATCCGGGGCTTCACGTCGATGTCGGAGACGATGACGGCGGAGGACGTGGTCAAGGTCGCGACCGAATACCTCAACGAGCTGACACGCGTCGTCTTCAAGTGGGACGGGACGATCGACAAGTACGTCGGCGACGAGATCATGGCGGTCTGGAACGCCCCTCACGAGCAGGAGAACCACGCGCTGCTGGCGATCCGCTGCGCCTACGACATGATCACCCGCGCCCCCGACCTCCAGGCGCGCCTGATCGGGATGGGCCTGCCGCCGATCCGCTATGGAATCGGCATCAACACCGGCCCGGTGGTGTGGGGCAACCTGGGCAGCTCGATGCGCCGCCAGTTCACGGCCCTCGGCGACGCGGTCAATACAGCCGCTCGCTTCTGCGGCGTCGCCGGGCCCTTCGAGCTGCTGATCGGCGAGAGGACCTACGAGATGGCCAAGGACTACATCGCGGTCGAGCTGGCGCCGGACATCCAGCTCAAGGGCAAGTCAGCCGAGACCTTCAAGATCTTCAAGGTGGTCGCGATCCGCGAAGACACCGACGCGCCGTGGGTTCCCTTCCCGACCGACATGGCGACCCAGACCACCTTCCAGAACGTCCAGATCTACCGCACGCGGACGCAGCAGACGATCCTGGCCGCCGGAGCCACGGTGGCGGCGGATGCGGTGGTCCAGGCGCCCGCGCCGGTCGCCCTCTCCGAGGACGGCTCGCCGCCCTCCCGAAGCTAGCGCAGCAGCAGCAGTAGGAGCAGCCCGGCCGCGGCGGCGGCTCCGACCAGCAGGCCGATGACCCCCAAGCAGCCGGCGGCCGCCTTTTGCACCGGCCGCGGCGGCGGCGTCGGGTTGTAGGCGGCGGCCGGCGGCGCCACCTGCGGGCTGGGCGACACCGCCCCGGTCGGCGGCGCCACCGCGGGCGGCGGAACCACCGGTGCGCCGGCCGGGTTGACCGGGGGCGGGGCGACCGGGGGCGCGTAGCTCGGCATCATCGTGGTCGCTCCCGGCAGCGCCGCGACCATCCGGCTCAAATCGGCACCCGGCTCCAGCGCGTGGTCCCACCCCGGGGTCAGGCGGTCCGCCACACGCGTCAACGCGGCGTCGAACTCGGCCCCGGTCTGGAAACGATCCTCGGGCCGCTTGGCCAGCGCTTTGAGGATCACCTGTTCGAGCTCGGGATCGATGTCCGGCCGGTGGATGGCCGGCGGCGGCGGCGGCGCCTGCACGTGCTTGGCCATCAGTGTGAAGGGGCCGTCGGCCTCGGTCGCAGTGAACGGCGGCCGGCCGCACATCATCTCGTAGAGCATGATCCCGGTGCTGTAGAGGTCGCTCCGGCCGTCGACCTTGGAGGTGGCGACCTGCTCGGGAGACATGTACTGCGGCGTCCCCACCGTGGTTCCGGCCTTGGTCGCGGTCGAGCCGCCGCCGGTATCGTCGGTCAGCCGCGCGATCCCGAAGTCGGCCACCTTGACCGCCCCCTCGTCGCTGATGAGGACGTTCTCGGGCTTCATGTCGCGGTGGACGATGCTGTGCCGGTGGGCGTAGTTGAGGCCCTCGAGGACGCCGTGGGTGATGGCGAAGACGATCGGGAGCGGCAACTGGCCTCGGTTGAGCTTGTCGCGCAGGGACTCGCCCTTGACGAACTCGAGGATGATGTACTTGGCGTCGCCCTGCTCCTCGAGGTCGTGGACCTGGACCAGGTTGGGATGGTTGCTGCGCGCCATGACCTGCGCTTCCTGCATGAAGCGCGTGAGCGCGGTGGGGTCGGCGGCGGCGCTGACGATCAGCTCCTTGATCGCCACCTCGCGCCCGAGCGAGGGCTGCTCGGCCAGGTAGACGGCGCCCATTCCGCCCCGTCCCAGCTCGCGTTTGACCACGTACTTGCCAATCTGGCGGCCGCTCACCGGCGGGGCCGGCGGCAGCGGTGGAACAGCTGAAAGGGGGACGCCTTGTGGACCGCCGGGCGGCTCCGGTGGGCGAGGCGGCGGCGGCGGTCCGGGATCGCTCACGGTTTGCGCTGGGAGCCTAGCAGAGCGGCATCTGAGCGGTCACCTGCGGCCGCCGCGCAAAACCAACGCGTTGGGACTACACAAATATCGGAACAAAGGCGATAATGCCGCCCGCAGCACGCATGACGCGTGGGGAAGGGCATGGGCGCCCTCAGCCCCCCGGTATCACTACACGGAGGTCTTCAATGCAGAATCCCCCCGGTCCGCCCCCCGGTCCGCCCCCCGGCCAGCCGCAGAGCCAGCCCCCTGCGACAACTGCGGGCGGCATCGACAAGCGCACGGGCGCCTTCCTCTCCTATCTCGTAGGCTGGCTGACCGGCATCATCTTTCTCTTCGTTGGCAAGAATGACCCCGACGTGAAGTACCACGCGGCGCAGTCGCTGGTGGTCTTCGGGTCGCTGCAGATCCTGCAGATCGTGATCAACATCATCAGCGGCTTCGTGCACGTGCTCGGCATCATCGGCCTCCTGATCGGCCTCTTGAGCTTCGTGCTCTGGATCGTGTGCCTGGTCAAGGCGTGGACCGGCGGCGGCCAGCGGTTCGAGGTCCCCTTCATCGGTGGCGTGACTCGGCCGTACGTCGAGCAGGTCATGGGGATGGTCAGCTAAGGCTCCACAGTCAATTCAGGGCCCCGCTCCGGCGGGGCCCTTTTCTATTTCGGGCCCGATTCCAACTGGCGGAGCGCCTCCTGGATGCCGGCCTCGAGGCGGTCACGCTCGAGGCGGGCCTGCTCCAAGGCGGCCCGCAGCCGCGCCACCTCGGCCTGCAGGCGCTGCAGGCGAGGATCCTCGCCCCGCCCCCGGCGCTGCAGCTCATCGAGCTCCAGCCGCAGGCGCTCGTTGCTGACCATCAGCTCCCTCCGCTCCGCGAGCAGCTGCTGGACGACGACCTCGCTCACCGCCGGCTTTCGGCTAGGAGACGGCCGTCTCCCCGGCGGGGTGGTTGACGTAGCGGCAGATGCCGGGCTGGAATTCACGCAGGCGCAGGTCCTCGCGCTCGCCGCGCAGGTAAGCGGCCTGCTGGGCCAGAGAGCGGAGTCCGCGCAGCTTCTCGTGCGGATACCGGTACAGGTAGCGGCCGTCGATCAGGATGCAGAGCGCCAGCTGCTCCTGCCCGGTGGGGGAGTCGACCACGTACTTGAAGCAGGGCACCACCCGCTGCGTGATCTCGCGGATGGGCAAGCCGCCGATGCGGCCCATGATCACGTCGACTGGGGAGCGTGGCATCGCCGTTCATCCTAAGCCGAGCAGGCTGAGCTGCTCCGGCTGGGGAGCCGGACGCAGGAGCTGCAGCGGACGCCGCTCGACCGAGTGGCGCTCGCGCAGCCGGTCGACCGTTTGCAGGACCGGCCGGCGGTCAGCGTCGCCCAGGTAGCCGCTGCCCTTGTACAGCTGGAGGTAGCGAGGCAGCAGCTCCGGCCAGTGCTTCTCAAGGCACTCGAGGAAATGCTCGCGCGTGCCGGGGCGCAGGTAGAGGATGTTGGCCCAGATGTGAGCCGCCCCTGCGGCGCGGGCCGACCGCACCACGTCCTCCAGCAGCTCGGGGCGATCGCTGAGCCCGGGCAGGATCGGGGCCATCCCCACGCCGGCGCGGATTCCCGCGGCGACCAGCCGCTCGAGCGCGCGCAGCCGCTGCCGGGGGTGGGCGGTGCCGGGCTCAGTTCGGCGCCAGATGTCGTCGTCGAGGGTCGGGATGCTGAAGTTGACGGTCAGGTCGGCGCGCCGGGCCAGCTCGCTGAGGACGTCGACGTCGCGCACGATCATCGGGCCGCGGGTGATCAGGCCGACCGGATTGGCGAACTCCACAAACGCCTCCAGGCAGGCGCGCGTGAGCTTGTAGGCGCCCTCGGCCGGCTGGTAGGGGTCGGTGGCGGCGCCGACGGCTACTCCCTCGCGCTTCCAGGTTCTGCGCGAGAGCTCGGCGCGGAGAACCTGGGCGACGTTGGTCTTGACCCGCACGCTGCGACCGTAGCGGTCGTCGGAAGGGCGGTCAGCGCGCTTTTCGAAAGCGCGGACGTAGCAGAAAGAACAGCGGTGCTCGCAGCCCATGTAGGGGTTGAGCGACCACTTGAAGGGCATGTTCCGCACCCGGTTGAGGGCAACCTTGCAGGGCTGCTCGAGGTACTCGACCTCGGCGCGGCGCGGCTCCAGGGCACCCGCCATGGGCCGAGTCTAGAACAAGTGTTCTATGCGCGGTTCGGCTTGACCGTTGACGAGGGACAGAAGTCGTTGAGGATGCACTGCTCGCAGCGGGGCCGGCGAGCCAGGCAGACGCGGCGGCCGTGGAGGATCAGCCGCAGCGACAGGTCGGTCCACTCTCGGGCGGCCACCAGAGCGGTCACGATGCGCTCGATCTTCTCCGGGTCTCGCGTCGCGACCAGCCCGATGCGGTTGCTGAGCCGGTTGACGTGAGTGTCGACCGCGAAGCCGGGGACGCCGAACCCCACCCCGAGGATCACATTGGCGGTCTTGCGCCCGATCCCGGGCAGCGTCACCAGGTCCTCCATCCGCGACGGGACCTGGCCGCCGAAGCGGTCCACCAGCGCCCGGGCAGTGCTCACAATCGCTCGGGTCTTGGTCCGGAAGAAGCCGGTCGGCTTGATCAGCTCCTCCACCTCGGCGGGATCAGCGCCGGCCAGGTCGAGGGGCCTTGGATAGCGCTCGAAGAGCTTGGGCGTGACCTGGTTGACGCGCACGTCGGTGGTCTGCGCCGACAGGATGGTGGCGATCAAGAGCTGGTAAGGGTTTTGGTGATCGAGCTCGCAGGCGGCTGGGTAAACCTCCTTCAGCCGCTCCACGGTGAGCTGGGCCCGCCGGCGCGCTCCGCGCGGCGGTTTGAGGACGAGTCTCGCCTTAGCCTTGGCCAAGCAGCCTGCGAACGGTGGCGGCGATCTCGCCGCCCTCGGCCCTCCCTGCCAGCCGGCTGGTGGCCACCTTCATGACCGCGCCGAATCCGCCCGGCCCTGCCGGGCCGACCTCCTCGATCGCCCGGCGGACCTCGGCTTCGAGCTCAGCCGGCGAGATCGCGGCCGGCAGGTAGCCGCGCAGCAGCTCGGCCTCGCGCTCCTCGCGCTCGGCGCTGTCGGCGCGCCCCGCCGATCGGTAGGCCTCTGCCGCCTCCTCCCGGCGCTTCACCTCGCGGCGAACCACCCGGACCGAAGCCGGATCGTCGAGCCGGCCGCCGGCCCCGGGTTCCTTGCCCGCCTTGACCAGCTCGCTCTTGAGCACGCCCAGCGTATTCACGGCCAGCTCGTCTCGTTTCTTGCGCGCGTCGAACATGTCCGCTTCAACGCGCTCGAGCAGGGTCACCGCCCGATTCTCACACAGAAGAAAAGGTGGGCCGTCAAGGCATAATCCGGACCCGTGGGAACGCTGGTCGGACCCTTGGTCGCGCTGCTCGGCATCTTCGCGACCTACATGGTCCTCCGCAACCGCGCGCGCGAGCGCACGTCGTTGTACTCGGCTCGCCGCACACTGCTGGCCGATCGTGCCCGCGCTCGCCGCGACCGCGCGCTGGCTCCCCCAGCACCTCCCGCACCTCCCGCACCGGTGCAGCCCGAGTCGCCGCTCGAGACCGCGGCCGTGGACCCGACGCTCGTCGCGCCGCCTGTGGAGCAGCCGGCGGCCGAGCCCGCACCCGCTGCCGCACCGAGTTCGGCCTGGGACCAATCGCCGCTGCCGGCACCGCCGGTGCCACCCCCACCCCCACCGTTGGCGCCGCAGCCGGAGACACCGACGCCGGACCAGCCGGAATGGACACCGGAAACCGCTCAACCGGAGTGGACGCCCGACTCGCCGCCCGATCAGCCCGAGTGGACCCCGGCGGCCGGCAGCGAGGCCTCCGCGCCCGGTCTGGAGTCGAGCGCCCCGGTCGAGCCGCCCCCGGCGGCGCCGGCCGAGCCGGCGGAGCCCGCTTGGTCGGTGGTCGGTGCCGAGGCGCCGGCGGAGACGCCCCCGGTCGAGGAGCCTCAGCCGGAAAGGGGGGCCCCGTCCTCCTGGAGCATCGTGGGCGAGGGCGGTGTCGAAAAGCCGCCGGAGGAAATGGCGAAGGTTCGCGAGGAGATGCTCAAGCGCGCAACCGGACGCACGCGGACGCGCGTGGCGACCAACGTGCTCGGCTACGTCGGCCTGGTCGGCGCGCTGATCGTCGTCCTGCTCGGCATCCTGATCATGCTCGCGACCACGCACTGACGACCGCTTGAGGCCGCGGCTCGAGCACCTGCTGCTGGCTTTCGGGCTGGTTGACGCGGTGCTCGCCTCGGGGGTGCTCCTGGCCGCGGGCCGGCCCTGGCTGATCCCGCTGGTCGTCCTCGGCGCGGCCGCCGCGCTGCCGGCGGCGGTCCGCGGCCGGCGTTGGGGGCTGCCGCTGCTGGTCGCCGCCTGCTTTCTGCTCCCGCAGCTGCTGCTATTGCTGCTGCGGGCTCCGGACGCGCCGGTACAGGACGGCCTCTTGATCACCGACGCCGCCGCCACCCGGCTGCTCCACGGCCAGAGCCCATACGGCCACGACTACATCGACGATCCCGCGCTGCGCGCCTTCTGGATCACCGAGCTGCCCGTCAACCCGCTCCTCGCGCACTACGTCTATCCGCCCGGGATGATCCTGCTCAGCCTGCCGCTGCGCCTGGTCGGGCTGAGCGGCGCCTGGCTCTGGCTGCCCGGACTGATCGGGCTGGCAGGCGGGGCCTGGCTCGCCGCCGGCCGTGCCGGCGTGGTGGCGGTCGCGCTCAGCCCGCTCATCCTGCTCGACTCGCTGTACCTCTTCAACGACCTTTTCTTTCTCGCCGCCGGCCTCGCCGCGGCCGGTCTTCTGGTCCGGGGCCGCCCGCTGGAGGCGGGACTGCTGGCGGGGGCTTCACTTCTGCTCAAGCAGCTGGCGCTGGTGCTGCTGCCGGCGCTGGCGCTGCTCGCCTGGCGCCTCGGTCCGCGCTCGGCACTGGTCTGCGCGGCGGCCGCGGCAGCATTGGTGGCCGCCGCCACGCTGCCCTTTCTGGTCTGGCAGCCGGCGGGCTTTCTGGCCGACACCGCCGCGTACTTTTACGGTTCCGGCGTCGAGTCGTTC
>DASUWN010000038.1:0-6647 GCA_036378395.1 Candidatus Dormiibacterota bacterium | reverse complement strand
CGGCGTCCGCCAGCAGCTCGACCGAGTCTTCGCCGCACCGGCCACCCCGCACCGCACCCGCGTGCTCGACCTCCCCGGCTCCGACCACCTCCCCGTCCTGGTCGAGCTCGAATGACCGGCAAGCTCGCCGTCCTCCACATCGACGGCCTCTCCCACGCCGAGCTCGTCCAGGCCTTCGACGCCGGCCTCATGCCCGCCACCCGAGCGCTGATCGAAAAGGAGGGCTACGAGGCGCTCCCCTATCACTGCGGTGTCCCCTCGACCACGCCGTACGCCCAGGCCGGGATCCTCTACGGCGACAACCGCGAGATCCCGGGCTTCCGCTGGTGGGACCGCCAGGCCGGCATGATCGTCCAGTTCGGCACTCGCAACACCTTCGCCAGGATCGCCCACCGCTACTTTCGCGGCACGCGGCCGCTGTGCGAAGGCGGCGCCTGCATCGCCGGCTGCTATCCCGCGGGCGCCGAGGAGACCTTCGGACTCGCCTACCGCGACCGCACCTACAGCCGCCGGCGCGACCCCGGCGCCGGGCACGTGCTCGCCGCGTACGCCAGCGATCCCCTGAACCTGGCGGACATGCTCGCGCATGGCGCTCTCGCGGCCGGCCAGACCGCAGCCGCCGACGTTCGAGCCCGCCTCACCGGCCGCCGTCCGGCCCGTGCCTACGTGATCAGCGACGTCCTCGAGGAGGTGCTGCTCCACCACCTCACCCGCTACGCCACCGTGGCGGCCATGCGCGCCGGCTACCCGGCGATCTATGCCGCCTTCTACGCCTACGACGAGACCGGCCACGCTTTCGGCCCGAGCTACGACTACACGCGCGAGATGCTGCGCCACGTCGACCGCTCGATCGCGGCCGCCGCCGCGGAGCGGGAGCGCGGCTACGAGCTCGTCGTGCTCTCCGATCACGGCCAGGTGGAGACGGTGCCCATCCTCGAAGCGGCCGGTACGACGGTCGGCGAACGCGTGGCGCGGCGGCTACCGGGATGCCGGATCGAGGAGCAGGGGCGGGCCTACGGACCCGAGCGCGACGCCCATACCCGCGTCGTGCTCACCCACTCGGGCGGCCTCTGCCATCTGTACTTCGCCGGCTTCCCGGAACGGCTTCAAACACCCGAGCTGCGGCGGCGCTTCTCGGGTCTGGCCGAAGACCTCTCAGCGACGCCCGGCGTCGGGCTGGTGCTGATGCGCGACGCCGACCGCGACGTCTATCTGGCCGCGGGCCAGGAAGTCACCGACGCCGATCAGGTGCTTGCCGGCTACGGCGACCCCCAAACGCTGCGCCGCGATCTCCACTGGCTGAACGGCTTCGCCGCCGCGGGCGACATCATGCTCATCGGCGCCTGGGACGGTCGCCGCCAGGTCAACTTCGAGGAGCAGGAGGGCGGCCATGGCTCGATCGGCGGAAGCCAGACCGAGCCCTTTGTACTCGTACGCCGGGAGCTGGGCGTCGACGCCGGCCGCATCCAGGGCTCGGCCGACCTCCACCCGGTCCTACTCGACCTGCGACGCCGTCAGCTCCGCCAGTAGCCTGTCCACCCGCTCCGCCACCCGGTCGCGGATGCGCCTCACCGCCTCGATGTCCTGCCCGGCCGGGTCCTCGAGCTCCCAGTCCTCGTAGCGCTTGCCCGGGTAGATCGGGCAGCTGTCGCCGCAGCCCATGGTGATCACGACGTCGGCGGCGCGCACGAACTCGTCAGTGACCGGCTTCGGAAACTCGTGGCTGATATCGATCCCGATCTCCCTCATGGCTTCGACCACCGCCGGATTCAACTCGTTGGCGGGGGTGCTGCCGGCGGAGCGGACGTTGACCCTGCCGCCCGCCCGCGCGGCCAGCAGGCCGGCGGCCATCTGGCTCCGGCCCGCGTTGTGCACGCAGACGAACAGGACCTCGAAGGTCGAGCTCATGGCGGCATTCTAGCAATCCAGATCGAAAGAATCCCCCAGAAATTCGACCTGAATTGATATGTTGCGCGCGATGGAAGCCGCTCCCCCCGTACTGAAGCTGCTCGCCCACGACGTCCGCTGGCGCCTCGTCAAAGCGCTGGCACAAAGCGACCGGCGCGTCGGCGAGCTCGTCAACCTGTTGGACGTGCGCCACAACCTCGTCTCCTACCACCTCCGGCTCTTGAGAGAGGCGGAGCTGGTCTCCGAGCGCCGGAGCTCGCGGGACGCCCGCGACGTCTATTACACGCTCGAGCCCGACGCGGTGCGAGACGCACTCAACCATGCCGGCGGCCACCTCGCAGCCAGCCCGGCCGGCGCGCGGCCTGTCCTCTTCGTCTGCACCGGCAACAGCGCCCGCTCCGTGATGGCCGAGGCCCTGCTGCGGGATGCCACCCGGGGAACGGTTCCGGTCGCCAGCGCAGGCACCCAGCCGCAGGGGGTGCACCCGGTGGCCCTTCGCGTGCTGACCGGCCGTGGCGTTGCGACCGAAGGCCTGCACTCGAAGGGCTTCGACGAGCTCGGCGACCAGGCCTTCGAGACGGTCATTACGCTCTGCGACATCGTCCGCGAGCAGTGCTCGACTTTCCCCGCCCACAGCCGGCTGGTCCACTGGAGCATCGCCGACCCGGCCGCTGTGGCCGGATCGCCGAGCCAGGTGCGGGCGGCATTCGAGCGAACCGCCGACGACCTCAGTAAGCGGATCGCCGCCCTGACCGCCGCCTATAGACGCTGACCTCGGAATGCCGAAGCCACTACTAAAGTAGTAGCAAGTAGACATGCCTGACTACGGACACGCGCTCGACTTCGGCACCTTCCTCACCCCCCTCAACCGGCGCCCCCAGGACGTCGTCGCCCTGGCCCAGCTGACCGAATCCGCCGGCCTCGACCTCGCCACCTTCCAGGACCATCCCTACCAGCCCGCCTTCCTCGACACCTGGACGCTGCTCTCCTGGGTGGCCGCGCAGACGACGACCCTCCGGGTCGCCGCCAACGTCCACAGCCTCCCCCTCCGCCCGCCCGCCGTCCTGGCCCGCGCGGCGGCGAGCCTCGACCTCCTCTCGGGCGGCCGCGTCGAGCTCGCTCTCGGCGCCGGAGCCTTCTGGGACGCGATCGCCGCCATGGACGGCCCCCGGCGGGCGCCCGGCGAGTCGGTCGAAGCGCTCAGCGAGGCGATCGACATCATCCGCGCGATCTGGGACGTCTCCGAGCGCGGCGGCGTCTTCCTGGACGGCACCCACTATCACGTCAAGGGCGCCAAGCGCGGCCCCAAGCCCGCCCACGCGATGTCGATCTGGATCGGCGCCGTGAAGCCGCGGATGCTGCGGCTGATCGGCCGCCAGGCCGACGGCTGGATACCCAGCTTCACCGTCTGGCAGGGCGACCTCCCGGCCGAGCTGGCCAGCGGCAACCAGGTCATCGACGAGGCGGCCGCCGCGGCGGGTCGCGATCCGCGCCAGATCCGGCGCCTCCTCAACGTCCCCGGCGACTTCGCGCCGAGCAACCTCGGCCGCCTCCAGGGACCGCCGGAGCAGTGGGTCGAAGAGCTGCTGCCGCTGGTGCTCGAGCACGGCTTCAGCACCTTCATCCTGGCCGGCGACGATCCGCGCGCCATCCAGATCTTCGGCCAGGAGGTGGCGCCCGCCCTCAAGGAGACGGTCGCGCGCGAGCGCCGGCCCGAGTCAGTTCGGCTCGGCGACTCCGAGGTGCTCCTCGGCCCAGCGGCTGAGGTGCTGGAGGGCGGGTAGGACGCCCTGGCCGCGGGCGGTCAGCTCATAGGTGACGGCGACCGGGGGGCCCTCGGAGACGACGCGCTTCACCAGTCCGCCCTGGGTGAGATCGGCGAGGCGGTCCGCGAGCATCGAGTCGCTGATCCCGTCGGTCGCCTGGGCGAGCGTCCGGAAGCCCAGCGGTCCTTCGCTCAGGGCCCCGAGGAGCAACCCCGTCCAGCGCTTGCCGAGAACCTCAAAGGCCCGGCGCAGGGCGGCGTCTCCCCGCAGGCACGCATCGCGGTCCATGTGCCGATATTAGCTCGGAATCGCGAAGTCGCTACTGTATTCGCAGTGCAGCGGACAGCAGAAGCGCTTCGGGCCCGAGGTCACGACGTGCACGTGGCCGCCGGGGCCGAATCGGCCAAGGCGACGATTCTCGGCCTGATACCGGAGGGCGCTCGGGTCGGGCAGGGCGCCTCCCGCACGCTCGACGACCTCGGCGTCACCAGCGAGATCGAGACGTCAGGCCGCTTCGACGCGCTTCGCCCGCGCTGGCGGGCGATGGACCGCGCCACTCAGGCGGCCGAGATCCGGCAGGTGATGGCGAGCGCGGACGTATGGCTCAACAGCGCCAACGCCGTCACCGAGGACGGAGTGCTCGTCTTTGCCTCTGCCACCGGCACCCAGATCGCCCAGATCGCCAGCGGGCCGCCGCGCGTGATCCTGGCCATCGGGGCCCAGAAGATCGTCACCGACCTGGCGGCGGCGTTTCGCCGCATCGAGTCCCACGTGCTGCGGCTGGAGGACGCTCGGACGCGAGAGGCCTACGGGATGGGCACCGCGCTCCGGAAGCAGCTGATCGTCCACGGCGATGTGCCCGGGCGGATCAGCGTGGTGCTGATCCCGGAAGCGATCGGCTTCTAGCCTTCGGCCGGCAGCTCGCGCATTCGCGGCAGCGGCGACGGGAGCAGCCAGAGCACGCCCAGGACGGCCCCCAGCGTGACCACGAACAGGGTCGGCCGGACTCCAGCCACAGCCGCCAGCGCTCCGCCCAGAACCGACCCCGCCGGCCGCACCCCGTAGTTGACCACCGAATACGCGCCCTGCACCCGAGCGCGCAGCCGGTTGGGGATCAGCGATGCCGTGATCGATCCCCAGGTGATGTCGAGCACCATGACCCCGAACGAGGCAAAGAACCCCGCCGTCGCCACCATCCCGACCACCAGCCCGGACGGCCCACCGGCCAGGGGGACGAGCACCAGCGGCAGCGTGAACAGGACGCACCCGGCCATGAAGGCCGGGCCGGGACCGATTCGGCGCCCTATGCGCCCAGCGACGAGCGAGCCGGCGATCCCGCCGACCGCGCCGATCCCCACCACCGTGCCCAGCACCGCCGGCTGAAAGTGCAGGTAGCGCACCGCGTAAAGGACGAAGAGCGCGTTGTAAGCCAGGTTGAAGAGGTTGATGGTGGCGGTCGCGAGCAGGCCGGCCCGAAGCACCGGCGAGGATTCGATGAAGCGCGCGCCGGCCGTGAGCAGTCCTCGCCGCTCGCGATCGGGCTCCGGCTCGACCGGGCGGATCGACCCCAGCGCCACCGCTGAGACGAGGAAGGAGGTCGCGTCGAGGACCAGCGCCACCGGCCCCGAAAGCACCTGGACCAGAAAGCCGCCCAGCGAGGGACCGGCGACAAACGAGAACGCCCGGCTGCCGTAGATCAGCTGCTGACCGGCGACGTAGTCCTCCCGCTCGAGCATGGAAACGAAGAGGGTCTGGCTGCTGACCTGGAAGAAGGCGCCCAGGATCCCGTTCCCGAAGACGGCCACGTAGAGCTGGAGCAGCGTCAGGCCGTGCAGGGCCGCCGCCAAGGGCACCGTGAGCAGCAGCGCCGCGCGACCCAGGTCGGCGCCGCTCATGACCCGCCGCCGGCGGCCGAGGCGGTCGACCCAGGCGCCCGCCGGGAGACCGAACAGGAGGTAGGGGAGCCAGGCGGCCGCGACCAGGTAGCCCATCTCCCGGGGTCCGGCGCGCAGGTAGAGGACCGCCACCAGCGGTACCGCCAGCACGGTGACCTGGTCGCCGAGCAGCGAGATCGTCTGCCCGGCCCAGAACCAGCGGAAGGCGCCGCGCCGGCGCAGCAGCCCCGGGATCACGCTCCGGCGACCAGCCGGTCGTAGACCATCTGCGACCACGACTCCATGGCCAGGTAGAACATCCGCATGTCGTCGAGCGTCAGCAGCTCGCCGGCCAGCTTGTCGACCTCGCGAATGCGGATCTGGGGCGAGTCGCCCTCGACCAGGAACACGACCCCGAGGTGCACCTTGGAGACCGGAGAAGAGTCGTCGTTGAGCAATCCCAGCAGCCGCGCCTCGAACCGGCCGGCGTACTCGACCTCCTCCTCCCACTCCCGCTTGAGCCCGTCGTTGATGGGATCGCCGTGCTCCAGGTCGCCGGGGTTGATGTGGCCGCCGACGCCCAGCGAGTACTGCTGGCGCAGGCGCTTTTCGCTCGACGCCTTGAGCCGGTGGGTCAGAAAGAAGCGGTCGCCGTGACGGAAGACGACGTAGGGGATGATCTGCTGGTACTCGGGGTTGTCCTCGACCTCGCTGCGGGGCATGAAGAAGCTGGCGCCGCGGATCACCTCCTGCGCGCGTACGAGGCCGGTTTCGACGAAGCCGTGCCAGGCGCCGTCAGGAAAGATGTCGTCCCGATTGACGCAGAGGACGTGCTCGTCGAAGGGTCCGGGCACTAGAGCTGCGTCATGTCGACCAGCGGCTGCGTCCGCAAGGGAGACAGCGGCGCCAGGTCGAAGGGCGGCGTTTCGCCGAGGATCATCGCCGCCAGCGAGTCGCCGGCGACCGGCGAATGCATCACCCCATGCCCGGAGAAGCCGCAGCAGGCCCAGACGCCCGGCCGCTCGGTGGCGCCGACCAGCGGGTGCTGGTCTGGCGTCATCTCATAGAAGCCGGCCCAACTGCCCGCCGGCAGTTCCAC
>DASUWN010000037.1:0-28523 GCA_036378395.1 Candidatus Dormiibacterota bacterium | reverse complement strand
TCTACCGCGGGCAAGCTGCGCGAGCGAGAGCGGGCTTCGAGCTCCTTGCGTTCGGCCTCGGTCAAGACGATGGGGAGGTCTGAGGTGAACATGCGCCATTCTACCACTTATGGTCAGCAAATGACTGTTACGATCCACTAGAACACAGGGTCGCGGCGCAGGGTCCGATACTCGTCGGCCCTCGCCGTGACCTCGGCCTGACTCAGCAGCCCACGCTCGAGCAGGACCCTCTCGAAGGCCGCCAGCCAGCTCGCGTAGTACTCGCGATCGGCGCGGCCGATCTCGTCGCCCAGCCGCTCGCGGAAGTCGTCCCACGCGAAGGCTCCTCGCTCGCTGAGCGCGACCGCCATCCCGAAGGCGTGGCCCTCCCAGGGTGCGTTGAAGACGAGCTCGCCGTTCTTACGCGGCAGACCCTCGAGGTCGGCGACCGCGCGCTCGACGCTCATCGCGCCGCGACCGCGCCGGGAACCCGCGGCAGCGCGACGCCGATCATGCAGTCGCGGCTGACGATGGCGGCCAGCTCCTCGTCGCTCCAGCCCTCGGTGCCCGCGGGACGCTCGGGAAGCACCATATAGCGGAGGTCGGAGCTCGAGTCCCAGACGTTGACGACGGTGTCCTCGGGCAGCTCGAGACCGAACTCCTTCAGGACCGCCCGCGGCTCGCTCACCGCCCGTGAACGGTAGGGAGCCGACTTGTACCAGGTCGGCGGGAGCCCGAGCACCGCCCAGGGATAGCAGGAGCACAGCGTGCAGACGACCAGGTTGTGCACGCCGGGGCGGTTCTCGAGGACGACCAGGTGCGTGCTGCTCGGATACTGGTAGCCCAGCTCGCGGACGGCCGCCGGCGCGTCCGCCAGCAGCCGGCGCCGGTACTCCGTGTCGTTCCAAGCGCGGGCCACCACGTGGGCGCCGATCATGGGGCCGATGTCGTGCTCGTAGGCGGCGATGATCCGGTCTACGTCGGCCGGCTCGAGGATGCCCTTCTCCACGAGCAGCGACTGCAGGGCGAGTGCCCGCGCTTCCAGGTCGCCCGGGGCTTCGGGCTGATGGCCGCCGGCGTGATGGTGCTCGTGGTCGCCGTGGCTGTGGCTCACTCGTCCTCCTCCAAATAGGCCTCCCAGAGGTCCACACAGACGCGGTCGCGCTCGCCGGCGCCCTCTCCCCACAGCTCACGGGCGCTGAACTCGACCGCGTAGCAGGGCTGCCATTCCCGGACCCCGTGGGCGTTCTTGTCGGGCAGCAGAAAGGGACCGCTGACGGTCCGCACCACGCCCCGCTTGCCGCGGACGTAGCGAGGCAGGCGCGTGTGGCCCTTGGGATTCAGATTGCGCGTTCGCACCCGGTCGCCGGGCGCGAAGCGTGCGTGGACGGCGGGGCGCGGGCCGTCCTCGCCGCGTTGGGCCAGGCTCGTATCGACCAGGAGCTCCTCCAGGGCATACAGCCAGCGCTCGTAGTAGCCGGCCTCGATGTACTCGGCGGGCGGCATCCGCTCGATGGCGTGGCGGAACTCGTCGAGGTGGTAATAGCGGCCCGCCGTCCGGTTCATCAGCGCCCGGACGACGCCTTCCCAGCGGGCGTGAAAGACCGGCTCGTCCTTCTCCACGACGACCGCCCCGAAGCCGTGCATGCCACCCATGTCGTGGATGCCGTTCACGCCAGCCTGAATATAGCCCGGGCCTCAGACGCGGGCGACGATGCGGGCGGGAGAGCCGTCCGCGTCCACGATGGGCAGCGGCAGCGCGAAGGCCTCGAACCGCCGTCCGGCCACCAGCTCGAGGTGCGCGAGGTGCTCGGCGACCAGCACGCGGTTTTCCAACAGCAGATGGTGGACCGGCCAGTCGAAGCCGGCGGCGCGACCCCGCTCGGGTTGATCCGGCGTCGCCACGTCGAGTGCCACCAGCTTGACCCGGCGCTCGACCAGCCAGCTCGCAGCCTCCAGCGAGAGGTAGGGATGGTCGTGATAGCGGTCGTGCTGGGCGTGGAAATGGACGTCCCAGCCGGTCCGGAGGAAGACGATGTCGCCCAGCTCCACCGGCGGCCCTCCGTCCTCGAGGTCGGCGACCGTGATCTGTTCGCCGCCGCCGCGCCCAACCTCGAGGCAGACCGCCGGCCCATGCACGCGCTCGAGATCGATCTGATTTGCGGCCAGACCACCGGGAACGAAGTGCAGCGGCGCGTCGACGTGGGTGCCGGCGTGGACCGCGGCGGAGATGCAGGTCACGTTGACGCGGCGGTCTTCGTAGCGAATGCAGCGCTCGACGCGGACCGGCGGAAAGAGCGCCTGCGAGAACATCCCGTCCGCGTAGGGCTGCGAGAGGTCGATCAACATCGCGCGAGCTCGGCGGCCAGCGCGGTCAGAGGACCGGCCGCAGACGCCAGCATCGCCTCGGCATCGACGTCGATCCGCGGCCAGGCACGGGTGGCCTCGCTTCGCCCGCTGCTGGCGTTGATCGCCTCCAGGCAGCGCACGGGCTCGAGACCCTCGGCCTCGAAGATCGCCACCGCTTCCCTCGCCGCCAGCGCGCCGACGCCGACGAGTCCGCGTCCGGCGACCTCGTGAGGCACGGGCGCCGAGGCGGAGCCCCATTCCTGGGCCATTCGGTAGATCTCCGTGAAGTCGGCGCCGTCGCCGAGCCGGGTGCGGCCGGCCGTCCACAGCCGTCCTGTGGTCGCCAGCAGCGGCACCGACAACCGGCGGTCGTGGGCGATCAAGACCGCGTTGTCGATGTCCTTGACCATCAGCCCGATCGTGAAGCCGGCGGCGAACCGCTGGCTGAGGATGTCGCGAGGGAACTTCACCTCGCTGTTCTGGCTCCGACCCGGACTGGAGTTGATCGCCTCCACCCAGGCGTGCGTATCCTCGCCCCGGGCCGCCACGGCGGCGACGACCTCCGAAGTGGCGAGCAGTGAAACTGCCGAGAGGGCGTTGTTGACGGCTTTGACGCAGTGCCCGGCCCCCAGCGGTCCGACGTGGAAGATGCGGGCCGAGAACGTCTCCAGGACCGGCCGCGCACGCTCCAAGCGCGCTTCGTCGCCGCCCACCATCAGCGCCAGCGAGCCCGACTCAGCGCCGCTCACGCCACCGCTCATGGGCGCATCGATGAGGGGTAGGTCGAGCGCGCGGGTCACCGCCGGCAGCGAGCTGGTCAAGTCGACGACGAGCGGCGCGGCGACCAGTTCGGGCGCAACCGCCTTCACCTCGCGCGGACCGGGCAGGCAGAGCAGAACCAGGTCGGCGCCGGCGGCGGCTTCAGCGACGCTGGAGGCGTTTTCGAAGCCCTCGCGCGGGCCGGAAGCGTCATAGACGCGCAGAGGGTGCCCGGCCGCTGCCACGTGCCCGCCGACGGCGGACCCCATCCGGCCGGCGCCGATGAGGGCCACCTTCATCGCCGGTCACAATAGGCCCTCGATGCCCGACCAGCTCGCAGCCAAGGCCGAGGACAAGCCGGAGGCCAAAGCCGAGCCCAAGCCCGAGCCGCCGCCGGAGCGGGAGTCGGTCACCGAGGGCAAGGTCCGCGGCATTCCCTATCGGGCCACCGCCGCCACCTACCACCTCAAGGACAGGGACGACGAGAGCAAGGTCAAGGCCAGCCTCTTCCACGTGGCCTACGTCCGGACCGACGTCAAGGACCCTTCCGCGAGACCGGTCACCTTCGCCTTCAACGGCGGCCCCGGCTCCTCCTCGGTCTGGCTGCACCTCGGCTTGTTCGGTCCCCGCCGGGTGGTGATCGGCGAAGCGCCCGTCGCTCCCCCGCCGCCCTACCGCGCGGTCGAGAACGAGCACACGATCCTCGACGACTCCGACCTGGTGATGATCGATCCGGTCACCACCGGCTGGTCGCGCGCGGTTCCCGGCGAGGATGCCAAGCAGTTCCACGGCCTGAAAGAAGACACCGAGTCGGTGGCCGAGTTCATCCGGCTGTGGCTGTCGCGCAACGGCCGCTGGGAGTCGCCCAAGTTCCTGATGGGCGAGTCCTACGGGACGACCCGGGCCTCCGCGCTGGCCGGCCACCTGACCGACAAGCTCGGCATCTACATCAACGGCATCGTCCTGATCTCGGCGATCCTGCTGTTCATCGGCGCCCGGCCCGACACCGGCAACGACCTGCCCTTCGTGCTGATCCTGCCCACCTACGCCGCCACCGCCTGGTACCACCGCGTCCTCGATCGCCGGCGCTGGCGATCGGTCAAGGCGCTCGCCGACGAGGTCGAGGCCTTCGCGCTGGGCGAGTACGCCTCGGTCCTCCTGCGCGGGTCGCGCGCCGGCGCCGGCGAGCGGCGTGACGTGCTTGAGCGGCTGGCGTGCTACACCGGGCTCTCCGAGCGGTTCATCGAGGCGTGCGACATGCGGGTGCCGCCCCACCGCTTCTTCAAGGAGCTCCTCCGCGAGCAGCGCCGGACCGTGGGCCGGCTTGACTCGCGGTTCCTCGGCATCGACCGCGACGCGGCCGGCGAGGCTCCCGAGTACGACCCCGCCTACGCTGTGATCCAGGGCATCTACACCGCGGCCGTCAACCACTACCTGCGCGTCGACCTCAAGTTCGACAACGACGCGCTCTACGACGTGATCAGCGAGAAGGTCAGGCCCTGGAAGTGGGGCGAGCCCGATGAGGCGAAGTTCCCCGAGGTCGGTTCGGCGCTGCGGGGCGCGCTCTCACGCAGCCCGGGGACGCGCGTCCTGCTCGCGTCCGGCTACTACGACCTGGCCACGCCCTTCGCGGCCGCCGAGTGGACCTTCGACCACATCCAGCTCGACCCCGCCCTCCGCGACAACGTGACCATGAAGCGCTACGAGGCCGGGCACATGATGTACATCCACGAGCCGTCGATCCGGCAGCTGCGCGCCGACCTGCGGGCGTTCATGAAGGCGGCGCTGCCTTAACTGCGAAGACGAGCTCGAGCCCATCGACCTCGTCGATCTGCTCCCCGACCTGCTCGAAGCCGAGCGCCCGAATCACCGCCAGTGAGGGCGCGTTGTCGGGACGCACGGAGGCGTAGACCTCCCCGACTCCGTTCTCGAGCGCCCACTGCACGAGCCCCCGCGCGGCCTCTTTGGCGAAGCCGCGGCCGCGGTCGGCGGCGAAGATGGTGTAGCCGATCTCCGCGCGCCCGATCACCTCCGGCGGACCGTGATAGCCGACGTGGCCAATCAGCCGCCGCGGCTCCTTCGTGAACGCCAGCTTGGTGAACCACCCCTTCCGTTCGGGGTGCGCCTGCATCAGCTGCAGGTGCCGGGTGTAATGGCCCACGCGCTCCTCCGGGGTCGGAAAGTCGGCGGGCAGCGGCGCGCCGATCAACTCCTCGACCCGGTCCAGGCGGTCGGTGATCAGCAGCCGGGCGAGATCGGGCGTGACCTCCTCCAGCCGGAGGCGCTCGGTGATGATCTCCACCTGCGGATTCTCTAGCGCATGGGCAGCAAGAGATCGACCCCGCTCAACTGCGTCACCGATGGCACCTTGCTCGGGTTGATGTAGGGCGAGTCGACGTTCGTCAGCTCCAGCAGCAGCGTGTGGCCGGCCGGAAACTGCCACAGGTTGCCGTAGCCGGTGATCGTCACCCGCTTGTCGCCCAGGATCAGGGCCGGGTTGCCGGTGTCGAGCGTGTAGGTGCCACGCGTCACCAGCTGCTTGGTGCCGTCGGGCGCCACGTCGAAGATGCGGAAGTTGAGCTGCTCGCGGTAGGCCAGGGTCGAGAGGTTGACCGTCACCTGCGGCTCGCCGGCCATCAGCGCCGGCTGGCTGAGCGCGAGCCGGTAGCTTGCGACGTCGCCCGGCACCTCATCCGGCGGCGGCGCCGGCGGATTGGGCGAGAGCGATTCAGAGCCGGTGATCACGACCGGGTCCCACTGGAAGCCGCCGGTGCTGGCGGGGTTGAAGGTGAGGGTCTGGGTGCCGCCGAAGTGATGGCTGTTCCAGCTGCCGGCGAGCGCGTCGTAGGTTGGCACCTCGATCACGTCGCTCGCGGAGAAGCCCGGTCCGGGCCGCGTGATGGCGGCTTTGACGTCCAGCGCAGGTGCCGTGCCACTGCCCTTCAGGTAGTAGTCGAACCAGGGCTTGACGAGCTGGTTGAGGACGTAGTCGACCTCGGCCGCCTTGGTCGCCGCGCGGGGATGGCCGATGTCGCCGAAGTAGAGCGCGATCGGGTAGCCGGGATTGACGGCACGGAGCGCGTAGTACATCCGCAGGGCTTCGGGGGCCGGGAACAGGTCGTCGGTCCAGCCCTGGATCTCGAAGACCGGGATCGGCGACGTCTTCGCCTGCTGCCAGAAGGCCTGCTGCCAGGAGATCGAGCGGTAGCCGGCAAGCCCGTCCGACATTTGCCGGAACACCGGGTCGTTGAGGTTGGGCTCGTTGGCGCCGTCGGCGTTCCAAGCGGTCAAAAACGCCGGGTAGCTGGGATAGGGACGGCTCGAGTCGTGGCGCATCCCGCCGGCATAGAGCGCCTCGACGTAGCTCAGCTTGGCGCTGCCCGCGACGCTCAGCGACGAGTCGGGCCGGCCGTTGGGGACCAGCGAGTACTCGAGGTCGGTCCAGGGCACGATCGGGACCACCGTGCGCAGGTTGAGCGGATGGCCGTGGGGCGAGGTCCAGCTCGGGTGTAGCAGCGCGCCATAGGAGTGGCCGCCGCCGTAGGAGGCGCCGATCACCGCCAGGTGGCCGCCGTCGGCCTCGAACCGGGGATCGTCGACGACCTGCCCGACCAGGCTCCGGAGGTCGGCCAGCTCGACGTTGAGGTCGGCAAGGTTGGTCTGGCCCCAGGACTTGCCGAAGCCGCGACAGGAGTAGCGGAGCAGCGTGAAGCCGTCGTTGAGGAAGATCGGGTCCCAGCCCGAGCTGTCGGTCTTGCTTCCGCCCCAGCCGTGGACCAGCGTGATCAGGGGATGGGGTCCCGGCGTCGCCAGCGGCACCTCGACCGTGACGTCAAGCAGCGTCTGGTCGACCGAGCTGGCCAGGAATCCGGTGCAGGTGCGGACCTGCGTCGTCGAGCTGTCGGTGCAGTTCAGCCCCGGCGTCGTCGTCCCTTGCCCGGTGAAGACGCCGGTCGAGGTCGAGTCGGGGCCGAAGGCGTGCGGGCCCGGAGGGCCGCCGTACGGGCTGTCCCACGTTTGAGCAGCGCCGGCCGCGACCGGCAGCACGGCCAGGGCGGCAGCGGCCGCCGCGAGCAGGGTTCGCTTCACTTGATCTCCTCCGCCCCGGCGAAAACGTCGACGTAGAGCGCCCTTCCGCCGGGGAGCAGGACGCCCGCGGTGCTGACCGAATATGGGTGGGTGGTGCCGGCGGTGCCTCGATCGGGCAGCCCGTCGTAGGTCATCCACGCGCCGCCGACGGCCTGGCGGCGGCCGCCTTCGAGCCCGACCACGCCGGTAGTTCCCGGGCGGGAACAGGTAGCCGATCATGTCCTGCCCCAGGCCGGCCAAGCCGTGTGCTCGTAGAGCTCGCACCGCGCGGGATCGGTGCCAGGCGGCGGCGCCGGCCAGGGGAACGTGCCGAGCGCTGTCTGCGGCTCGCCGTCACCGCTGTTGGGATCAGGCGATGGGGCCGGGCAGCTCGCTGGACGGGTGCTGGCGATATTGACGCGAGGCAGCACGGTGGCCGCGGCCGGCGTTACCGCCGGCACGAGTGAGGTCAGGAGCGCCGCCGCCCCAAGGCGCGCGGCCACGGCCCGGATCGACAAGGCTGGTCCTCACGGTACGAACGCGTACCACGAGGTTGTCAAGAAGCCGAGTTCAGGATCTCCAGCTGGCGGGCAATGTGCGCGTCAATGTCGCGCCACCGCTTCTGGACGACCGCCAGATGCTCGTCCTGGCTGAGGATCAGGAAGCGGCCCGCCTCGACTGCCGCGATGACGCGATCAGCCACCTCCTCCGGCTGCGTCACGCGATCGGGGATCGGCGGCTCCTCGGGCTGGACGCCGTGGAAGCGGTAGCTCTCGGGGAGGTTGGTCGCGACATAGCCCGGGCAGAGGACGGACACCCCGATTCCCTTCGGCCTGGCATAGAGCGCGAGCCCGGCCGAGAAGCCGACCACGCCGTGCTTGGTCATGTCGTACGGGATGGTGAGCGGGTTGTGCGCGACCAGCCCGGCAAAGGAGGCGGTGCTGACGATGTGGCCGCTCCCGCGCTTGATCATGTGGGGCAGGAAGGCGCGAGCGCAGCGCACGACGCCGAGCAGGTTGACCTGAACGATCAGCTCCCAGTCGCGCATTGGGATCTGCTCGGGCGGTCCGCCGACCACGATCCCGGCGTTGCTCATCAGGAGGTCGACGTGGCCGAACCGATCGACGGCCTGAGCCGCCAAAGCCTCGACCTGGTCGTCGCGCGTCACATCGCAGGCGATGGCGTGGGCGCCGGCGCCCTCGGCCTCGAGCAAGGCGACCGCCTCCCGCATCCGCTCCTGGTTGACGTCGGCGACCACCACCGCGGCCACGCCTTTGCGCGCCAGCGCGAGGGCGGAGGCCCGCCCGATGCCGCTGGCCCCGCCGGTGATGACGGCGACGGTGTCGGACCCGAGCTTCACGCCGAACGGGCGCCTCTGACCTCGAGCGTCTCCAGCAGCCGCGCGGTCGCCTGCGCGACCTCGTTCACGGCGGCGTCGAAGGCAGCCTGGTTGTGGGGCGCCGGTCGCGAGAAGCCGCTGACCTTTTTCACGTACTGCCGCGCCGCGGCCTCGATCTCGATTGGTGGCGCCGGCCTGGCGCCCTCGCGCAGGACTTTGATCGAACGGCACATCAGCGTCGGTACTCCTTCACGTAGGCGGGCGGTTCCAGGCCTGGCCTGAGGTCCGGGCTGTCGACGGGCTGGCCGGGCACGATGCGCAGCGGCAGTACGCCGGCCCAGGCGTCGAGCTCGAGGTCGGAAGGATCGTCCTTCGGCGGCCCCGCCCTGACCTTGCCACTGAACTCCTCGATCGGCAGCCTCAGGATGGCGGTCGCCTTGTCCTCCTTCCGCGTCGGCCAGCGGATGTCGTCCCAGCGCCCGTGGGCGACGTGCTCGACCACCGCACGAAAGGCGGTCTCCTTTTCCTCGGGGTCGGTGACCAGGGTGGCATGGCCGAGGACCATCGCCGAGCGGTAGTTCATGGAGTGGTTGAACGCCGACCTCGCCAGCACCAGCCCGTCGAGCAGCGTCACCGTCACGCAGCACTCGATTCCTTCGGCGAGCGTCCGGATCAGCCGCGAGGCGCTCGAGCCGTGGATGTAGAGCACGTCGCCGAGGCGGGCGTGGATGGTCGGGATGACGAAGGGGCGCCCGTTGGCGACGAAACCGAGATGGCAGTGGTAGCCCTCGTCCAGGATCGCGTAGACGCTTTCGCGGTCGTAGCGCGCGCGTTCAGGATGGCGCCTCAGATGGGTGTCGGAGACGGTGCGGATGGCCATGACGACACCCGCAGGCTAAGGCATCGGCCTCCGTTATCCGCTCCATGCTGAGGGCCACCACGATCTTCCTGGTCCTGGCCGCGCTGGTGCTCGGCTTTGGCACCCTGGCGCGCAGCGTCCTTCACCTCGACTGCCTCGGCCCCGTCCTCCCCGCCTGGGGCTGCCTCGCCGCCCCCTACCCGACCACGCTGCCGGACGGCTTCGGACCCTTCTACTACGTGGCGATCGCAGTCGCCGGCTGGCTGGCCTGCTACACGATCCGCAACCCGGTCTACTTCGCGGCCGGCTTCGTCTTCAAGCGCCTCTTTCCGGGGGTGATGGAGGAAGCCACCAAGCCCGAACCCAAGGCCTGGCGCTACCGGTAATAGGATCGGGCGGATGGCCTCCGCCCTCGACGCCACGCCCGACCTCGGCCTCTTCGGACCCGACAGCGTGGCCTGGCGCCTCCACCGCCACCCGGCGATGCTGATCGGCGGTCTGCGGGCTCTGATGATCCAGGCGCTGCACCCACTGGCGATGGCCGGAGTCGCCAACCACAGCAACTACCGCCACGACGTCTGGGGTCGCTTCAACCGCTCCGCCAACTACGTCACGCTCACAGTCTTCGGCGACACCCCGGCGGCCGAGGCGGCGGGGCGCAAGGTGCGCGCCGTCCACCGCAGCATCCACGGCATCGACGGGATCACGGGCAAACCCTATGCCGCCGAGGACCCCGACCTGCTGCTCTGGGTCCATGCCTGCCTGGTCGATTCCTTCATCGCGGCCTACCGCGCCTACGTCGGGCCGCTCAGCGAGCGCGACGCCGACCGCTACCTGGGCGAGATGGTCCGGCAGGCCGAGCTGGCCGCGACGCCGGCCGAGATCGTTCCCCGAACCGAGCGCGACCTCCGCGCCTACCTGGAGTCGGTCGAGCCCCAACTGGTGCTCACGCCGGCCGCTCGCGAAGCCTTCGAGATACTCCTCGATCCACCGGATCCGCCCTGGCACTGGCCGGTCGCGATCCGGGCAGCGATTGCGATCCTGCCCGAGCGCCACCGCGCCCGCTACGGCGTTGGCGTGAGCCGGCTGACCGCCGCAGCGCTCCGGCCCCTGGTCTGGACCGGTTCGGGGCTGCTGCCAGTCATCCTCGGCCCGCCTCCCGTGATCGCTGAAGCCCGCAGGCGGGCGGCCGGGGACTAGGTGACCGACATCGGCAGCGACGGCTTCGACGAGCTGGAGCTCCTCCGTGGCGCGGCCGAATCGGCGCTCGCTTACCTGTCGCGACTGCCGGCCGAGCCCGCCGCGCCGGAAGGCATGGACGGGCGAGCCCTCGAGCTCTGGGACGGCCCGCTGCGGGAGGACGGGGTAGGCGCTGCCGCCGCGATCGACGAGCTCGTCTCGAACGGCTTGCCCGCTGCCACCCGCTCGGCGGGTCCGCGCTTCTTTCACTTCGTGACCGGCGGGGCTACTCCCGCCGCTCTCGCGGCCGACTGGCTGACCTCCGCTCTCGACCAGAACAGCTTCAGCTGGGTCAGCTCACCGCTCGGCTCGCGCACCGAGCGAGTGGCGGTCGACTGGCTGAAGCAGCTCTTCGGGCTGCCGGCGAGCTGGGGTGGCGTCGTGACCACCGGTGCCACCATGGCCAACTTCGTCGCCCTGGGCGCGGCGCGGCACTGGTGGGGGCTGCAGCACGGCCGGGACGTCGAAGAGTCCGGCTGGGCCGGCATGCCGGCTCTCCCAGTGCTCAGCTCCGGCTATCTGCACGTGAGCGCGGTTAAGGCGCTGACGATGCTTGGCGTCGGCCGGGGCTCCATCCGCCGTTTCAGCGCCGACCCGACCGGGAGGGTCGACCTCGACCGGCTGGCCGCTGCCCTCCGCGATCTGGACGGCATGCCCAGCGTCGTGATTGCGACCGCTGGCGAGGTCAACGCCGGTGACTTCGACCCGATTGGAGAGATGGCGGATCTCGCCCACGGGCACCACGCCTGGCTGCACGTGGACGGCGCCTTCGGCCTCTTCGCGCGGGTCTCCACGGTCGCCCGCGACCTCGGCGCCGGGCTCGAGCGTGCGGATTCGGCGATCGCGGACGGCCACAAGTGGCTCAACGTGCCCTACGACTGCGGCTTTGGCTTCGTCAGAGACCCGTCACTGCTGCACGCGACCTTCGCCGCCACCGGTGCGCCCTACCTGCCGACCGACACCGACACGCGACCCAGCTTCGGCGACCGGGGAGCCGAGCTCTCGCGCCGCGCCCGGGCCCTTGCGGTTTGGGCCACTCTGCGCGCATACGGCGCGTCGGGCTATCGGGCGATGGTCGACCGCCACGTCCGGCTCGCCCAGCGTGTGGGCGCTCAGGTCGAAGCCGATCCCGATCTCGAGCTGCTGGCCCCGGTTCGGCTGAACGTGGTGTGCTTCCGATACCGTCCCCGCGACCGGCCGGAGGAGGAGCTGGACGAGCTCAATCGGCGGCTGGCAGCAGCGATCCTGGCTGATGGTCGCGTGTACTTCGGGTCTACGGTTTACGGCGGCCGTGTCGCGTTCCGGCCCGCGATCTCCAACTGGCGGACGACCGAGGCGGATGCGGACCTGATCGTCCAGGTGACGAAGGAGCTCGGCGAGCAGTTGGGAGCTAGATCGAGCTGACGATCTCAGACAGGCGCTCGAGCTGCTCCAGGTCGGGGATCGTAGGGAACAGCACGAGGTCGTCGCAGCCGTTCTCGCGGTAGCCCTCCGCGTAGGCACGGACCTCTTCGGCTGAGGAGACCAGCTGCCCGGCCGCGACCGGCTCAGCCAGTGAGCCCAGGAAACCGTAGTAGCGCAGCAGGTCATCCATCCCCCGCTCGCGGGCGTCCGGACCGAGCGCGAAGTAGCCGGTTCCCCAGATCCGCGGCCGGCCGGGACGGCCGAGGTCGCTCCAGGCGGCCAGCACCCGGTCCACCGCCGAGCGGAAGGCGCGCGGCGGGCCACCGCCATGGACATAGCCGGCGGCCGCGCGAGCCGCCCGCAGGTAGGCCTGGTCGCTGCCTCCGCCGACCGCCACCGGCACCGGGAGCTCGAAAGCCAGCTCCTCGTCCAGCAGCCGCCCCCGGGCGCCCCAAGGGACGCCCGCCAGCTGGTAGTCGTCCTCGCGCGGCCCCACCCCGACGCCCAGGGTGAAGCGCCGGCCCGAGAGCCGGTCCAGCGTGTGCGCCTGCTTGGCCAGGAGCGCCGGTCTACGCAGCGGTCCGATCAGGACCAGGCAGGCGAGCTCGATCCGTTCGGTCGCCGCCGCCGCGGCGGCCAGCGCCAGCATCGGCTCCAGGCAGTCGTAGTTGAGCCGGTCATGGACGCCGAGGCTTGCAAAGGGCCCGGCCTCCGCGGCCTGAGCCCAAGGCACGATCAGCGAGGCGGGAGCGCCCGGGATGGTGGCCGGCAGCCCGATGCCGATTCTCACGTGGCTTCAATCCGGACCGTGTCGAGGGCCACCATGTCTGCCCGCCCCGAGTACAGGATCGTCCGCACGTCGTCGAGGTCGCCGACTCCGCCGGCGGTGATCACCGGCACGCCGGCCTCGTTGCGGACCTTGCCGGCGATGAACATCTGGTAGCACGGCGCGTAGGGCGGCTGGGAGCGGGCGGTGGTCTGGCCGCCGAGGACGTCGATCATGTCGGCGCCGGCCGAGCGGAAGCGGCGCGCCAGCTCCACCGCCTCGCCGGCGGAGAGGCCGCCCGGCGCCCAGTCGGTCGCCGAGTAGGCGACCAGCAGCGGACGCTCTCGTGGCCACACCTCCCGCACCGCCGCCACGACCTCGACCGGAAACCGCGCCCGCTCCTCGAAGGGGGCGGCGTGGGTCAGCGGCGAGATGTGGGCGGCGACCAGGTAGCCGTGGGCGAAGAACAGCTCCAGCCCGTGGAAGCCAGCCGCGAGCGCGCGCCGCGCGGCCGCCACGAACAGGTCCCGGATCGCCGGAGCGCACTCCGTCACGCGCTCCCAGCCGCCCCGCTCCAAAGCCAGCGGCCGGTCGATGCCCTCGGCCCGGGGGCGCATCGAGGCCCGCGGGCCGGCGTGGTTCAGCCGCGCGTAGACCGGCGTGCGCGCCCCGGCCAGGGCCTGCCGCCACTCCTCGACCTGTTCGTCGCACCACAGTCCGCGATCGGCGGCGGCGATCCGCCCCTCTGGCGCCACCGCGAGCAGGTCGGAGAAGACGAAGGCACAGCCTTCGGACGCCTCAGCCACCGGTCCTGAGCCCGGTGGCGTCGCCGCCGCCACGCGCGACATCAGGTCGGTGACGCCCGAATCGGCGGCGACCGCCTCCAAGAACGCCGGGTCGCGGTCGCGAAGCGTGTCGTAGCGCATCTGCGCGCGGGTCAGCAGGTGGAACGCGAAGCGCGGCGCGGGCCAGGAGTAGTTGAAGCGAAAGCTCTCCCACCACGCCTGGCTGAGGCCGGCCATCCGCTGGATGTGCTCGACGCGCGGCCGGCGCTCGCTCACGTAGGCCTGCAGGGCGTCCGCGACGTCGCCGCGGCTCGTGATCGCCCGGGCCAGCGCGAGCGCGTCCTCCATCGCCATCTTGGTCCCCGAGCCGACGGAGAAGTGCGCGGTGTGGGCGGCGTCGCCGAGCAGGACCACATTGCCGTGGAACCAGCGCCGGCAGCGCACCGTGCGGAACCGGAGCCAGAGCGAGCGGTTGGAGAGGAGCCGGCCGCCGTCGAGGTCGGCGGCGAAGAGGCGCTCGGCGTGGGCGATGGTGTCCGTCTCGGTCCAGGACTCGGCGCCGGCCCGGCGCCAGGTCGCCTCGTCGGCCTCGACGATGAAGGTCGAGCCGTCCTCGCGGTAGGGGTAGATGTGCACCGCCCACTCCCCGAACTGGTCGCGCGCGAAGAGGAAGGTGAAGGACGGATAGCGGTGGGTCGAGCCGAGCCAGGTGAAGCGCGTGCCGCCCTCGCTGATCTCCGGCTCGAGGTGGTGCGCCAGCTCCGTTCTGAGCAGCGAGTTGACGCCGTCCGCGGCCACCACCAGGTCGAACTCGTCGCCGAGGGCGGCCAGCGCCGGAACTTCCGTCTGGAAGCGCAGCTCCACGCCGCGCGCGGCGGCGTGCTGCTGAAGCAGCTGGAGGAGCAGCTTCCGCTCGATCGCCGAGAAGCCGATCCCGCCGCAGCGGACGACTCGCCCTCCGTGGCGGACCTCGATCGGCTCCCAGCGCACTCCCTGGCGGATCAGCTGCGGATACACGCGCTGGTCCATCGCCGAGATGAAGCCCATGGTGTTGTCGCTGAAGACGACGCCGAACCCGAAGGTGTCGTCGGGCCGGTTGCGCTCGAAGACCGTCACCTGGTGCCGCGGGTCGAGGTCCTTGAGCAGAACCGACAGATAGAGTCCGCCCGGCCCGCCGCCGACCACCGCGATCTTCAACACTCTCGAAGGAATTGTCAGCGCATGCGCAAGGCTTGACGGCGGCGCCGCGTTGGTTTAAGACGCACGCGGCTGCAGCCCCACGTTTCGCCATTCCATCCACGCAAGGGGCCAGTTGAAGGAGGAATCTCAGTGGTAAAGCGTTGGAACAACCTGGCGCTGACGATCGTGATGGTGCTGCTCGGGGTGCTGTTGATCGCCGGCTCCGCGCTGGCGAGCATCGGGACCACCATCTTCCCGTTCGACACCTACGTGGGCACCGACGCTCCGGTGGCCGGCGCCACCTTCGGCGCCGGAATCATCCTGGCCGCCTGGCGGCCGGATGCGCACGTCAGCTGGGTACGGCTGGCGATCTGCTACTGCGGTCTCGACGTGATCTACGAGATCGTGAAGTGGGTCGAGTACGGCGGGGCGGCGTTCGGCCTGCCCGCTTTCGTGATCTCGATCATCTTCGCCGCCCTGCTGATCATGCTCTACCCGAAGCGCTCGGACCTGGTTCCCCGCCGGGACGGCAAGCCGGTCGGAACCGCCCCCGTCGGAACCACGACCGCGGCCGGGCCGGCCGGAGCCCACGCCTAGCCGCTCGTCCCGACCTCTACGCTGTCGCGAGCCAGGTCACAGGCGACTGTGACCTGGCCGCGGCGCATCACCAGCCGGCTGCCCTCGACGCGCACGTCGACCTGATCCAGCCGGCCGTCCCGCAGCTCCGGCCGCTCGCGCCGCAGCTGGATCAGCTCCCGGTACCAGCCCAGCATTTCCGCATGACCAGGTTCTAAGCGCTCCTCCCAGCGCAGCTGCGAGCGCTCGAAGCTGGCCGGGTCCTGGGGGTCGGGAACCTCGGCCGCCTTCCACCCGAAGGCTTCGAACTCCTTGATCCGCCCCTCTGTGGTCGCTCGCGCGATGCCGGGATCGGTGTGAGAGGAAAAAAAGAGGAACGGCGTCGAAGCCGCCCACTCCTCGCCCATGAAGATCAGCGGGACGAAGGGCGAGCAGAGGACCAGCGCCGCCGCGATCCGCAGCCGGCCGGGCGAGACCAGCATGCTCAGCCGCTCGCCGCGGGCGCGGTTGCCGACCTGGTCGTGGTTCTGTGCGTAAGCGAGGAAGCGGTTGCCCGAGAGGGAATGCGGCCGGCCGTGGCGCCGCCGTCGGTGAGGGGCGTACTCACCGGCGTAGACGTAGGCGCGCCGGAGCGCCGTCGCCAGGTGCTCCAGGTCGCCGTAGCCGGCGTAGTAACCGGAGCGCTCGCCGGTGAGGACGGCGTGCAGCGCGTGGTGGAAGTCGTCGCTCCACTGGGCGTCAAGCCCGTAGCCGCCCTGGGCCACCGGCGTGACCAGCCGGGGATCGTTGAGGTCGGACTCGGCGATCAGCGGGCGATCGGCCGGCAGCCGCCGCCGCAGCTCCTCCAGGAAGTGCTCGGCCGACATGTCGAAGATGGCGTGGACCGCGTCCAGGCGCAGGGCGTCGACGTGGTAGTCGGCCAGCCACATGGCCGCGTTCTCGACAAAGAAGTCGCGCACCAGGTCGGAGTCGGCGCCGTCGAAGTTGATCGCCGGTCCCCACGGAGTCTGGTAGCGGTCGGTGAAGTAGGGCGCAAAACGGCTGAGGTAGTTCCCCTCCGGCCCGAGGTGGTTGTAGACCACGTCCAGGATCACTGCGAGCCCGCGCGCGTGGCAGGCGTCGACCAGTCGCTTGAGACCTTCGGGACCGCCGTAGCCGTGGTGGGGCGCGTAGAGGTCGACGCCGTCGTAGCCCCAACCGCGGTCGCCAGCGAACTCCGCCACCGGCATCAGCTCGATCGCGTTGACGCCGAGCTCGACCAGGTGATCGAGCCGCGCGGCCACCCCGTCGAACGTCCCTTCGGGGGCGAAGGTGCCGACGTGGAGCTCGTAGATGACGAGGTCGGCCAGCGCCGGCGCCGACCAGCCGGCGTCGGACCACGCGAACCCCTGGTCCACCAGCGCAGAGGGTCCGTGCACGCCCTGCGGCTGGAAGCGCGAACGCGGATCAGGTAGCCGGTCGCCGTCGACGCGGTATCGGTAGTTGCTGCCCGCAGCTGCCTCCGCCTCGCCGCTCCGCCAGCCTCGCTCCTCGGCCGCCAGCGGCACCGCACTCCCGGCGACCTCCAGCTCGACCGAGCCCGGGTTCGGCGCCCACACGCTGAAGCGCGTCAACGAACCAGCAGCCCGACCGGGAACTCGTCCAGAACGTGGTCGACGGCGACCTCGCCGCCCTCGAACTCGCGACCCGTCATCACGTCGCGCCAGTGCCCGTCCGGCAGCTCGACGACGGTGTCGGCCCACCCGCCCACCAGCCCGATCAGCAACCGCGGCGCCAGCGTCACCACCGAGTCCGCACGGGCGAAAGCGACCAGGTGCTCGGCGCGCGCCCCGCGCACCGGGAGCGGGTGGTAGCCCCCGGCGAAGGCCTCGGGCCGCTGGCGCCGCAGCTGGAGCGCCCGCTGCACGACCAGCAGCTTGGGAACCCCTTCCTCCAGGCGCCGCCAGGCGGCCTCGGCGTCGATCCCGGGCAGCTCGTCGAGCAGCCGCTGCCGGAGCTCGAAATCGACCGGCCGCCGGTTGTCGGGGTCGACCAGACTCAGGTCCCAGAGCTCGGTTCCCTGGTAGACGTCGGGGACGCCGGGTGCCGTGAGCGCGATCAGCTTCATCGAGAGGCTGGTCATCCAGCCCGGCAGCACCAGCGGCCGGACAAAGGCGGCCAGGTCGGCCACGAAAGCCTCGTCGCCCAGCACCCCTTCCACGAAGGCGCGCAGCGCTGCGTCGTACTCGGGATTGTGGGCGACCCACGACGTGTGCACCTTGGCTTCCTTGCTCGCCTTCTCCATGTAGGCGACGGCGCGGTCAACGGGCAGCGGGTGGGCGCCGACCAGGACCTGGTAGAGCAGGTACTCGGCGTTGCGATCGGGGAGATCGCCACGGCGGTGGCGATCGTTGTGCCGGGACCACCGCAGCACGGCCTCCAACCACGCCTCCGGGATCTCCGAAAGCAGAGCCAGCCGCGCCCGCACGTCCTCGCTGCGCTTGGTGTCGTGGCTGGAGGTGCTCAGCATCGTCTCCGGCCATTCGTCCGCCGTCTCGCGGCAGGCGCGGTGAAACTCCTCCAGCGTGGTGCCAAAGGTGTCGGGATCGCCGCCCACCTCGTTCAGGCAGACCAGCCGGTTGTAGACGTAGAAGGCGGTGTCTTCCACGCCCTTGGCGGTCACCGGGCCGGTCGTCTGCTGGAATCGCTGCACGAACTCGCTTTCGGGCAGGCCCGTGTGCTCGAGCCCGAGGACGTCGCCGATGAACTCGAACAGCTCGCCGTCGAGGTCCGGCCGGCGCCGGCGGGCCTCCGCCACCGCCTCCTCGACGAAGAGGCGGTCGGAGTCCGAGACCTGCAGCTGATCGGGCCGGATGTAGGTGCGATAGACCGGGAAGCACGCCAGGAGCTGGCGCACCGCTTCCCGCAGCTCGTGGCGCGTGAAGTCGCGGAAGGACCGGTTGTCGTCGGAGACGCTCACCAGGATGTTGGCCAGGCGGTTGAGGTCGGCCGCCAGCAGCTCGTCGATCGCGCGCAGCTTGGACTGGTAGGCGACCTCCGGGTAGGAGTCGGGAATGCCGGTGAAGTGCTGGTAGGCGCGGGTCAGGGGGCGCTCGCCGGCGCGGTCGACGAAGAGCCCCAGAACTCGGTTCATGAAGTCGTAGCCGGTGGTGCCGGCGACCGGCCAGGGCGGCAGCCGCTCGCCCGGGTGGAGGATCTTCTCGACCACGACCCAGGCCTTGGGCGCGCGCTCGCGGAGGCGGCGCAGGTAGGCCTCGGGATCGCGGAGGCCGTCGGCGTGGTCGATCCGCAGCCCGTCCAGCACGCCCTGATCGATCCACTCCAGGACCAGCCGGTGGGTGGCATCGAAGACCACCGGGTCCTCGACGCGGATGGCGGCCAGGGTGTCGATGTCGAAAAAGCGGCGGTAGTCGATGTCCTGCAGCGCCATCTGCCAGCGCGCGAGCCGGTAGTGCTGCCGGTCGAGCAGCCCGTCCAGCCGGTCGGCCGATCCGTTGGCCCAGCGCACCACCCCTTCCAGCGCCTCGCGTACCTCGGGCCGCGCCTCGCGCACGGTCTGGAAGCGCTGCATGATCTCCTCCCGGCGGCGGTTGCGCTCCTCGGCCTGGGGGTCCCCCGGCTGCAGGTCGGGCAGCTCCCGGACCGCCTCGGCCAGGCTCTCCAGCTCGAGCGAGCTGGCGCGCTTGGCGGCCGCCTCGAGCAGCGAGTCGATCGAGGTCGGCGAGACCGGGAATTCGTGCTCGAAGTAGCGGACGCTGAAGCCCTGCTCGTCGAGGTGGAGGCGCAGCTCGCCGCGATCGAGCACGCGGCCGTAGTGGTCGGCCAGAACCGGCACCAGGATCAGGTGCCGGAGCCTCGGCTCGGGGGGCTCCCAGGCGACGTCGAAGTAGGTCGCGAACCGGCTCGAGGCGCCGTTCTCCAGCACGTCCCACCACCAGCGGTTGGCGCGGCCCCCGATCGCCATGTGGTTGGGAACGATGTCGAGCACCTGTCCCAGCCCGGCGGCCCGGAGCGCTTCCAGCAGGCGAGCGTGCCCGGCCTCGCCCCCGAGGTCGAAGCTGACCCGGCTGGGATCGACCACGTCGTAGCCGTGGGTGCTCCCGGCCACCGCTTGCAGCTGGGGCGACGAGTAGAGGTGGGAGACGCCGAGCCGGGCCAGGTAGGGCGCGACGGCGGCGGCCCGGTCGAAGCCGAAGTCAGGCGTCAGCTGGAGCCGGTAGGTGGCGAGGGGCGCCAACGGCTGGGTGGCTACTCCACCCGACGGAGCAGACACAGTGCCCGGTCGGCGACCGGAACTTTGGCGCTGGCCCGGTAGAAGCGCGGCAGCGAGTCGGTGGTGTCGAGAACGCGGAACCAGCGGGTGCCGAACTCGCGGGCGGGGAGCGTGAAGTCGATCGGCTCGTAGTGGGCGTTGAACATGAGGAAGAAGCTGTCGTCCCGCAGCCGGCGCCCGCGCGGGTCGGGCGAGGGGATCTCGTCGCCGTTCAAGAACACGGACAGCGACTTGGCGTAGCCGTTGGCCCAGTCCTCGTCGGTCATCTGACCGCCGTCCGGCTTGAACCACGCGATGTCCTTCAGCTCGCTGCCGTGGATCGGGCGCCCCTGGAACCAGCCCCGGCGGCGGAACACGGGGTGGGAGCGCCGGATCTCGAGCAGCCGCAGCACGAACAGCAGCAGGGCGTCGTCGCGGTGGTCCCAGTCGAAGTAGGAGATCTCGTTGTCCTGGCAGTAGGCGTTGTTGTTGCCGCCCTGGCTGCGCCCGATCTCGTCGCCGCCGAGCAGCATGGGGACGCCCTGGGAGAGCAGCAGCGTGGCCAGGAAGTTGCGCTTCTGGCGGTCGCGCAGCGCGTTGACCTTGGCGTCGTCGGTCGGGCCCTCGACCCCGCAGTTCCAGGACCGGTTGAAGGACTCGCCGTCGCGGTTGCTCTCCTTGTTGGCCTCGTTGTGCTTGTCGTTGTAGGAGACGAGGTCGCCGAGCGTGAAGCCGTCGTGCGCGGTCACGAAGTTGATCGAGGCCGAGGGCCGGCGGCCGCTCGATTCGTAGAGGTCGGAGGAGCCGGTGAACCGGTAAGCGAAGTCGGAAAGCGTGGCCGGCTCCCCGCGCCAGTAGTCGCGCACGGTGTCGCGGTAGCGGCCGTTCCACTCCGACCAGAGGACCGGGAAGTTGCCCACCTGGTAGCCGCCCTCGCCCACGTCCCAGGGCTCGGCGATCAGTTTGACCTGGGAGAGGACGGGGTCCTGTTGGATCAGGTCGAAGAACGCCGACAGGCGGTCGACGTCGTGGAGCTCGCGGGCGAGGGTGGCGGCGAGGTCGAAGCGGAACCCGTCCACGTGCATGTCCAGGACCCAGTACCGAAGGCTGTCCATGATCAGCTGGAGGACGTGCGGGTGCCGCATGTTGAGGCTGTTGCCGGTGCCGGTGTAGTCCATGTAGAAGCGCTGGTCGTCGGCCATCAGGCGGTAATAGGCGCCGTTGTCGATGCCCTTGAAGGACAGCACCGGCCCCAGGTGGTTGCCTTCCGCGGTGTGGTTGTAAACCACGTCCAGGATCACCTCGATGCCGGCCTGGTGCAGGGCCTTGACCATCTCCTTGAACTCCTGCACCTGCTGCCCGCGCTGGCCGAACGCCGCGTACTCGTTGTGGGGCGCGAAGTAGCCGATCGAGTTGTAGCCCCAGTAGTTGCGAAGGCCGCGCTCGACCAGGTCGTGGTCGTGCACGAACTGGTGGACGGGCATGATCTCGACCGCGGTCACGCCCAGCCGCCGGAAGTGATCGACCGCCGCCGGTGAGGCGAGGCCCAGGTAGGTGCCGCGCTGCTCGGCGGGGACGTCCGGATGGTTGCAGGTGAAACCCTTGACGTGGACCTCGTAGATGACCGTCTCGTGCATCGGCGTCTTGGGCGGGTGGTCACCGTTCCAGTTGAACCAGGGGCTGATCACGACCGACTTGGGCACGTAGGGCGCGCTGTCGCGGCGGTCGGGCGTCAGGTCCTGCTTGCCCATCGGGTACGGAAAGACGGCGTCGTTCCAGCGAACCTGGCCCTCGATCGCCTTGGCGTAGGGATCGAGCAGCAGCTTGGCCGGGTTGCAGCGCAGCCCCCGCTTGGGCTCGTAGGGACCGTCGACGCGGAAGCCGTACTTCTGCCCCGGGTAGATGTTGGGCAGGTAAGCGTGCCAGCAGAGCGCGGTCTGCTCCTCGAGCTCGACCCGCGTCTCGTTCTCCTCATCGTCGAAGAGGCAGAGCTCGACCCGCTGCGCGACCTCCGAGAAGAGGGAGAAGTTGGTCCCCGTCCCCTCGAAGCTGGCCCCGAGTGGAAATGGCGTCCCGGGCCAGACCTGCATGTGCGGACCCTAAGCTACCAACTCGGTGGAATCCGGCCGGGCGTGGGGCGTCGAGAGCGGCTACCACGACGCGGCCGGCTCCTGGCACGCGGCGGCCGATGAAACCGTGAGCGCGATCCTGGCCGCCATGAAGGCCGGCTCGGAAGCGCCGCCCGCCGGTGGCCCCCTGGTGGTGAAGCGCGGCGACCGCGTAGAGGTGCCCGAGCCGGAGCTGATCACCGAGGACGGCGCCACCCATGAGCTCTCCGGCTGCCTGCCAGGGGACCTGCCACTCGGCTACCACAGACTGGCCGGCGCTGGCGAACGACCGCTGATCGTCTGCCCGGCCCGCTGCCACCTGCCCCGCTCGGCGCGCGGCTGGGGCTTTGCGGTCCAGCTCTACTCGCTGCTTTCGAGCGGCAGCCAGGGCATCGGCGACTTCGTCGATCTCGGGCAGCTCGCGACCTGGTCGTCGGAGCTGGGCGCGCGGTTCCTGCTCCTCAACCCGCTCCACTCGGCGCTGCCCGGCCTGCCCCAGGAGCCGAGTCCTTACTACCCTTCCAGCCGCCGCTTCATGAACCCGCTCTACCTGCGGGTGGAAGGGCTGCCTTTGGTCGAAGCGGGGGAGCGGATCGAGCGCGACCGCGTCTATCCCGCGAAGCTGGCGGCCCTCGAGGCGGCCTGGGAGCGCACCGGCGCGCGGGCCGACTCCGAGCTGCGGGCGCTGCGTGAAGCCCTGCCCGGACTCACCGACTACGCGACCTTCTGCGTGCTGAGCGAGCGCCTCGGCCGACCGTGGCAGCGGTGGCCGGAGGAGTACCGGCATCCGCGGAGCGCCGCCGTCGCCCGCTTCGGCGCCGAGAACGAGGGTCGCGTGCGGTTCCACGAGTGGCTCCAGCTGCAGCTCGACCGCCAGCTGGCGGCTGCCTCCGGCCGCCGCACGCACCTGGTCGCCGACGTCGCGGTCGGGGTCCACCCCGACGGCGCCGACGCCTGGGCCTTCCAGGACCAATTGGCCTCCGGCATCTCGGTCGGCGCGCCCCCCGATCCCTTCAACCGCGCCGGCCAGGACTGGGGCCTGCCGCCCTTCGACCCCTGGCGGCTGCGGGCGGCGGCTTATGCGCCCTTCGTCGAGACCCTGCGCGCCAACTTCCGGCGCGCGGCCGGGCTCCGCCTCGACCACGTGATGGGGCTCTTCCGCCTCTTCTGGATCCCGGTCGGGTCCGGGCCGGAGGCGGGCGCCTACGTCCGCTACCCGGCCGGCGAGCTGCTCGACGTGCTGGCGCTGGAGAGCGTCCGGGCGCGCGCCTACGTCATCGGCGAGGACCTGGGCACGGTCGAGGCAGAGGTGCGGCAGCGCCTGCGCCGGCATCGCGTGCTCTCCTACCGGCTGCTCTGGTTCGAGCCGGGACCTCCGAGCGACTATCCGGCCGAGGCGCTCGCTGCCCTGACCACGCACGACCTGCCCACGCTGTTCGGAGTGTGGACCCGCGAGGACCCGATGCCCGAGGTGCGGGCGCGGCTGCTGCGCGAGACCGGCCTGAAGCCAAACGCGCCGCCGGAGGCCGTGCTCGAGGCCGTCTACCGGCTGCTGGCCGCGGCCCCCTCGCGGCTGCTGGCGGCGACCCTCGAGGACCTGGCCGGCGTCCGCCGCCGGCCCAACCGCCCGGGCACTCAAGACTCCGAGAACTGGACGCTGCGGCTGCCCCTGACGCTGGAGGAGCTGCGCTCCGATCCCCGCCCCCGGCGGCTGGCGGAGGTCCTCAATAGCGACCGCTAAGGCGCCGTACCCGCCGATCGCCGACTACGGGTTGATCAGCGACTGCCACTCGACGGCCCTGATCTCCCGGACCGCATCCATCGACTGGTGCTGCATGCCGCGGACCGACTCGCCCAGCGTTTTCGGCCGCCTGCTGGACTGGGACCACGGCGGCTTCTGCGCGGTCGTTCCTCAGGGCAGGCGCTTTGCCACCACCCGCGCCTACATCCGCGACACCATGGTCCTGCGCACGACCTTTGCATCCAGATCGGGCGAGGCCGCCGTGATCGACTGCTTCACGATGCGGCAGGGCGGGCGGCTGGCACCCCATCGCCAGCTGCTCCGGGTCATCGAGGGCGTCCGGGGCACGGTCGAGCTCAAGCTGCTGGTCCGGCCCCGCTTCGACTACGGCGAGGTCAAGCCCTGGATCCAGCATCGGGCGCCCGGAATCGCCGCCGCGATTGGGGGCAGTCAAAGCCTGCTCGTCAGCTGCGACGCGGAGCTCATGGGCGGCAGCGACCACGATCTGGTCAGCGAGTTCACGGTCCAGGCCGACGAGCGCGTGCACCTCTCGCTGGAGTGGTTTCCGCCCGAATCGCTGGAGCATGAAGGGCCGGATCGGGTGACCCCGGCGAGCTATGACGAACGGCTCCAGGAGACCGTTGAGTGGTGGCAGAACTGGGCCGGCCGGGGTGGCATCAGCGGCCCCGACGCCTCCGCCGTCCGCCGCTCGGCGCTGGTGCTGCGGGCCCTGGTCAACGCTCCCACGGGGGCCATCGCCGCCGCGCCCACGACCTCCCTGCCGGAGTCCCCCGGCGGGGAGCGGAATTGGGACTACCGGTTCAGCTGGATCCGGGATTCCTCGTTCAGCGTTCGCTCACTGGCCGACGCGGGCTACGACCGGGAAGCGGACGGCTTCCGCCGCTTCATCCAGCGCAGCGCGGCCGGTAGCGCCAAGGACCTGCAGATCATGTACGGCCTGGGCGGCGAGCGCCGGCTGACCGAGATCCAGATTGCGCTGCTGGAGGGCTATCGCGGCGCCCAGCCGGTGCGGGTTGGCAACGCGGCCGCGAAGCAGCTGCAGCTCGACGCCTACGGCGAGCTGATGCTCCTCACCTGGCGCTGGCACCGGCGGGGCCAGACCCCGGACGACGACTACTGGCGATTCCTGGTCGATCTCGTCGACACCGCCATCGAACGCTGGGAGGAGCCGGACCGCGGATTGTGGGAGATCCGCGGCGATCCACTGCACTTCGTGCACTCCAAGGCCCTCTGCTGGGTGGCTGTCGATCGCGGCCTGGCCCTCGCGGCCGACATGGGGCGCCCGGCGCCGGTCACGCGCTGGCGGCGGGCCGCCAGGCGCATGCGCGAGGCGATCGAGACCCACGGCTACGACCCCGACAGGGGCGTGTTCATCCAGGCCTTCGGCAAGCCGGAGATGGACGCCGCGCTCCTGCTGCTGCCCGATGCCGGCTTCGTGGACTGGAAGGACCCGCGGATGCTGCGGACGGTGGAAGAGATCCGCCATGAGCTCCTGGTCGACGGCCTGCTGCTGCGCTACCGGACGGAACGCACCGACGACGGGCTGAGCGGCCAGGAGGGCACCTTTCTTCCCTGCACCTTCTGGCTGGCCGAGGCCCTGGCATGGCAAGGCCGGATCGAAGAGGCGCGAGAAGCGTTCGACCGGGTGGCCAGCACCGGCAACGACCTTGGCCTGTTCGCGGAAGAGTTCGACACCCGCGCGGGCGAGATGCTGGGCAACTTCCCGCAAGGACTCACCCACTACTCGCACATCGCGGCGGCACTGGCGCTGGCCGGGTCCGAACCGGTCTTTCCAGAAACTCGGGCTAACCGCGCGGGCTGAAGGCCCGAATTTCTAGAAAAAGTCGGGGAGCCCGGGCCAGAACGTGATAGCCTTGATGTCGGAATTCATCGTGTACGAACACCGAGAACGCTATGACGAGGCGCCGGTCACGGCCGGCCCCGAGAGTCCTGGCCGCTACGAGCGCGAGGAACGCTGGAGCCAGCCTCCGGCGGTGCCCGTGGAAACGCCCGTAGCCACCACGCCATACAACTACCGCGCGGTCCAGGTCGCCTGGTTCGTGATCGGCGTGATCGTGACCCTGATCGGGTTGCGCTTCTGCCTCAAGCTGCTTGGCGCCTCTACCCAGGCCGAATTCGTCGCCTTCCTGTACTCAGTCACGGCGCCGCTGGTGGCGCCCTTCCGCGGCATCTTCGCCGACACCGCGCAGGGCTACTTCGTCTTCGAGCCGAGCTCGCTGTTCGCGATCGCGATCTATCTGCTGATCGGCTGGGGGGTCGTCGCCCTGATCCGGATCATCACCGCGCCGCGGCACGCACGACCTCTCTTCTAAGTCCCAGCTAGTCTTCTCAGCCGGTTTGGAAGAGGCGCCGCCACCATCCGGCGCGCAATGCGAGATCGGCCACGGCAACCAGCGCGCGGTCATCGTCGAGGTCGGGGGCGGCCTCCGCAGCTACCAGGTCGGCGGCTTTGACGTGCTCGACGGCTACCGGGTCGACCAGATGTGCACTGGTGGCCGCGGCGCTCCGCTGATCCCCTGGCCCAACCGCCTGCGCGACGGCCGCTACGATTTCGCCGGTCAGAGCCACCAGCTGGCGCTGACCGAGCCCTCCAAGCGGAACGCGATCCATGGGCTGCTGCGCTGGCAGCGCTGGAGCTTCACCGACCACGGCGCCGACCGCGTGACCGTCGAGGCCGTTCTCCACCCCCAGCCCGGGTATCCGTTCACGCTGGCCGCCAGCATCGAGTACGCGCTGACGGCGGGCGGGCTCCGGGTCGCGATCACGGGCCGCAACCTCGGCAGCGAGCCGCTGCCCTTCGGCGCCGGCCAGCACCCCTACATCCGGGTCGACGACGGCGGCATCGATTCCGCCCGGGTCGAGAGCCCGGCGCGGACCCGGCTGCTGGTCGACCGCCGCCAGGTCCCGACCGGCGAACGGGCCCCGGTCGCCGGCAAGCACGACCTGCGCCGGCCGCGGCGCATCGGCCGGCGGATGCTGGACGCGCCCTATACCGACCTGGAGCGAGACGCCGACGGGTTGGCCCGGGTCGTCATGAGTGGGCGCCGCCGGCGCGTCACCGTCTGGATGGACGCCGGCTTCCCCCACCTCATGCTCTTCACCGGCGACACCCTGGCCCCCGACCAGCGGCGGCGCGGGCTGGCGGTGGAGCCGATGACCTGTCCGCCCAACGCCTTCCAGACCGGCGAGGACGTCAAGCCGCTGGGCCCGGGCGAGGCCTTCACCGCCACCTGGGGCATCACCGTCGAGGCGATCCAGCCGTCCGAGTAGCATCCACAACATGACCCAAACTCGCGCTCGACTTCAGGGCACCGACCTCGACTACCACGCCCTGGCGAGAGCGCGGGACCTCGGCTACGGCGACCCCGACGAGCTGCCGATGACGATCAAAGTCCTCCTCGAGATGCTGCTTCGCGACCTCGAGGCGGGGCGCGTCAACGAGGTCAGCGTCCGCGCGCTCGCCAGCTGGCCCAAGCCTCCCCCGGATGACGCGCAGGTGCCCTACACGCCGGCACGGGTTCTGCTGCAGGACTTCACCGGCGTGCCCGCGGTGGTCGACCTGGCCGCGATGCGGAGCGCCATGGCGGCCATGGGCGGCGACCCCGCGCGGATCGACCCCCAGGTTCCCGCCGACCTGGTCATCGACCACTCGGTCCAGGTCGACGTTTTCGGCAACGTGCGCGCCTACCACGACAACATCGAGCGCGAGTACGAGCGCAACGGCGAGCGCTACGCGCTGCTGCGCTGGGCGCAGCAGGCCTTCCACAACTTCAGCGTGGTTCCCCCCGGAATGGGGATCTGCCACCAGGTCAACCTGGAGCACCTGGCGCGCGTGGTACAGGTTCGCGACGTCGACGGGCACAAAGTCGCCATTCCCGACACGCTGGTCGGCACCGACTCCCACACCACGATGGTCAACGGCCTCGGCGTCCTCGGCTGGGGCGTGGGCGGCATCGAGGCCGAGGCGGCCATGCTCGGCCAGCCGATGTACCTGCCGCCGCCGGTCGTGGTCGGCGTCCGATTCAGCGGTTCGCTGCCCGCCGGCTCGACGGCGACCGACCTGGTGCTGACCCTGACCGAGATGCTGCGCCGGCACGGGGTGGTCAACAAGTTCGTTGAGTTCTGCGGCGACGGGCTCTCCACGCTGACGGTCGCCGACCGCGCCACCCTCTCCAACATGTGCCCGGAGTACGGCGCCACCTCGGCCCTCTTCCCGGTCGACGCGCAGACGCTGCGCTATCTGAGGACGACCGGGCGGCCCGACGACCTGATCCAGCTGGTCGAGACCTACTGTCGCGCCCAGGGCCTCTTCCGCGAGGACGGGATGCCAACCCCGACCTTCAGCGAGCTGCTCGACCTCGACCTGGCCAGCGTCGAGCCCTCCGTTGCCGGTCCGAAGCGGCCGCAGGACCGGGTGCCGCTGCCCCACGCCTGGAAGAGCTTCCACGCCGCCTTCTCCGAGGGCGACGGCGAGGAGCCGGACCCTGAGCTCGGCCGTTTCAAGGGCGAGGGCGGCGCCACCGACGCGACCAAGAAGCGCGAGCTGCGCGAAGCCGACGAGCTCGGCACCGGCGTCGCGGTGGCGGCTCCGCCCGAAGTGGGCGTTCGCAACGGCTCGATCGTGATCGCGGCCATCACCTCCTGCACCAACACCTCCAACCCCTCGGTAATGGTGGCCGCCGGCCTGCTCGCCAAGAAGGCGGTCGAGGCCGGACTCGAGGTGCCCGCCTATGTGAAGACGTCGCTCGCCCCCGGCTCGCGGGTGGTCACCGATTACCTCAAGCAGGCCGGGCTCATGGATCACCTGGAGAAGCTCGGCTTCTACCTGGTCGGCTACGGCTGCACGACCTGCATCGGCAACTCCGGCCCGCTGGCCTCGCCCGAGATCGAGGCGGTGGTCCAGGAGCGCAACCTGAACGTGGTCGCTGTGCTCTCCGGCAACCGCAACTTCGAGGCACGCATCCACCCGTTGGTGGCGGCCAACTACCTGGCCTCGCCGCCGCTGGTCGTCGCGTACGCGCTGGCAGGCACCATGGACATCGACCTGACCACGGAGCCGATCGGCGCGGCCGCCGACG